>SVJP01000217.1 GCA_015068925.1 Oscillospiraceae bacterium
GAAAATTGCGTATCCGTAAAAAGGGAAGTGCAGGTGGTCATAACGGAATTAAATCGATTATTTATCAGCTCCAATCGGATGAATTTCCACGATTAAAAATCGGCGTGGGGGCACCTGCTTATGAAAAGATGGATTTGGCTGACCATGTTTTGGGAACGTTTTCAAAAGATGAATTAGAAACCATGATTTCTATTATTCCCAATGTTTGCGGTGCGGTGGAAATGATGCTAAAGGATATCGAGTGTGCAATGAATCAATATAATTAACAGAAAGGGGGAACAGAATATGCCACGATTTTACGGTTTACTGAATGAATTAGAAGGTTATAAAAACATTCTGGATGGATTAGAAAAAAGAGAGTGTGTTTGTGTGAGTGGATTGTCAGGCGCCGGTCGTGCTCATGTTCTGTTTTCGTTGCTTTACGATACCAATCAAAAAAGTTGCCTTGTGATTACGCCAAATGAAGAATCTGCAAGAATGTGGTATCGTGATTTGAGCTTTTTTCTGGAACAAAGAGTGTTTTTGTTTCCCGGTCGTGAATTTGTGTTTTACGATATGGATACCGTCAGCAGAGAAACCACCGCTGCAAGAATTTCTATTTTGGAGCGAATCATCAAGGGTGGAGGAATTGTTGTTGCTCCCATTGGAGCGGTATGCAGTCCTGTTCTATCGCCTGAGCATTTGAAGAAACATACCGTCATATTTTCAGAAGCGGATGAAGTGGATATGGAAGAAATGTTAGTAAAGCTTGTTCAAGCAGGGTATAGTCGATGTGAAACCGTGGAAGGACAAGGACAATTTGCATTAAGAGGCGGTATCTTGGATATTTTTCCCGTTCATCTGGAACAACCTGTGAGAATTGAGTTGTTTGGTGATGAGGTGGATACCATCAGAACGTTTGATGTGTTTACCCAGCTTTCTGTTGAACGCATTTCTACTGTAAGAATTCCTCCTGCTCGTGAAGTGTTGTATGAGAAGGAACGGGCAATGAGAGTTGCAGAGCAAATTGAATCCTTTTGTCCACAGGACAGTGAACGATTGCGGGAAACGGGATATTTTCCTTCTGACGATAAATATTTGCCTTTGTTTTATGATAAATTACCATTGCTCATTGATTATTTTAGCGGTGATTCTTTAATTTTACTGGATGACCCGTCTTTATTGCGCGAAAAAGCGGAAAATGCATCCTGGGAGGTGCATCAAGGGGTTTCAGCAATGATGGAACAAGGAAAGCTTGGTGGAGTGGATCAAAATTATTCTTTGGAATATGATGAATTGCTTCACCGTTTAAATCGAAATACCATTCTGACCTTTTGTCCTCTTTTGCAAACCAATACAGGGGTTTCTTATAAAAAATTGGTAAACTTAGAGTGTAAGCTTCAAACCACTTACAATGGAAATATGACCTTGCTGACAACAGATTTAAAATTGTATCAGGAGCAAGGATATCGGGTATTGATGTTGGCAGGAAGCAGAAGTAGAGGAATGATTTTGTCTGATCATCTGAATCAAGACGGACTAATGACGGTATTTGATGAAAATCCCCATAGTGCCCCTGCATCTCTTACAGTTACAACAGGCAGCTTGAGCAGTGGTTTTGAGTATCCTACTATTAAATTAGCAGTGATCAGCGATCGAGACATTAGCAAGAAAAAACAGGGAAAAAAAGCGAGAAAAACAAAAGATCAACAAAAAATAATGAATGTCGCCACTGACTTAAACCCGGGAGATTATGTGGTTCATGTCAATCACGGAATCGGACAGTTTTTAGGTCAGGAATTGGTTACGGCAGGTGGTGTTACAAAAGATTATCTGAAAATTCGCTACAGTGGAACGGATATGCTTTATGTTCCGGCAACCCAGTTGGATTTGTTGCATAAGTATGTGGGTGCAAAAAGTCAATTGAAGGTAAATAAATTAGACGGCAAAGAATGGAATAAAGTCAAAAGTCGAGTTCGTGCAAGTTGTGCCGATTTGGCGGATGACTTGATTCGGTTGTATGCTGCCAGACAAAATATAGCAGGGTATTCTTTTTCGAAAGATACCCCCTGGCAACAAGAATTTGAAGATGTGTTTCCTTATACGGAAACAGAAGATCAAATCAAATGCATTTTGGATGTAAAAAAAGATATGGAACGTCCTGTTCCTATGGATCGCTTGCTTTGCGGTGATGTTGGATACGGAAAAACAGAGGTTGCTATTCGTGCAGCCTTTAAGTGTGTGATGGATAATAAGCAGGTGGCATATCTGGCACCTACTACCATTTTAGCATTACAGCATTATCAAAATTTCAAAAGTCGAATGGAACCCTTTGCCGTTCGCGTAGAAATGTTATCCAGATTTCGTACTCAGAAGGAGCAAAAGGATATTTTGGAGCGTTTGGAACGGGGGCAGGTCGATATTGTGATAGGGACACATCGAATTTTGCAGAAGGATTTGAAATTCCCGTCCTTGGGACTGTTGATTGTGGATGAAGAACAACGGTTTGGCGTAGCGCACAAAGAACGGTTAAAGGAAATAAAGCAGGATGTTGATGTGCTAACTATGACTGCAACTCCTATTCCGAGAACTCTTCATATGTCTATGATTGGAATTCG
>SVJP01000028.1 GCA_015068925.1 Oscillospiraceae bacterium
TGGTTTCCTGATCCAACACTTCAATAGATTCTTTTCTGAAGATTTCATTCAAAAACATTTCGCAAAGCTTGGTAGGCAAATGATAAATCAAACGGCCGATGCCTAAGTTTTCATAGTTGACAATGGTTTTTTCCACATCAAACACCTTGCCCACTTCCATGGCAACCTGCGCTTCCTTATAAGAACGGGCAAGCTCTTTTACATTGTCAACCACCGAACCAATCCCAACATTGATTTTTACATAAACCTCTACTCCGATGGTATCCACAATTGCCTTTGCCAATTTTTCCAATTCTTTGGCAGTGGTTCCTTGCTTTACTTCCTTAACCAAAACCAAATCCTTTTCGTTCAGATTGATAATATAATCCTTATCTGCTTCAGGGAACATATTCTGGATAATTTCATAAATGGAAACATCTTCTCCCTCGGTAATACGAATGAGCATTGCAACACGGCTTGCAGTAGGAGAAATCCGTAATTCTTTTACGCGCAAATGAATATCTCCCGGTAAAATATTATCCAAGATAATATTTTTGATTAAATTTGCTTTATCATATTTTTCGTCATAAATCTGTCTGAGGTTTGCAACACTGACAGCAACCATAGAGCAGAATGTTTTTGCTTCCTCATCTTCCCCTTCAACAAATACGATGTATTCAATTTTATTCCGTACTCCCACAACCTTATAGGTATAACCATCACAGGTGAAGATTCCGAATGTTTCGGACAGAGCATCTTCTACTGCATCCATTGTCATGTAGAGCATGGATGAATCCGAGCTTGCAATTACCGTTACCGTATCATCCAACATCCCCACGTCACGACCGATTACATCCTTTAACTGATACATCATATTCTGGAACAGATTACTTGCCATAAAAACCTTCCTCTCTGTTTTAATTTTCTCTTTTGCAAACGCCTTTGCGTTTGAAAGACATAAAGTATCACTATATATAATACACTATTTTTGAACATTTTGCAATATAAAATGAAGAAAAAGTTAAATATTTTTTTTACAAACAACGAATCAATGAAATTTCAAAAAGAAAAACTTGCAAAAAATACAGTTTTGTGGTATAATAAACTCATTAAAAAATGAATTTTGAAATAAGGAGAGTTTCATCATTCATTTTCGGATAAGAAGGAGGTTGTTTCTTTGTCTGAAAAAATTCAGGAAAATACAAATTTATCCCATGAAAATCAAAAAAACATCAAACAAAACTATATGATTGACCCGGGAACCTACTCTGCTTACAACGTAAAACGCGGACTTCGTAACTCTGACGGGACAGGTGTTTTGGTTGGTCTGACATCCATCGGTGAAGTTCGTGGATATATTATTGATGATAACGAACGTGTTCCTACCGACGGCAGACTCTTTTACCGCGGTATTGATGTAAAGGATTTGGTTGTTGCCAGTGAGCAAGAAAATCGGTACGGATTTGAAGAAACCTGTTATCTGTTATTGCTCGGCTCCTTGCCTACCGCATCCGAGCTTGCAGATTTTCGTTTGTTGATTGAACAAAATCAAGATCTTCCCCAAAATTTTGTGGAAGATATGATTTTAAAAGCACCCAGTAATAATATTATGAACAAGCTTGCCCGCAGTGTTTTAGCGCTGTATTCTTATGATGAAAATCCCGATGATTTGGATTTTACCAACATTATGAATCAATGTATTGCCCTTCTTGCCCGTTTCCCTTCCCTGATTGCTTATGCTTATCAGGCGAAACGGCATTATTATGACGGGCAAAGTCTGGTAATTCATACCCCTAAGCCCGGTGCATCCATTGCAGAAAACCTGCTTCATCTGACAAGATTGGATAATCAATATACACAGGAAGAAGCAAGAGCCCTCGATATTGCCCTGACCCTTCATGCAGAGCACGGCGGTGGTAATAACTCTGCTTTTGCCACTCATGTTGTATCTTCTTCAGGAACAGATACTTATTCTGTTATTGCAACGGCTGTCGGTGCATTAAAAGGCTTTAAGCACGGTGGTGCAAACATTAAAGCAAGAAATATGATGCTCGATTTGGAAGCCAAGGTGAAAAATTGGGAAGATGAAGATGCCCTGTTCCAGTATCTGACCAAGGTATTATATAAAGAAGAATTTGACAAAACAGGCTTGATTTACGGTTTCGGTCACGCGGTTTACACCATTTCCGACCCTCGTGCCATTGCATTAAAAGCACAGGTGGAAAAGCTGGCATTGGGAACAGAATACGAAAAAGAATATCGGTTATATGAACGGGTGGAAAAGCTGGTTCCCACTGTATTCCGTCAAAAATACAACCGCCATGCCGTCACAAACGTAGATTACTATTCCGGTCTGCTTTATAAAATGCTGAATATTCCGGAAGAATTGTTTACTCCTATTTTCGCTATGGCGCGTATCGTTGGCTGGTGTGCACACAGAATTGAAGAAGTATATGCAAACGGCAAAATCATCCGCCCTGCATATAAAAATGTTTCTCCCAGACAAAAGTACGTTCCCATTGACGAACGGTAAACGCCTCTTATGTATAGTAAAAATCCCTCACAATCTATGTGAGGGATCAGATTGTTGAAAAAGTCCAGAAAAGTCTGGGCTTTTTCTTCATTTTATGGTATAATGTTCTTGAGTGATGAAAGATGATGCAAAAAGGCTACGAGAATAGATACCAAGTAGAAATGATAAGCATAGAAGATTTAGTACCACAAGAACATTTGTTAAGACAAATAAGCAGCGCAGTGGATTTTTCTAAAATATACGATTTTGTGGAAGAACTGTATTGCGATGATAATGGAAGACCAAGTATAGATCCTGTTGTACTTTTTAAAATGGTCTTAATTCAGCATTTGTATGGGTTGCCATCGTTACGCAGAACTGCAGATGAACTTGTGGAAATATGCAAAAATTGTCCTACAAGACATTTATGCACAGAATCAAAGGATTATATAAAAACAGTAACCAAGCATATATGGTCGGATTACATAGAGTTTGCTGAAGATATTCGTCATACGCCGGAATATGCTGATTTATATAAACTGCGAAAAGAGAAAATTGAGAGAGTATTTGCAGATGCAAAAGAAAAGCATGCAATGAGATATACTCTATACACAGGTCTTGCACAGGTAACAAACCGGGTAAGACTTAAGTTTGCAACCATGAATTTGAAAAAGCTTGCAAAATGGAAATGGAAGAGGAACAATACCCCTTCCAAATTACTTGATTTTATCGTATGTTTAATAAAAACGAAGAAGAACCCGATTTTTGCTTGTTGCAAAGTCGGGTTCTTCGACAGTCTGAACCGTCTGCATGATTCAGACGGCTTTGTTATTAAACTTCTAAAATTTCCTTTTCCTTGCTTGCGCAAATCTGGTCAATTTCTTTGGTAAATTTATCGGTTATATCCTGAATATCCTTTTCAGCACTCTTCAAATCGTCCTCCGTAATTTCACTATTCTTTTTCTGTGCTTTAAAGGCTTCGATGGCATCACGTCTGATAGAACGGACGGCAACCTTTCCTTCTTCGGAATACTTACGAACCTGTTTTACCAGTTCTTTTCTCCGTTCTTCTGTGAGCGGTGGGAAGGACAAACGAATGACTTTACCGTCGTTATTGGGAGTCAATCCCAAGTCGGATTTTAAAATTGCCTTTTCGATTTCTCCTAAAATACTGCCGTCCCAAGGCTGAATCATCAGTGATTTGGGGTCGGGAGAAGAAATGGTTCCTACCTGAGCGATGGGGGTCTGGGTTCCGTAATATTCTACTGTTACCCGGTCAAGTACCGCTGCACTTGCTTTTCCTACCCGAACGGTTGCCAAAGTATCCTTCAGATTTCCGATACTTTTTTTCATTTTGGTTTCATAAACTTCATAATTGCCTTTCATTGTTACTTCCTCCTTTAATCTACTAAGGTTCCGATATTTTCACCGGAAACCGCTTTTACAATATTTTCAGGACAATCCAGACCAAATACCAACAAGGGAATATGGTTGTCCTTACAAAGAGTGGCAGCTGTTAAATCCATAACGCCCAAGCCCTGATTCAGTACTTCCATAAAGGAAATGTGATCATATTTTTTGGCATTGGGATTCTGATTGGGATCGCTATCATACACACCATCCACATTTTTTGCTAGCAAAATCACTTCTACGCCCATTTCCGCTGCACGAAGAGCTGCTGCAGTATCGGTGGTAAAATAAGGATTTCCTGTTCCGCAGGCAAAGATAACCACTCTGCTTTTTTCTAAATGACGAACAGCTCGTCCTCTGATATACGGCTCAGCAATCTGCCGCATTTCAATTCCTGTTTGCACCCTGGTGGGGACGCCGTTTGCCTCCAGGGAATCTGCCATTGCCAGTGCATTGATAACCGTTGCCAGCATGCCCATGTGGTCTGCTCTTGTTCTGTCCATCTGACCGCCGCTTCTGCCTCTCCAGAAATTTCCGCCGCCAACAACAATAGAAACCTTCACACCCATATCCACTACTTTTTTAATTTGGACTGCAATGGTATTTAAAATGTCAAAATTCAAGCCTGTTTTATTATCTCCCGCCAATGCTTCGCCACTTAATTTAAGCATCACATTTTTGTATTTTGCTGCCATAACTGTTTTCGCTCCTTTATTTTGAAAGAATTTATCATTTACCGATTTCCATAAATATGTCTCTTATTATTATATTATATTTTTTGTCTAATTGCAATCCTTTTTTGGATTTTTTCACAGAATTAAAAATTTTTCTTTTTTTTCCCTGATTTTTGTAGTATAATAAGAAGGAAGGGAGCGAGACCATGATTTTACAGTTTATGAAACGAATTCAAAAAAATGAGCTTTGGAATGTTGCAGCGCAGCTTTCCTATTATTTGCTGCTTTCTTTTTTCCCCTTGATGATCGGGGTGGTCTCTTTACTGGATTATTTCCCTGTGGGAATTGATATGCTGATGGACGTACTGGAATCGGTTGTGCCCGACCCCGTATATGAATTGGTGGTGGAAAACGCAGAGCTTTTTTCAGGACTGCGGGGACGAATGTTCTCTGTTGGTTTTATTGTAACCCTTGTGATTGCTACCCGAAGCTCTGTTGCCATTTATAAAAGCTTAAATCACAGTTATACGGCACCGAAAAGACATTTTTTGGTTGCCTATCTCATTTCCTTTGGGATTACCTTGTCTTTGATTTTGTTTGTGGTTTTTTCTCTGACCTTTATTTTGTTCAGCAATCGGTTTATTCTGCAGTTTTTGACAAACAGCACAGGGATGTTTTGGTTCTTCCGTTTGAGAATTTTGGGAATGTTTGTGGTATTTGTATTGGGACTTTCTGCCATGTACGCCTTTGTGCCCCGTATTAAGCTGAAATTGAAAGAGGTCCTGCCCGGAGCAATTATTGCCACCGTTTTGTGGATTATCAGTACGGTTGGTTTTGAAATTTATGTGAAAAATTTTGGAAATTATGCCCTTATATACGGTACCTTGGGTAGCTTTGTGGTATTGCTTCTTTGGCTGTATCTGGTTTCATTTGCACTACTTTTGGGAAATGAAATCAATGCTTTTTTATATGAAAGAAAAGAGAATTTGCAAAAACCATTGTACTTTTGAAAAAAGTATGATATAATAATAAGATATCAGTAAGGAAAAGAAGGTGAAAAAGGATGCAAACAAAAGAATTAACCAAAGGAGCATTGCTGGCAGCATTGACAGCTCTTTTTGCATTGTCTTTTATTTACCTGCCCCTCTTTTCTGTTTTCGGAATGTTTTTGGGTGTTTGTACCGTTGCAGTTTTACTGACGTATGTGCAATCTGTAAAAATATCTGTAGTTGCTTTGGTGGTTTCTATGATACTGACTGCCATGTTTTCCAATCTTCAAACCATGTTATTTTCCGGCTTTTTGATGATTGTATTACCGGGAACGGCAATCGGCGTTTGTTTTCGTAAGCAAACATCCTTTGCTGTGATGATAATTGTGGGCAGCATGGCATATCTTTTCGCAATGATAGGAACATTTATGCTTTCAAAATGGTTATATGGGATGGATTTAATTGCAGAATTTCAGACCATACTGGAGCAAACCATGAAGGAATGGATTTCTGTGATGGAATCGGTACCTGAGCTTGCCGACAGTAAAGGTGCGGATGAAATGCTTCGGCTTCTTCCGAGCTTGATGAACACTATGACCATGATGATACCCTCTGCTTTTTTGTTGGCATCAGGGATTCTTTCTTTGGGTTGTGTGTTGTTAAGTCGCAGTGTGCTTTGCAGGTTAAAGCAATCCTTTTCCTATTTGCCTTCCTTCAGTCAGATACACGTATCAAAAACCTTTGCCTATGGGTATTTGATTTTGATGGTGGCACAAATTCTTTTGGCACAAAATTCGTCAGTTTACTTTATGCTTTATAATGTTAGCGCCTTATTATCGGGTGTGTTATTTATCGGTGGATTGTCACTGATCAAATATTTTATTAATAAAACTAAGATGCCCAAAGGTGTAAGTTTATTGGTGTTTTGTATCATACTGCCCTTTGTGTTTCTGTTGTTCCAGATTATTTCGTTGGTTGGCATGATTGATGCCTTGTGGGATTTTCGGACACCTAAAAGTTTTCAATGAGGGAGAAAGAGATGAAAAATAAAGTAGTTCTGATGTTTTTGGGAAATACTGTTCTGCTGACAGGATTATCCATTGCATTGATGACCATTGCTCCGATTTGGGGCATATTGGCAATGCTTTGTTCTGCAGCGGTGACCGTTGTTTTTTATCGGTTTCGACAAGAGCAGGAACTTTCGTTTGAACACCATTTGGAACAAGCATTAAAAAATGCCAACGAAACGGCTGACAGCAGTACCAAACAGTTGATGATGTCGCTGGCATTACCCTGCCTGATTACCGATGATCAGGGTGTTATTCAGTGGTTTAATGTAGCGTTTGGGCAGTTGTTTCCGGGAAAACGACTGATTGGAGAACCGGTGGTTGGTGTGATTCCTCAATGTGAGGAATTAAAGGATAAAGCAGCATTTGTTTGCGATGTACAGTTAGACGGAAAAACTTATTCCCTGATTGCGCAAAAGTTAGAAGGAACATGGAATGCCTGTGGTCTGACCTTGTTGGATGTATCAAGGGAACGGGAATTGGAGCATTTATACGAAGCAGGCAGAATTGCGGCAGGCTCCATTACAGTAGATAATTATGCAGAGGTAATGTCCGGCTTACCCGAAGGAGATCAAAATAAACTACGGATGGAAATGGAGGCTGCTCTTTATCGTTGGGCGTCCCCTTTAGAGGGAATGTTCCGTCGGATTGACAGAGATCGGTATTTACTGATTGTGGATCAACAGCATCTGAATATATTGCTGGAAGAAAAGTTTCGCATCTTAAATGAAGTGAAAAAAATCAAAGGATACAATGATATTCCCGTCACATTAAGTATTGGTGTGGGAAGTCATCAAAGCACCTTAGCCGAAGCGGTTTCTGCATCTCAGGCAGCGTTAGAGCTGGCCTTGGGACGTGGCGGTGACCAGGCGGTGGTGAAACGGGAAGACCAGTTTTCTTTTTTTGGCGGCAATTCCAGAGAACTGGAAAAAAGAACCCGAGTACGGGCAAGAGTAATTGCTCAGGCGTTGTACAGCTTGATTGAAAATGCCCCTGATGTGATTGTGATGGGTCATAAAAATCCGGATGCAGATTGTATCGGTGCAGCTTTGGGTGTTTGTGCCATTGCCAAGCATTTGAATACTCCTGCAAGAATTGTGTTGGGAGAATGTAATTCCTCGGTAAAGAAGCTGATTGGTTCTTTAAAGAAGGATTTACCACCCATTTGGATTGAACCTGCCCATGCGAAAAATTTTGTACAGGAGAATACTTTGTTGGTAGTTGTGGATATTCACCGTCCTGCGTTGGTGGAATGTCCTGAATTGATGAATCGGTCCGCACATGTTGTGTTAATTGACCATCACCGCAGAAGTGCAGATTTTATCAGTCGTCCTGCATTGATGTATCAAGAACCCTATGCTTCTTCTACCAGCGAGATGGTCAGTGAAATTTTGCAGTATGCAGGAAACGGATTAAAGCTGTCAAAGGCAGAAGCGGAAGCCCTTCTTTGCGGTATTGTGTTGGATACCAAGAATTTTACGGTAAAAACCAATGTGCGAACCTTTGATGCCGCGTCTTATTTACGTCGTCAGGGTGCAGACCCTATTAAAGTACAAAATATGTTTCGTACCGATTTGGAAACTTATCGAAAAATTGCAGAAGCGGTGGAAGCGGCAAATATTCATAAAAAGAAATATGCCATCACTTATTGTCTGCCGGGGAAGGATGATATGCAGATTATGCCTATGACTGCAGATGAATTGTTGACCATTGAAGGATTGCGGGCAAGTTTTGTTCTTTGTCCTCATGAAGACCATGTTCATGTCAGCGCCCGTTCCAGAGGCGAAATCAACGTGCAGAGAATTATGGAGCAAATGGGCGGTGGTGGCCATCAAACGTCGGCGGGAGCAAAATTGGATGGTATTACATTAGAACAAGCAAAAAAAATGGTGATACAAACCATAGATGAATACGAGAATAATGAAGAAAGGTTGAGATAATGATGAAAGTTATTTTACAAGCAGATGTAAAAGGCAAAGGAAGAAAAGGGGATTATGTGGAAGTCAGCGACGGATATGCCCGTAATTTTCTGTTGCCCAAAGGGTTGGCAGTAGAAGCAAACAACTCCAATCTGAATGTATTAAGAGGAAAAAAGGAAGCGGAGGAATTTCGGAAGCAGCAAGAATTGGAACAAGCGCAGGAAATTGCCGCTAAGTTGGAAGGTGTTGTTGTGGAGTTGTCTGCAAAAGCAGGAGAAAACGGAAAATTGTTTGGCTCCATTACTGCAAAAGATATTGCAGAAGCTATAAAAATGCAGCATCATATTGTGATTGATAAGAGAAAATTGGTGATTCCTGACGGAGCAGTCAAAACCACAGGGACCCATAAATTGGAAGTCAAGCTTCATCCCAAAGCGCATGGAACATGCACTGTTAAGGTAACGGAAGTATAACGGAGGAAGGAATTATGAATCAGGCGGAAGGAATCAGAACCGTGCCTTACAGCCGTCAGGCAGAACAAAGTGTTCTGGGTGCAGTTCTGTTTGATCCGGAGCAGGTTTCTGCAGTAGCCGGAGCATTGCGGGAAGATGATTTTTATTTGCAGGCAACACGGGAAGTGTATTGTGCCATGATGGATTTGTACCATGTAGGCAAACCCATTGATGCAGTCGTGTTGCAGGATCAGTTGATTCAGCGCGGCAGTTTGGATGCCATTGGCGGACTGACTTATCTGTCCGAATTGGCAGCAGGTGTTCCCACCACGGAAAATTTACATTATTATATTAAGATTGTAAAAGATAAATCTACCTTACGAAAGTTGTTAACTGCCGCAGGAGAGATTCAGAATATGTGTCTGGCAGAAACGGAAGAGGTTTCTGTTGTTTTGGATGCGGCGGAGCAGAAAATCTTTGATATTTTGCAGAATAAAGATACCCGTGATTTTATAACAGTAGGAGAAGTCATTCCCAAAACCTTTGAAATGTTGGCAAAGCTGGCACAAGAAGGCGGTTCTGTTACAGGGATTTCTACCGGCCTTGCCGATTTGGATAAAATGACCGCAGGTCTTCATAATTCGGATTTGATTTTGATTGCGGCACGTCCTGCAGTCGGAAAATCTACGTTGGCATTGAATATTGCCCAGTATGCGGCATCGAGAGGGAAAATTCCCACCGCCTTTTTTGCTTTGGAAATGTCAAAGGAGCAGCTGGTCAGCCGTTTGCTTTGCTCCGAGGCTTTGGTGGATGCTTCCAAAATGAAGGTGGGAAATTTAGATGCCAACGATTGGGAACGGTTAAACAAAGCGGCAGGAGTTTACTATAATGCTCCCTTTTATATGGATGATACCGCAAGCATTTCCATCAATGAAATTCGTTCCAAATGTAAGCGATTAAAGCAAGAGAAAAATTTAGGTTTAGTGGTGATTGACTACTTACAGTTGATGGAAGGTCGCAGAAGCGAATCCCGTCAGCAGGAGGTCAGCGAAATCTCCCGTGCATTAAAGCTGATGGCAAAGGAATTAAATGTTCCGGTCATTGCCCTTTCTCAGTTGTCCCGTGCACCGGAGCAGCGTTCGGAACACCGTCCCATGCTGTCTGACCTTCGTGAATCCGGTTCTATCGAGCAGGATGCGGATATTGTTATGTTTTTATACCGTGATGAAGTGTATAATGAAAATACGGAAGAACGAAATGTGGCAGAATGTATTATTGCCAAGCACAGGAGCGGTTCTACCGGTACGGTAAAAATGTGCTTCCTGGGGCAATTTACAAAATTCTGTGATTTGGAGCGCCAGAATGGTTGATTGGTTTTGTAAGTGGGTAACAGAGCAAGAATTGATTTGTCCCGGAGATCGGGTGGCGGTGGCACTGTCGGGCGGTGCGGATTCGGTTTGTTTGCTGTATCTTTGTCATAAGCTTCGGGAGAGAATGTCCTTTTCTCTTTCTGCGGCACATGTGAATCATGGGTTGCGGGAGGAAGCAGAGGCGGAGGCGGCATTTTGTCGCGAGTTATGTGAACAATGGCACATTCCCTTTTTTGAAAAAAAGGGTTGCGCCAGACAGCCCGGAATGAGTACCGAGGCGGCAGGCAGAGCATTGCGATACGCCTTTTTCGATTCCTTGGAACAGGATAAAATTGCCCTTGCCCATCATAAAAACGATCAGGCAGAAACGGTGCTGATGCATCTTCTTCGTGGTTGTGGCGGAGAAGGGTTAAGCGGAATGGCAATGAAAAGAGGAAAATATATTCGCCCTCTTTTGCAGGTCAGCCGTCAGGAGATAGAAGATTTTTGTCAAAAATGCGGATTACAGTTTTGTACCGACCAAAGCAATTTTTCAACGGAATATACCAGAAATCGCTTGCGATTGGAAGTGATTCCTCTGCTTGAAACCATCAATCCCGAAACAGTAGATGCCCTGTGTCGAACGGCGCATTTGCTGGAGGATGATGTGAAGCAGCTGGAAGAAGATGTGACGGAAAAATGGGTATTTAAGCCTTATGAAGATGGCTTTTTCTGTAACAGAAAAGAGTTTTTCAGACTTTCCCCCTCGCTACAGCGCAGAATGATTCGCAAGTGCTGGCAAGCATTAACGGGAGAAAAGGCAGATTTATGGCTGGAACCCGTGAATCGGGCATTAACATTATTTTCCCAAGGAAAAACGGGAAAAAAAGTATGTCTGGGAAAGGATATTTGGGCAGAAAACAGCTATGAAGAATTGCTGATTGGCAGAGAATCGGAAGTGTTGTCATTTTGTCTTCCCTTATCAGTGGGCGAACGAGTGCAAATTCCCAATACCGATTTGGTATTTACCGCCTACATTGGTTCCTCTCAGACAGAGGATGATTGGATTTTTGATTATAACCTGATAAAATCGGGAATAAATATAAGAAGTCGAAAAAATGGAGATGTATTTTGCTTAAACGGCAAGCATCAAAAACTAAAGAAGCTGTTTATTGATCGAAAAATTCCCCGAAGAATCCGAAACCGTGCCGTGGTTGCCGAATCAAACGGCACCGTCATTGCGGTAACAGGATTGGGTGTTGCCAAGGAATTTCGCGGCAAAGGGGACAATTGTTTGATTGTAACACAGGAAAGGATGAGTACAAATGAATTTGGATCAAATGGTGGAAAAAATACTGATTACTGAGGAGGAAATTACCCGACGTGTGAAAGAGCTGGGCGAAGAAATCTCCAAGGATTATGCAGGAGAAGAAGTGATGGTGTTATGTGTATTAAAGGGAGCATTTGTGTTTGCTTCAGATTTGATACGTGCCATTTCTCTGCCTGCAAGCATTAATTTTATGTGTTTGTCTTCTTACGGAAGCGGTACCACCTCTTCCGGAAAGGTGCAGGTGACAAAGGATTTGGATTGCCCGGTGGAGGGAAAACACGTGATTATTGCGGAGGATGTGATAGACAGCGGAAATACCTTGCATTTTTTGGTAGATTATCTGAAAGAAAAGGGTGCCACCAGTGTGGATGTTTGTGCTATTTTTGATAAACCCTCCCGCCGTCAGGTAGAGGTGGAGGTCAGATACATTGGTTTTGAAATACCGGATGAATTTGTCATCGGTTACGGATTGGATTATGCAGAAAATTTCCGTAATCTTCCTTACTTAGGTGTGTTAAAAAGAGAAGTTTACGAAGGATAATCAGGGAAATTTCTTGTTTGTCCGCAGCAAGAAAAAGACAGATGATGGCGGGCAGAAAGGCTGTGAATTGTCACAATGGCAAAATTTTGGAAAAACATAGGATTTTACTTACTGTTGTTTGTACTGATTTGGGGTATTTGGGCAGTATTCGGTATTGATACGGGTCGGGATACAAAGGTGTATTCTGATTTGATTCGGTATCTGGAGGAAGGAAAGGTCACCGCTATGGTGTTGTCTGATACAACCGTTGCGGTTCAGTTGGATAACGGAGAAGATTATCAGATTGAAATTCCGGGGCCGGACATTTTATATCAGGATGCAGGAGATGTTATCAACAAGGCAATCGAAAAAGGCACTTTAGATGTCAAAGCGGAGCACGAAGGTGAAAGCTGGTGGGTTTCTTTATTGCCGGCATTGTTGATGATGCTGATTTTTGGCGGATTTATGTTTATGTTGTTTCAGCAAGGACAGGGCGGCGGAAAAGGTGCCATGTCATTTGGAAAAAGCCGTGCCCGTGTGTTAACCGATGATAAGAAAAAGCATACCTTTGCAGATGTTGCAGGAGCAGATGAAGAAAAAGAAGAATTGGCGGAAATTGTAGATTTTTTGCGAGATCCTTCTAAATTTGTTGAGGTCGGTGCCAGAATCCCGAAGGGTGTTTTATTAGTGGGCCCTCCCGGAACAGGGAAAACCTTGCTTGCAAAGGCGGTTGCAGGAGAGGCAGGCGTTCCCTTCTTCTCCATCAGCGGTTCCGATTTTGTGGAAATGTTTGTAGGTGTGGGTGCATCTCGCGTCCGTGACTTGTTTGAGCAGGCAAAACGGCAGGCTCCTGCCATTATCTTTATTGACGAAATTGACGCCGTGGGTCGGCAGCGTGGTGCAGGTTTAGGCGGCGGTCATGACGAAAGAGAGCAAACCTTAAACCAATTGTTGGTCGAAATGGATGGATTTGCCGTCAACGAAGGTGTTATTATCATTGCTGCTACCAACCGTCCCGATATTTTGGATCCTGCCTTGTTAAGACCGGGTCGTTTTGACCGTCAGGTTGTGGTTGGTGCTCCCGATGTAAAGGGCAGAGAAGAAATTTTGAAAATCCATGCCAAAGGAAAGTTTTTGGGAGATGATGTAAACTTAAACACTCTTGCAAAAACCACCATTGGCTTTACCGGTGCAGATTTGGAAAATCTGATGAATGAAGCGGCACTGCTTTGTGCAAGAGCAGGGGAAAAAGTGATTCATATGCCTCAATTAAAAGAAGCTATGCTGAAGGTAACCATGGGACCTGAGAAAAAATCCCGTGTGGTAACCGACCGAGATAAAAGAATCACCGCCTACCATGAAGCAGGTCATGCCATTACCGCATATTTCCTGCCTTTGGTGGATGATGTGCACCATGTTACCATCATTCCCCGGGGAAGAGCAGGCGGCTTTACCATGACCCTTCCGAAAACAGACGACCAGTATGTGACCAAAGAGCAAATGACACAAAATATCATTATGTCTATGGGTGGTCGTGCGGCAGAAAAGCTGATTATGGAGGATGTTACCACAGGTGCATCGGGCGATATTCAACATGCAACCGGTGTAGCAAGAGAAATGGTAGTTTCCTACGGAATGAGTGAGAATTTAGGTCCTATTGCTTATAAGTCTTCTCATGATGAGGTGTTTATTGGCAGAGATTTCGGTCACTCCAAACAGTATAGTGAAGAAATTGCCGCTAAAATTGATGAAGAAATTTATAAGATTGTAGATACAGGCTACCAAAAAGCGGTTGCCCTGCTGGAAGAACACATCGACAAGCTTCATGCAGTGGCAGAAGCGTTATTGGAAAAAGAGCTTTTGGATGAACAAGAGTTTAAGGCTGTGATGGAGCAGTCTCCCATATTGGAGGAAGAAGTAAATGAACAAGAAAATTGCTGAGATTACAGGGATGATCATTCCTGAAATTTCCTTTGGGAAAAAGGAATTTCTTCGCCATGAAGGAGGAAATACCGCTGTTTTAAGTTTAAAACAGGTAAAAGAAATGGATTCTTATCAAATCACCTTGGAACAGGCAGGATTTGAAAAAAGAGAAGAGCATTGTTTTGGAACTGCTCGATTTGTCACCTATGTAAAAAATGGGGATATGGTGTTGTTAAGCTTCTATCCCTCGATTGGTCAAATTCGTCTTGTGGCAGAGCCGGAAAGCTTGGAATATCAAGACAAAAGGAGAGAGGATTGCACCACTTCCCTTTTTACTCAGATTGATTTGGAGGATTTCGGGTTATCCGATGTAATTCGTTTGTCAGACGGCAGATTTATTATTCTTGATGGTGGATATGATTTTGATGTGGATGAAGAAAAGCTGTTTCGTTGTCTGAAGGAGCAATCTCCTTTTGAAACTCCCGTCATTGCCCTTTGGATTATGACCCATCCCCATAACGACCATTATCCTGTCTTTTTCGGTTTTTGGGAACGGTACGGCAAGGAAGTGGAAATTCAGGGATTTCTTTATAATTTCCCTGACGGTGTTGAGGATTTACTGGAAGTGGTTCCCGCCGATGAAGTGGAGGGGCTGAATCGGTTTCACAATCTGGTTCAATCCTTAAAGATTCCCTATTACCGCGCTCATACAGGGCAGGTGTATCAGGTGTCAAATGCTCGTATCGAGGTTCTTTCCTCTCCTGACGATACCTTCTTTGATGAAGTCATTGACCATAATATAATGTCTTTAATCTTGAAAGTGAACATAGAGGGTCAGACCCTGCTTTTGCCGGGAGACGGATATTTTGATTTTTCACGGCTTCCCGAACGGTACGGAACCTATTTGAAATCGGACATTTTGCAAGTGCCTCACCACGGATTTTACGGCGGTACGGCAGAAGGATACCGATTGATAGACCCGGATGTAGTCATTGTCCCTGTTTCGGAGCATAATTTTTATTACATGACCGATATTTACCGACCCTACAATCAAGCTTTGGTTTATGACAATCATGTCAAAGAGCTTCGAACAGGAACAAAAGAGCCTTGTACTCTGGAACTTCCTTATTCCTACAAGGAAAACGGCAAAAAAATGCTGTTTGACAAAATAGAACAAAGCCGAAGAGAAATGGGTGCAACCTCCTGGGTATTTACCGATATGACATTGGAGGATTGTGTGTTTGAAACGATAAATATGACTGCTCACTCGACGGAAATCAGCGTTTTTCTTTATTTTGAAGACCGCAGTCAATATGTTTCTCATATCAAATATCATGCACAGGATCGGCGCGTGACCAAAACAGATTTTTCCAAAGAGGAAGATCTGGATGGAGATGCTCTTTATTATAACCCCGATTCTCTGGCAAAAAAGGGAATTCCCCAAGGTGCTCGCTTTGCAGTGCATTTTTCCAGTAAGGTGCCTGTGATTATTACGGGAAAGAAAGTACCAACTTATCACTATTAAAAAACAGGGATTGCAACAATTTTTGCTGCAATCCCTTTATTTTATTCTTGTAACGCTTTGTTAAACTTTTCTCTTTGTACCTGTGTAGGACCGTAATCCTTTACGGTAGTGCAGGGAATGGTGGGTGCTGTACCGTCGGAATACCAGAAGGGAGAAAGGGTATCATTTTCATATTTCACCCGATCCTCTTCCTTTCTGAAATCAGGAATGTCATACGGCACACCGCCCTCTAACATGCTTCTGTGAGACAAAATGGCAACGGATGCCAATCTGGTTGCAAAATACACATCCATATCAGGAGGAGTGTTGGTCTTAACACACTCCAAAAACTTTCTTGCCACGCAAAAATCTCCGCCTCCGTGACCTGCCTGTTTGATGAGCTCTGCATCCTTGTCGTTCCATTGTGCCTGATAATAATTATGCTGTTCTTTGCCTTCGGGTACTTCCCAGGAGTTATAGTTGAGATTGATGAAATTGTCCGTTCCCTTTACATTTTCAATCTGACCCTTTTCTCCGCAAATCCGATAGAAATTACCTTCTGCACCGAATGCGGCACAGCCTGTGACACGGAATACCGATTGGTCATCATTCAAACAAGTAATAATCGCCGCCTTTTCCGCTACCTGTCCCACTCTTGCACAATCCTTTGGAGCAGGTGCCACAACAGGCATTGCGGTGACTCTTACGGGGAGAGCACCTGTTGCAAACACAAGAGGCGCCAGAGAATGGGTGATATAATACGTACGAGGCAGGAAATTTCTCCAATGCTTTTCTCCGTCAAACAGAGAACGAACCGAATCGGTATTATAAGGATCGCCCGGGTGGTTATATTCCCCTTCGGCATATAACAGTTTTCCTAAGGTGCCTCCTTCATAGACCCGTTTCATTTCCTGATTAAAGAGCATATAGGGATAATTTTCCGCAAGCATAAAAAATGCCTTGCTCTTTTCTGCGGCTCTCACCAATTGCACCCCTTCTGCCATGGTGCTGTTGGAGGTACATTCGCAAAAAACATGAAGATTCTTTTCCAGGCAACGAATGATATACTTGGTATGTTCATGGAAGTAGTTTGCAATCACCACACCATCCATTTCCTGTTCAATAAACTCATCAAAATTGTCAAAGCAAGCCACATCCTTTCCCAATTTGTCAGCAAGCAACTTTACCTTTTTTGGATTGTTATCGCAGATGGCAACGATTTCAGCATTGTTTGCCAAAAAGTTTTTGATATAATGACCGCCTCTGCCAAGACCAAATATACCGATTTTTACTTGCTTCATTTTTTTGCTTCCTCTCCTTGATGAAATGCAGCCTTGACATAGCCTGAATCTGAATCCATTTCCTCTCTCCACTTTTCCTTCATGGATTCGTACACCTCATCTCCAATTTCCGGAGTTCCTGTAGACATAGTGGGAAGAAGCATATCTCCGGCAACTTTGGGGTCGGTGCAGGCAGTATCATTACGATATTGTTCCCGTTCCTCCCGATTTCTCAGATTGGGAATTTCCACGGGGATTCCTCCCTTAAGAATGGAACGGTATGCAAACATACCGGGTAAAAACATATCCATTGCTTCATAAACATCGATAATATCCGCATCGGGATTTCCTAAAATCTTTTCTGCAAAATGATACATACAGTAAAAATCCGAACCGCCGTGACCAAAGCCTTTCATTTGGTCATCCTTGTCACGCTTGGGAATGTAATTACACAAGGTATCCTTCGCATAATCCCCTTCTTGCTCATCTGCGTTGACAAAAATTCTCAAATAGGCATCATTTTGTTCATCCTCACGGGAAGATTCCATTCTGCCTTTGGAGCCGTAAACGGAATACCATACAGAATCTTGATAGAGACCGCCGTGGATGCTTTTTAAGATACCGCCATTTTCCAGAGTGACCATTTCAATTCCGAATGCTCCGCCTTTCTTTCCTACACTCAGACTGCGTGCATTTTTTGTTCCTTCAAAGCCGGTGACGGAAACGGGACGAAGTCCTGTAATATGAATCAAAGGACCAAGGGAATGGGTGCAGTAAAAGGTGGAGTACATATTGTTCCGCCAATGATGTTTATCACCATAGGAGATGCTGTGCCAGATGGGCTGGCAATTATGGATATATTCCCCTTCTCCGTATTCAAATTCTCCGATTTTTCCTGCTTGATACAACTTTTTCATTTCATAAGGAGCAGGCATATAACAATAATTTTCCCCATAAGCATAAATTTTTCCTGTTTCTTCTACCGTTTCAATCAGCTCCACCGCTTCCTTCATGGTCTGTACAGGCAGCACTTCAGAAAAAACGTGCTTTCCTGCCTTCATTGCCTTGATGGCAAAGGGGGCATGTTCGTTGGCGTAATTTGCCAACACAACCGCATCCATATCGTGTTGAATAAAGGAATCGAAGTCGGTATAGTAAGTAACGGAATCATCATGAATCAATTCCTTTTGCTTCATAAGACCTTCTTCCCATTTGTCACAGATTGCAACCACCTGTGCATTGTCTGCAACCTCACAGTACCGAATCATGCTGGTACCGCGATACACTCCCAAAACACCAATTCTTACTTTTTTCATATTATTTTCCCTCTTTTTCGTCTTTCTTCATCTGATAAAACAGGTTGGCAGCACGTCCACCCTTTTTGAACTTTTCTTCTTCCCACTTTTGCTTCATGGTTTCATAAATTTCATCAGGAATATCAGGATTTCCTGTGGACATCACGGGAAGGAGCATATCTCCTGCCGCTTTGGGGTCGGTACAAGCGGTATCGTTACGATAAGGGTCCCGTTCCTCCTTGTTTCTGAAGTTGGGAATTTCCATAGGAATTCCGCCCTTTAAGACAGAACGGTATGCAAAAAGTCCGGGGAGGAACATATCCATTGCTTCGTACACATCAATAATATCTGCATCGGGATTTCCCAAAATCTTTTCCGCAAAATTGTACATGGAATAAAAGTCAGAACCGCCATGACCGAACCCTTCAATTTTGTCTTCTTTTCCCTGGGAGGGCTTATAGGTAGTAAGAGTATCTTTTGCGTAATCCCCTTCATTTTCATCTGCATTCACAAAAATACGCCATACACCGTCATTTTCTGCATCTTCACGGGCAGATTCCATTCTTCCTTTGGAACCGTAAACAGAGTACCAGATGGAATTTTTATATAAACCGCCGTGAATACTCTTATAAATTCCCCCGTTTTCAAAGGTAACCATTTCAATGCCAAACAAACCAGCTTTTTTTCCCATGTTCTTAAATCGGTTGTTTTTCAAACTTTCAAAACCGGTTACCGATACGGGACGAAGTCCTGTAATATGAACAATGGGACCTAAGGAATGGGTGCAATAGAAGGTAGCATACGCATTGTTTCTCCAATGGTTGGGATCACCGTAGGTCAGAGCATACCATTCGCTTTCGCAGTTATGAATGTATTCCCCTTCCCCATATTCAAATTCACCGATTTTTCCTGCTTGATACAATTTTTTCATTTCGTAAGGCGCGGACATATAGCAGTAATTCTCTCCGTAGGCATAAATTTTGCCCGTTTCTTCCACCGTTTCAATCAGTTCAATGGCTTCTTTCAGATTCTGCGCAGGCAGTACTTCGGAAAACACGTGTTTTCCCGCCTTCATTGCTTTGATGGCAAAGGGAGCATGCTCGTTGGCAAAGTTTGCCAATACAACCGCATCCATATCATGTTGAATAAAGGAATCAAAGTCTGTGTAATAAGAAACGGAATCATCGTTAATCAATTCCTTTTGCTTCATCAGACCCTCTTCCCATTTGTCGCAAATGG
>SVJP01000029.1 GCA_015068925.1 Oscillospiraceae bacterium
TATCATAAAAAGGACTGTTCAAGGTGAACTCCCTTGAACAGTCCTCGTTATTTAGTCTTCCTGATAGCAAGAGAAAATTTCTTCTACTCTATCATTGTCTTTATTCTTGGTAAATGCACTTACCAAAGGCACAATCACCATGGAAACAGCCATTGCCGCTACACCCATTTCAGGAGATTTCGCTGCCGCTGCCGCAAAACCGCTGTGAAGGGTAATCACCAGAGTTGATATTCCCACAACCAACAATCCTGACAAAATACCGGCATACGCTCCTGCTTTTGTAATTTTTTTTGAGAAGAGTCCCCAGATGTAAGGTCCAATAAAGCAACCGGAAACCACACCCCAGGAAAAAGACATCAGACTGACAATAATCGGAATGTTCTGTGTTGCAAAGATAAAAGAACAAGCCACAAAAGCCAAACAAAGAATTCTTGTAAGAATCATCTGTGATTCAGGCTTTGTTTCTTTTTTTCTGACGGCAGGAATCAAATCAACCGCCACTGCCGATGCAGAATTCAACACAACAGCTTCCAGGGTTGACATAGAAGCGGAAAGCAGCAAAATCATAATAATTGCCAACAGGATAATGCCTGCCGTCCCACCGCCCAATACTTTCATCAAAACTGCGGGAATCACCGCATCTACACCGCCTTCAGGTAGAACACTACCCAAAACCAGTCTTGAAGTGGAACCAATCAGGTATGCACCGCATCCGATGACAACGCAGAAAATGGTGGAAATAATGGTTCCGCGCTTAATTGCCGCGGTATCTTTAATAGCATAGAATTTACCAATCATCTGAGGAAGTCCCCAGGTACCAAAGCTGGTAAGCATAATATTAAAGCATAAGAATTTAAAGGAAGAACCGCCAAAAATATTAGTGAGCTGTTCTCCGTCTTTCGGAATAGCAGCAAGATTTGCCATCAGTCCCGAAATTCCGCCTACTGCATCATGGGACAATACCGTGACAACCAGACAAATGACACCGATAATCATGATAACTCCCTGTACAAGGTCTGTATATGCAGTTGCAACATATCCGCCTGCAACCAGATATACCGCTGTCAGGCAAGCCAAAATCAGCATCCATACCCAGGTTTCCACACCGGGGAATACTACGCCGAACAGAGAACCGAGGCCTTTATAAACCGCTGCGGAATAAGGAACCAAAAAGATAAAAATAATGATCGCTGCCAACACCTTCATCCCTGTTGAACCGTATCGCTTTTCAAAATAATCAGGCATGGTTCTTGCATTGAGCTTCTTGGTCATTTTTCTTGTTTTGTTTGCAAACAAGAGCCAGGAAAGCAAGCATCCCAATACTGCATTTCCAATTCCAATCCAAATACTGCCGATCCCGATATTCCAGCCAAAGTTTCCTGCATAGCCAACAAAAACCACTGCTGAAAAGTATGTAGTACCGTAGGCAAAGGCAGTTGCCCATGCGCCAATGTTTCTGCCACCAATAAGGAAGCCGTCCAATGTTTTTGATTTGCCGATGCTGAAACAGCCAATCAGCGCCATTGCTATTGCATATATGCAAAGAGCAATAATTGTGTAGAGTTGTGCATTTGTCATTTGTTTTTCCTCCAATGCTTGATTTTTTCTTGAATCTATTATATAATAAATATGTCGATTAGTCAAACGAATTGTTTTAATGCAAACCATCGAAATTTTCGATAAAGGAGAAAAGAACTATGGAACTGAGAAATTTGATTACATTTATTCATGTAGCCGAGGTGGGAAGCTTTACAAAAGCTGCCCTTCAGCTTGGGTATTCCCAATCAACCGTATCCTTTCAAATCAAACAACTTGAGGAGGAGCTGGATTGCCTGTTATTCGAAAGAATCAATCACACCATCACATTGACCGAGCGTGGTCGTGAGCTTGTTTCCTATGCCCATCGGATTCGTGCTCTGACCGATGAATTTAAGGATAGTCTGGAAGGAGAACAGGATTGTCACGGTCATATTCATATTGTCACTCCTGATTCGGTATGCGATGAATTACTCAACTCCAGCTACATTGATTTTCACCAGAAATATCCTTCCATTTCCATTAAATTCACCACCGCAGATACTACTGCCATGTTTGATATGTTAGACCATAATGAAGCGGATGTGATTATCACCCTGGATGCCCATTCCTATCAAAATGATTATATGATCGCAAAGGAAGAACCTCTTTCAGCCCATTTTATCGCCAATGCCAAATCCAAATTTGCAGGAGTAAAGAATTTATCCATTCAGGACATTATTAATGAACCCTTTATTTTAACAGAATACGGCCAGGGCTACAGAAGGGTTTTTGACAATGAACTTGCCAAAAAATCCTTGGAAATCACACCTGTTCTGGAAATCGGAAGAACGGATATCATCACTTCTCTGATTGCCCAGAGTGACATGATTTCGTTTTTACCCGATTTTGTCACCCAAAAAATGGTGGATGCAGGAATCCTATGTCATCTGGATGTTTGTGATGTGAGCATTGATATCTGGAAACAGTTGATTTATCATAAAAACAAATGGATGTCCAAAAGCTTAAAAACATTGATTGATTACATAAAACAGTCCGAGTTCTCGAATTGAGCACAAAAAACATTCAGAAAAAAGTCGGTCTACCGCAAGCAAAAAAATACAGTGATTGATGATGAATTTCTAATCCAATATAAAACCGGAAAAAACCGTCAGGAAAATACGATCGTTTCCTGACGGTTGCTTGCTTTTTGCCAAAATGAACATTTGCCGTACCAACGCACTGTCTGCGATTCATTTTGACAAAATATTCCTTCCTTTTTTCAGTCTGCGGCTTTGTTGTTAAATATGCTTCCAGCGATATACCGTTCGCTCTTCAATCTCACGTCCTGATTTTCTGCCGGGATAATCATCCTCATAGTCTGACCAATCACTGATTCTGTAATAGGAATAATAATAGTCGATATCACGGTAGCGGTATTCCGTCCGATACGTATGATTTTCGTCTAATTTGTACCACCTGAAGCAGGTATTGGAACAGCGGTAATCCCCATATCGATATCCTACACCGTCTTCCATTTCAGTCAATTCATATTCGTGGAACCATCCCAATTCGTGATACAAACATTCGCTATGGAAGTCATAGGTTCTGGTATAGTACCGATTTTCAACATCCGTAATATAACCGGTGCAATAATGTGCAAAAAGATAGGTGGTATCTTCAATTACTTCTCTGCTTTCCCTTTGCAGAAACTCTGTTTCCGTTCTGACTTTCGTGGTCCAATCACTCCAGTCTCCCTTTTCCGACCAGCTTTCCTCCAAAATCCAGCCGCTGCTTCGTTTTAATTCCTGATTTTTGGTATCACGGTATTCTGTATCCCGATAACGATACTGTTCCTTTTCTTCTATATAATAATCCTCTTGGTTATTTCGCACCTCCGAAGGAAGCTTGGTTTCCCAATCCGACCATTGCTGAATAATTGGCGTAATCCAAACGGTAGAAATATCTCCAAGCCATTCCACCTCTGCGCCCAAGCCTTCTGCAACCGCTCGGGCAGGCACCAGGGTTCTGCCGTTCACTTGAATGGCGGGAACATCAAGGAAAATCGGTTTTTGATTCAGGTACATCACATTGCTTCCAATGGTCAGCGTTACCGTACGGCGATCTTTTTTTCCTGTTACGGTTTTTGTATTACCATCCCAGTTCACCGTTGCTCCCAATGCTTCAAACACTGCACGGAGAGGTACCAATGTTCTGTTATTATAAATCACAGGGGGTTGATCAAATTGAACTTCTTTGTCATCCACAAACACATCAACATCATTCGTTTGCCAGGAAGATGCATTCAAGGTAAAGGTCTTTTCTGTTTTTGCACCCCAATCCCCTTCTGCTACAACACGAAGCTGTTTTGCGCCTTTTCCGAATTCCAGGTAAACACCAAAGGGCATATCCGTCGATTCTCCTGCCCATTTTCCGTCAATATAATAAGTAACCTTTTTGGTTGTCTGACCGTAAAGATGTGCATAGGTGTAAATCCCTGTCATGCGGTCTACCTGAGAGCCATCCTTCAGTTCACGATAAGAAAAAGAGGTTTCATTTCCCTGTTGAATCATACGGGGGTTCTGAATCATTTTCAGATAGGTTTCCTTCAAGTCTCCTTTCAGGCTGTAATCATTGGGTTCGCCTTCATAAAAACGGTCAAAATAAGCCACTCCCTTAATCTGGGGATACACCATGGGCAAATAAGAATAAAATTCCTTCATTCGCTTTACTGCCCAATTCATGGTATTTTCCCCTGTGGGATATGTTTTATGGCTGAAGCCTGATTCAGCAATCAATACAGGTTTGTTTTGTCCGAAGGTTTCCACAATCTCAGAAACTGCCAAAACAGGGTCTGCATTCACACCTGACTTATATACAATTTCATACTTTTCTTCGGTATCAGGATTGCCTTGGTGATAATAATTGGAATAAGCGGAAATCCCAATCCAATCCACATAATGATCACCGGGATAAAAATCTTCCAGCTGAATGTCCCACTTACCTTCTTGCAAAGGGCTCCAAACCATGGCAACATTCTCATTCCGTGTTTTAAAAAAATCAGACACATACCGAAATGCGGTCACAAATGCTGCTGCATCCTCCGGCTTTGACCATTCATTAAACTCTGCACCGAAGCGTAACAAAACAGGAACATCTTCATACTCAGCAAGAAACTCAGAAATCTCAGACAAATTAGATGTATAAGAACGAATACGGAAAATATCTTCACGTTCTTCGGGACAATTCAATGCAAATTCCACCACCAAGCCCTTAGAACGAGCCTGCTTGAAAATTTCTCGGCTCCAATCATTGACAGAATGTCCCAATTCCTGATATAACAACACTATAGATTCATGGTCTAACTGCTGGCGAATTGCACCGTCGGAGGAAGCACCGTATAACACCCCGTTTTCTGGTTCGTTTTCCTCGCCAAAATAAACGGTTTTGCCCACATCCGAAAAAATCCGAATTTGTGACTCATATTGAAGCACCTTCGCTTTGGCGGCTCTCAAGCCGTCCCAATCATGATCTGTACAATCCTCTGCATCACTGTATTGAATGTATTTTCTGAACATATCAGCCGCAGCATCATAACTTCCTTGAACGGCATGAGCATCTCCTACTGCATTCAAACGGTTTCTGAGCATATTCAAACCATCCCGATCAATGGAATAACGTTCTATCATCTTAATTTGTTTTGTTCCGTAATAAATAATATCATCATAATTCTTTTTTGCCAACGCCTTTTCGTATTTACTGTTCCAATCCCAAAATTCGGTTGGATATTCGTAAGCATAAACCAAATTACCGCCAAGCAAAACAAAAACCAATAGTAATAGCAATAAACGTTTCATTTGTTCTCCTTCTGCATAATCTTACCAAAATTTAAATTTTTATAGCACAAAAAGAGATTGCCAAACAATCTCTTCTTTCCACATTCGACTGTTCGTGATGAAGTACATTAAGCTTTATTCAACATTAAAGCCAACTGAGACTTCTTCCGTGCTCCTGCGTTTTTATGGATAATTCCCTTTGCAACAGCCTGGTCAATCTTCTTAACAGCCAGTTTGAATGCATCGGTTTTCACCTGAGCATCATCCTGCTTCAAAGAAGCTTCAAAGCTTTTGATAGCCGTTTTCAACGCAGATTTTACCATCTGATTTCTCAGGGTCTTGGTTTTAATAACACGTACCTTTCTGATAGCAGATGCTGTATTAGGCATAGGATTCACCTCCCACTTTAGAATCATGCACATAATAGTATACCATAACTATGGCAAAAATGCAAGCATTATTTTTATTTTTTTCAAATTTTCTTAATATGGATTACCTGAACGCTTATAACCGCCGCTTCTGCGATTGTTATCCACATTCTTTTTAAAGTCAGAAATCCGTTCTTCGCTGTCATTTTTAAAGCGAGCCATTTTTTCCTCAAAGGAAAGATTTTGCGATGCAGGTCTGCTCCAGTCAATCTCGGTCGGACGAGTGCTCTTTTTGGGAGCTTGCTTTTTTTGCTCTTGTCGCTCCTGCTCCAATACTTTTTTGATAGAAAGACAAATCTTCCCCTTTTCTTCAGACATGACCAAAACCTTCACTGTCTGATTTTCCTTCAAATGATCACGCACTTCCTTGACATAGTCCAAAGAAACCTCTGAAATATGTACCAATCCCTGACGTCCGTCGGGCAAACGAACAAAGGCACCAAAGCCCGTAATCCCCGTTACTTTGCCTTCTACAATACTTCCCATTTTTACTTCCTGCGGCATGTAAAATTAATCCCCTTTGAAAAATAATGGCGGTTCACAGGCTTATTTAGAGGTGTCAATAAACACCTGCTCGTCCGGTTTTACAAAACCGAGCTTTTGCCGTGCAACCTTTTCAATGTATTCGTCAGTATCCATAATATCCATCACATGGGTCAGCTCTTTGTTTTCCTGCTGCGCCTGCTCGATTTCGGCGGATACTTCCTTTTCTTCTACCCGAAGGTCATGAAGCCGAATTTGCTGCTGCACAAAAATATAACCCACATACAAAAATACAACCGCCCACAAGGCTCTTGTCATTTTGCTTTTTTCCTGCTTTTGCTTTTTTTGCCGTTTTGCCATTTGGCTTCACCCTCCTTGCATTAGATTATATACATATTAATTATACACTAAAATCCGCTTAATTTCAATAGTAAAATCAAAAAAATTTCGGGGATTTAAAAATTTTTTTCATCTGATGATGAGAAAACAACCACTTCTGTCGCCAAATCGAACAAGCAAACCCCACTTTTTTCCGCCATGGAGCAGTTTTGTGCAAAAGGAACCCGAAGGGTTTACAGGCAAGTCTGACCGGAAACAACACAATTTTTAATATCAACACGATTAATTGAATGAAACACCGCAACAATCCTGCCATCCATTTTGCCATCAAGGAACCAAATATCAAAAAATAAAGTCCGATTCCCAAAAACAAGCCAATGAATTCGTACCACCGCAATTCTCCTTGATTTGTCACTCTTGCAGAAAAAAACACAATTGCCGTACAAAGAACCCAAAACAACAAATCGGTAAGATTCACCCAAAAACTGTTCATGGAAATCACCTTACGAACAGCACGAAAAAAATCAAACAACAAACCAAAACAGATACCGCAAGCAAACATACTTGCAAAAATCAACCCTTGCGTTGCTACATGAATTTCCATCATTGAAACAATCTGGCAAGCAAGCTTCCTGCTGCTTTTTTGGTGGACTGTGCTTCAGAATAGGCAAGAGAGTCAATTTCTCCTTCGATACAAATATCTCCCGTTTCCACATTCAATTTGTTAATATGAAGATCTCCGCCCTTGATGGTCAGAATCCCTAAAATGGTATACAACACCACGGTATGCTCATCAAAGCTATCCACATCGCTCACGCCTGTTACCGTAATTTTTGCTCTGCCCTGTAATGAAATATTCTGGTCCTTCAATCTTTCTTCTACCATAAAAAAACCGCCTCCTTACCATATTATATGAGACGGTTTCCTTCTTTATGATACGATTGTTTCATACATGGCAGCGGCATCCTCTTTTTTTACATGCTCGCTCACATTCAGCACCTTCACCTTCATTTGATTGGTTCCGAAGGTAATCTCTAAAATATCTCCCGGCTTTACGTCTGCCGATGCCTTTGCCACACGACCGTTTAACATCACTCTGCCCCCGTCGCATGCCTCGTTCGCAACCGTTCTCCGCTTGATGATACGGGATACCTTTAAAAATTTATCAATTCTCATTGGTTTCATCCTTTCATGAAATAGCACTTTTTCTTTTTTATTCCACGCAAAAGGATGAATTTCCTTTTTTCAATACTGAAATCTCAGCATATTCCAGGAATGTTTCTTTAAAATGATAGATTGTTCCGCAGAAACTATGTTTGGCATCACCCGTTCTTTGTCTGCATTATTGGTTTCCGCTAAATCGTCGGAATACAATTCTATCTGTTCTATCAGTCTGCATCCTTCAAAATGCTCAAAAACAGGTTCCAGCTCCATTGATTCCGCCAAGGAACGATTTACCGCAAACACCACCAATTCTTTTTCCGTTTCCCGATGAATGACTGAGGTTTCAAGATAAGGAATATTATAATGCTCCTTAGTGGAATAGCAATCGCACTCAACAATAGGCAGCAAGGTTTTTCCCCGACCGAACAAGGAACTGTAGAAAAAAGGAGCAAAGATGGTTTGTTTCCACAGCTTTCCCTTTTTTTCCGTTACAAAAGGAGCGATGGCATTTACAAGCTGAGCAAGGCAGGCGATTTTCACTCTGTCGCAGTTGTTTTGCAATGTAATCATCATGCATCCTACTACCAGGGCATCCTCAAAGGTATAGGAACACTCAAACAAAGGAGGGGCATAGACTCCTTTTCCATCCTGTTTGATTCCTTTTCCAAGCACATTCCATTCATCAAAGGAAAGATTCATTTGCTTATCTAAACCTTTGATTTCGCGGATTGTATCACACATTGCCGCTACTGATTTGATATATCGGTTCATATCAACCGATTTGGCAAGATAATCTTCTGTAGAACGACTGCCTTTTTCATAATACTGATGAATGGACAAAAAATCCACAAAAGGATAGGTATGATACAGCACCGTCAATTCCCATTCTCCAAACCGAGGCATATTACGGTGAGAGCTTCCGCAAGCAACTAACTCAATTTCAGGATCAATCCGCTTCATCATTTTTGCAGTTTCTGCCGCCAGTCTCCCATATTCTTCGGGAGTTTTCCGACATGGTTGTCCAATTCCTCCCATTTCATTTCCAAGGCACCAGGTTTTAATCCCGAAAGGCTCCTTAAAGCCGTTTTTCCGTCTCAAGTCAGCATAATGAGTACGAGAGGTGCCATTACAATATTCTAAACAGTTACAGGCATCTTCCACTCCTCTTGTACCCAGATTGACACCCATCATCACAGATGCTCCTGCCCTTTTTGCCCACTCCTGAAATTCATCAATTCCAACTTGATTCGTCTCTATAGAATTCCAGGCAGAATTCAATTTCACAGGACGTTCCGATTTTGGGCCGATGCCATCCTCCCAATCATAAACAGACAGAAAATTCCCACCGGGATAACGAACATTGGGAATGTTTAATTGCTTCACCATTCTGATTACATCCTGCCGAAAACCCATATCGTCCGCTTCCGGATGACCGGGCTCGTAAATCCCTTCATAGACTACTCTGCCGATATGCTCTGCAAAGGAACTGTAAAGACGGTCGTCAACATCTCCGATTTCATAATATCTGTTAACAATTAATTCTGCTTTCATAACATTATCCCCCATCAATACATCCATTTTTTCAACATTGATTTTTCGAATTCCAGAATATAGCATGCTTCCTCATCAATTTTCTTTTCGCAGGGGTTGTCAATCAGATCGCGGAATACATGAATATCTCTTCCTACCTCGCCGCCCTGCATCACAAAGGGCTCGCAAATAATTCTTCCCTGATAACGAATGTCTGAAAGAGCATTGAAAATCTCATCCCAGTCAAGATGACCTTTGCCGGGAGCAGTTCTGTTATTTTCTCCTGTATGAAAGCTTGTCAGCTTATTTCCCACCAAACGAATGGCATCACCGATGGAGTTTTCTTCAATGTTCATGTGATAGGTATCCAGCAATACCCCGATGTTAGGACTATCAATTTCCGCAACATAAGAAAGCGCTTCCTCGGCTGTATTAATCAAACAGGTTTCAAAACGATTTACTGCCTCCACACAATAAGTCACTCCGCAATCCTCAGCAGTTTTGATAATCGAACGCATACTCCTGATACTGTTATCCCAATAGGCTTTTTTATCATCAAGAACACAGCCGGGAGTTCCCCAACCCGCATAACTGACACCGGAAAGAAGAGTTCCCTCCATTTTTTCAATCTGTCCGATGATTCTTTGAAGATATGTAACCCCTCCTGCCCTGACCGTTTCGTCAAGAGAGGATACATCATAAATCGGATCAAGTCCAAGGCTGTAGGTAAGCTCAATCCCTTCTTCATCCGCCAGCTTTTTCAAGGATTTCAGCTTGTCATCCGTCATTTCCAAAAGAGGCTGTGCCTGAAATTCCAACACATCATACCCAATCTCAGCCGCTTTTTTGATGTATTTGACATGATCCGCATCCCAGTTCTTTTCCCAAAAATTCATAAAAATTCCCAGTTTATTCATTTCTATCCTCCCTATACTTGTTCTACTTCGTATCCCAGATAGGTACTAAAGGCTTCCTTCACCGCATCCATACAATTTCCATAAGTAATTGCAAGGTGATGCTTATAGCCGTTTCTTGCCATAAAATTGGATAATGCATCCATATTTTCTTTTTCTATCACCTTTCCGCTTCCGAAAAAACCCTCTTCAATAGGGTCATCCGTAAAACATCCCTCCGTCACGAATCCGCAAATCCTGCCATCTTCTGTTTTGATGCTTCCAAACGTAATTCTTCCCGATTTGATCTTTCCTTTATTGACACCTACACCGCTTCCTTCTCCAAAGGACTTTTTAAACATGAGATGCTCGATGATTTCACCTTTGCCTTCCAGCATAGAAGGCGGAACCGGACCGCAATGAAACATCACCGCTTTATTGTCTGCATCACCGTAATTGTTATTATAATCCAACAACATACAGGGGGTATTGCTTGCCAAGGACAAGGCTCTCATCATGATTGCATTGGTTACATCCACCTCGCAAGAAGCACTGATTCCCATTTCATTCAACAAGCAAAGGGCAATACAAGGAGCAATGCCGAATTCTGTCTGAAACTCATTCCAGCAACGAATAGCAACTGCTTGCAATTGATATTCTGACACAAGCGCTTCCAATGCCACAACGGTTCTTGCCATGTTGTTCAGCTTTTCTACCGGAAATCCCGAAAACTCGGTAATCTCCAAAATTTGGTGCTTCTTTTCTTCCACTACAATTTCAGAAACAGTCCTCATTCTTGCAAATACGTCGCTTAAGTCAATGGTTTCCACATTGATTCCTTTTCTCTGCAAGGCAACCTCGTCCACCCGAACCGTTTTAAACGCAGTTGTTCTGGCACCAATTGCACCGATGTTAAAGGCTTTCATTCCCTTGACAACCCGACAAACTCCCGCAAATCGTTCCAATTCCTTCGCAAAGCCTGCATCATTTGGTGAAATCACAAATTTCTCGGTTAAGGTAAAGGGAATTTCTGCCTGACGAAGCACATTACAAATAGCAAATTTACCGCACATGGCGTCGCGTCTGTGAGCAAAATCCATTTTTCCGATTTCGTCCGGATAAGCCTGTACCAAAATAGGTACATTTGCATTTTTCAATGCAACAAGAGCACCGTTTTCATCTCCGAAGTTAGGAAGACACAAAATAATCCCGTCAAATTTTCCTTTGTTTTTTTCTAAAAATTCTGCATATTGTTTTCCTTCTTCAATAGTTTCCACTGCTCCGTATCGACTTTTAGCCTCTTCCATGCAAATCCAATCGTATCCGGCAGATACAACCGCTTTTTGCAATTCTTTTCTTGCATCTGCAATTAAATCACCCGGAAAAAATCCTCGATTACCGAAATACAGAGCAAAAGTAACGGTATTATTTTCAGCTTTCATTTTTCTTCTCCATTCTATTCATATTCTCTCGGTCATTCCTATCATTTCTCACTTTAACAATAACACCCCGTCAGGCAACCCATCCCCTGTGGCTGTCAGCTCATCTCCTGTTACAATCACCTGCGCACGACCGTGAAACAGATTAATTTCAGTATCACAATCTCTGTGATGGCTGTTAGGATCACCGTTTCCGATTCCCAAAACCTTCCCCTCTTTCACACGAAAAGAAATTCGATTTGAAGCGTTAGGAACGACAATTCCTTTTTCATCGGTTACGCACACATTCACAACATGCACCTGCCCGGAAGGGGTTACATCCTGCAATAAAATCCTATCGGGTTCTCCTGCTGTCATAACCTGTTCGAAACCCTTTCTTCTCCCCGTTTCACAACAACACTCAACTTGCCCGGTTCAAATAACACTTCCCATTCTGCCCGTTTTTGAATTACCTCTTTTGTTCCCAGGGACCGTCCGTTCAAAAACAACTCTGCATCGTCACCATTGGTAAACACACAAACCCGAACCAACTCTCCTTCCTTCCAATTCCAATGAGGAAGGAGATGTGCAAACAAGTCTTTCCGATACCATGCCGCCAATAGGTATGCCGTACTTTTCGGAAAACCGCAAACATCTGAAATTCCCCAATGGGAAAGAACACTCGGATAACCGTAGGGCGTAGGTTCTCCCCGATGGTCAAAACCGCACCAGACAAAGCATCCGGCAACAAACTTCCTTTCTTCCACCATTTTCATGGTTTCTTCCAAGGATTCGGAAAAATCTGCCCATTCATCTCCATAGCTTGCAAACACCTGCTGTTCTTCATTCGATCGGTACACTCCTCTTGTGGCATAAGTGGGACAATTTTCCGTTCCGAGAATCACCTTACGGGGCATTCTTTCATGAGCGGCATCATACTCCTTCATACAATAATTGATTCCAATCAGATCCAGCACATCCGAAGCGTTGGATTGTTCCAGCAATCCGCCATTCTGCGCTCCCGTAACAGCACGGGTACAATCAAGTGCTAAAACTCGTTTTCGCATTTTTTCTGCAATTCGTCTGCCCCGCTCTTCCTTTTGCCAAGGTTCTTCGTTGAACAGGCTGTATAAAAAGACACAAGGATGATTTCTGGACAAAATTATCAAGGCATCCAGTTGCTTTAAGACCTCCTCTGATACAGAGAAATGACGGTTTTCTACCATCACCAGCATCCCTTTTCGGTCGCAAATTTCCAACAACTCCTTGCTTGGTGCATGATGGGCACAACGGTAGGCATTGATGCCAAGTCGTTTCAGACAATCAATCCGATATTCCATCACTTCCTTTGTCACCGCAGCACCCACTCCACCATGGTCCTGGTGACAACAAATTCCCTTCACAGAATATCCTTTTCCGTTTAACACCATTCCTTGTTCCGAATCCCATTGAATTTGTCGCAGGCCAACCAAAGCAGAATAGGTATCAACAACTGTTTCTTCCTGCTTCAATTCACATTCCAATGTATAAAGATAAGGCTGTTGAGGTGACCAAAGCACAGGATTTGCAACAGGAAGGCAAACATCTGTTACTTCCGAGATACTAACCGTTTTTTCAGCAATGACAATTCCTTCCCCGTCTTTTAAAACAGCAGAAACCAGAAATCCTTCCGCCTCCAAAACGCCCAATGTTGCAACCACATTCCAGCCATTCTCCTTTTGCTCACTGCGAACAAAACATTGCTTCCAATCAAAGTGAGCAGAAGGTCTGAACGCAATCCTGACAGGGCGATAAATTCCGGCGCCTTCGTACCACCAGCCTTCCCAACGCCTTGCATCCACATACACCGCAATTTCATTTTCTTCTCCTGACAGGAGATAATCACCCACCTGACAGGAAAATCTGTTATATCCGCTGAAATTTCGCGCCGCTACAACGCCATTGACAAATACAACAGAATTCCCCAAAACACCATCAAAAATCAGTTCTGCTTCTTCGATTTTTTCTTCCGGCAACTGAAATTTCAAGTAATACCATCCGGTGCCTCGTTCCTTATATCCGTTTCCCGGGTCACCCTGTTTTGTGATGGGAAGCTCTGTCATCCAATCATGAGGAATGGAAACACGACGCCAATGCTCTTCATCAAACTTCATTGCTTCCAAGGCTCCTCCTGCTTTACACGAAGCATGAAACTGCCAAATATCCATCTTTTCCTTTTGTTTTGGTTCTCCGTAATAAAACCGCCAACCATCTCTCAATTCCAAATCATAATTCGCCAATACCATTCATCCAAACCTCCCTGTATGAAATCTGCGGTGAGGCATAATGTTCCCAATGTAGTTCCAAAGGACTGTTTCCCACATATTCTGACTGTTTTCCAATGATTTGAATCAAGCCATTTTCCTTTAAACGAACAAAGGCATACAACGGATCCTTATAAGGAATTAAATAATCCGTTTTTCCGTAGTACGCTTCCACCTCTTTGCATTTGGAAGAAAGATGAGAATAGTTGGTGCCGATATATTTATGACTCATACTGTTAATCAGCTGATAATGAATGCCTCCTTTGAACAGATAAGCATCCGCATGGTCGTGTCCCGAAAAGCACATGGTCACCTTATTATACCCCGCCTTTTGATTGGCAAAATATAACACATCCATAAACGCATGAAGATTATACACCACCCAATCTCCTACCGCCAATGCAGCATGGGTGAAAATAAAGCAGCGCTTGTCGGTGGAATCAATGTCTCCTGCCAGCCACTCCAGCTGGGCATCGGGAATATAACAGTTAAAGCAATCCCTTTGCTGATTGCCCTCATGATACTCTTCAAATTCACCATTGTTCTTCATATAATTATTATCCAGCACAATAAAGTGATAATTTCCCATATCAAAACTGTAATAATTTTCCTTTTGTCCCTGAAATTCCATTATTGCTTTTTTTCCGCCTTTTCCTTCGGTGTCATGGTTGCCCAAAACATGGTATTTCGGTCCGGAAAAACGATTCCACTCCTGCAATAATTTTGCACCCGACTCATCAGGCTCAATAAAATCGCCAAGCTGAATGATAAAATCAGCATTCCGTTCTGTAGCTTCCTCGACAAATGCTCGCATCCGCCATGTTGCATCCCGTTCTTTCGAATGATGCACATCGGCACAAATTCCAAACAAAATTTCCTTTTTCATCACAGATGGGCTCCTTTTTTGTTATTTGCTTTTATTATAGAAAAAAAAAAGAAAACAATCAAGAATTTTATTTTTTAATTATAGACATTTATTCATATTTATGCTATAATAAAAGAAAAATATTATCATTTTAAAGGTGGTGGATGGGATGATAGCCAGATTTGAAAGGCCGGTTCTTTCCAAGAAAGGACAAACCTTTTTTTACAAATGCAGAAATCTGAACAATCTTCCCCATTGGCATACGGAAAATGAAATTGCTTTTGTGGTATCGGGAAATGTAGAAATCAATGTAAACAATCATGATTATTCACTGACTGAAGGAATGTGCGCCTTTTTCAAAAGCGGAGAAATTCATCAAATCAAAGGAACGCCTGACAGCATCATCCAAGTGGTAAAAACCTCCGTTGGGACAGTTTCGGAAATCATTCGGGAAAAGAGTCTGCTCTCCCCTGTTTTACAAAACAATCAACCGGTAATTCAATGTTTTTACGAAATAGAAAAGGAATTGAAAAGCGAATCGGAATACAACGATATTGTAGCAGACTCAATCTCCACCTACTGTATTGCAAGAATGTTCAGAGAAGAAGAAACCGTTTTGGCAAGGGAAATATTCAAACCGGAGGAAGACTACAAAAAACTAATGATGTGGATTTCAGAACACTACAATCATATTAATTTCAGCGATGCGGCAAGCTATATGAATTTTTCTAAGCCTTACTTTTCCAAATATTTTCAAAATCTGACAGGGATTAAATTCAGTCAATACTTAAACATTTTAAGGGTTTCTGCTGCAGTGGAAAAAATTACTGCCGGCGAAAAAAACATGACCACAGTTTCTGTCAGCTGCGGATTTGGTACCATCCGTAATTTCAACAGAATATTCAAACTGCTTACCGGATATACACCGAATTCCTTGCCAACCAATTATCATTATCCCTATATCATTGCAGGAGGAGATCATCTGGGCTATGATCCCACCTTAAGTGAATCAGAATTTTTATGAGAAAAAGAAAAAAAGGTTGTCCCATTATGAGACAACCTCTTTGGTTTATGATAGCTTACGCAATGCTGTCTTTGAAAGCTTTTCCTGCTTTGAAAACAGGAGATTTGCTTGCAGGAATGGTGATTTCTTCGCCGCTGCGAGGATTCTTACCTTTTCTTGCAGCTCTTTCTCTTACTTCAAAGGAACCAAAGCCAACCAACTGAACTTTGTCACCGGCTTTCAGAGCTTCCTGAACAGATTCGATCAAAGCGCTAACTGCTTTGTCAGCATCCTTCTTGGACAGTTCTGCCTTTTCTGCAACTTTAGAAATTAATTCTGTCTTATTCATTCTTTATTTCCTCCTTCTAAATTTAATTAAAAATAAATAAGCATTATAATTGCTATTTACTATATTTCGCCAACCTTAGCAAAATTCCTCTTTTTTTCTCAAATTTTTTTATTTTTCTTCAATTTTATTCTAATTCTTTAATTTCTTCCCACAATTGGTCCATTTCCTCCAGAGAAAGTTCTGATAACACCAAGCCTTTTTGGGTTGCCAAAGCTTCCATTTTACCAAATCTTCGGATAAATTTGTTGACTCCTTTATGAAGTGCGGTTTCGGGCTGAATTCCTGTAAACCGAGCCGCGTTGACTGCTGCAAATAACAAATCACCAAACTCCTCCTCTTGTTCGGCAGGTGTTTTGGCTGTTGCAAATTCCTCCACCTCTTCCCGAAGCTTGTCCATCACAGGGGGAAGTGAATCCCAATCAAAACCTACCTTTGCAGCACTTTCCTGTACCTTTTGCGCACGCATTAAAGACGGCAAGGAGGACGAAATCCCTTCCATTGCTTGGGTTTGAGTTTTTTGTCCCTTTTCCTTTTTCTTAATTTGTGCCCAATTCTTCAGCACGTCATCAGAGGTTTCTGCTATCACATCTCCGAATACATGGGGATGACGGTGAATCATTTTTTCACAAACACACCGAAGCACATCCTCCATGGTAAACTCGCCTTTTTCTTTTCCAATCTGGGCATAAAACACCACCTGCAGCAACAAGTCACCCAGCTCATCTGCCAGCATCATTCGGTCAGACGCATCCACCGCCTCTACCACCTCGTAGGCTTCTTCAATGGCATAGCGTTTTAAGCTTTCGTAGGTCTGCTCCTTATCCCAAGGACAACCTTGTCGAAGCTGTTCCATAATATCCAGTAAATCATCTAATGTATATTGTTTCATCTGTAGCACCTCATTATCGCAATAATTTTCGTTTTTCCATCATTGCCGCAATTTTTTCTCCCTTAGGAAGCATTTCCACATCCTCCCGTTTTAATCCGCCCACCAGCAACAGTACGGAAAGATAAATGCAACCACCGATTCCCACAGACAACATTGTTGCCAATTTTTCAGGTATCATTCCCTCTAAAAAGCGATAGAAAAAGAGAGTTGCCACACCCATTGCTCCCGTTGCAAACAAAGGTTTTACCAAAGTTTCTGCCAGCTTCAGTTTCACCTTTGTTACCTTCATCACCCAGTAGATGTTGAGTGCCGCAATCACAAAATAACAAAGATTACTGCTGATTGATAAGCCTAAAATATTAATTTGGGGCATAGAAACCAAAAGGATATTGGACACAATTTTTACCAATGCACCGATTAACATATTGATAACAGGAATCCATACCTTCCCTGCTGCCTGCAAAACAGCAGTACAAACGGACACAAGACTCACCCAGATACAAGCCACCGCTAAAATTTCCAGCATGGTCCCTGCCGAGGTGCTGGAATAGAGCAAATACAAAATGGGTTTTGCCATCACCGAAAGACCAATGGTACACGGCATTGCAAACAAAATGGTAATTCTGATTGCCGATGCGGTAATTCTCTGAATATTTCCCTGATGCTTTATTGCAATGGCTTCTGCCAACGCAGGCACAACGCTGATGCTCATGGCGGTAATCAAGGTCAACGGCAAATTAAACAGAGAATAGGCATAACCACTGTAAGCACCATACAAAAATTCCGACGCATGGGTATCCAATCTGTTATTTTGCAGTAAGGATACCAGTTCTCCGTTTTTGGCATACACAGCATATTCCTGATACAACGCCTTTGCCTGTTCAGCAGTAAAAGAAATGTCCTGTAACAGACTTCGCACCATCAAGGTATCCACCAAAGAGGTAACACTGGAAACGCAAGCACCGATTGTAATAGGTACTGCAATCCACACAAGCCGTTTTAACAACTCGGAATAAGGAATCGCCTGATTGTGAGCAACGGCTTGAGGCAGTATCTTTTTTCGCTTGATGAGAAACCATAAAATCAGAACAACACAGCCCGCTGCAGCACCTGCCGTTACACCCATCAGGGCACCGGCAGAGGCATACACCGCTCCGCTTCCTATCATGACATAAGCAAGGGTATATCCCACCACAGGCTTTCCCAGTGCTTCTAAAATCTGTGAAACCGCTGTGGGAATCATATTTTGTGTTCCTTGAAAGAAACCTCTGAGTCCTGCCATCACGGCAACAAAAACAAGAGCAGGTGCAACGGCTCGGATACTGGATGCAATCTGCACATTCCCGATTGCCTTTGCGATGGGTGTTGCAAAGAAATATAAAATCCCTGCACCCATCAATCCCAAAACGGTAATCAAAAACATTTCTGTTTTAAACAGTCTCCGCACCTGATAACCGTCTTTTAACGCCAACTGCTCCGATACCATTTTGGATACCGCAACAGGAAGCCCTGCCGTGGCTATGATAAAAAACAGAACATAGAGCTGATATGCGGTATTATAAATTCCCATTCCGCTTTCGTGAAGCAGATAGGTCAAAGGAATTTTGAAAAAGGCACCGATAATTTTGGTCAAAGCATTTGCCAGCACCAAAATAATGGTTCCTTGCATAAACGTCTGTTTTCCCATACCCTCATCCTTTCTTCCCGTTTCTGTTACTTTATTATATTCTTATCTTTCCTCATTATTCCGCTTACGGGAAAAAGGGCGGACAGAGAGAATTTTTCTCTGTTTGCCCGCCCTGTCCTTTCGCATTTTATTTTATCTCAGGAAAGAAGGAACGTCAATGCTGTCATCCTCTTTCGAATCAGAAATTCTGGAAAAAGGAGAACTACTCTTTTCAGTACCGAAACGTTTTTTTACAACAGGTCCGTTTTCGCCGGCAAAACCGGTAGCGATAACAGTAACGCTCAGTTCGTCACCATAGCTTTCATCAATCATAGCACCAACGATAATGTTTGCATCATCATCAACGGAGTTTTGAATCAATTCTGCTGCAGCATTTACTT
>SVJP01000218.1 GCA_015068925.1 Oscillospiraceae bacterium
TCTTTTAAAAAGATCATGATCACAACGCCGATGGCAAAGGTAATGATTGCTGATAAAAAGTAGGCTTTTCGATAACCGAAAGTTTCACCGTTGTTAATAATGGGTGATATGATCTGGGCAGCAATGGCACCACCAATACCATTGGCGGACATCACAATACCGGTATATTTTCCGATATCCTGATGAAACCAGCGACGTACAATCAAACCGGCCATATTACCGCCAACAAAGACGATTCCTACACCCCAAAGCGCGCCACCAATATACAGATGGTAAAATTTTGTGGCGAAGCCACGGGCTAATACGGAACCGAGAAGTGCCAAAAGACCGACACACACCATTTTTTTAACACCAAAGCGATTGATCAGAGTGCCAAAATACAGGGCGACGATCACTTGGACAATGTAGCGAATACTGGTAGTTAAGGAGTAAAGACTCCGTTTAATATTCAGCGCTTCTGTTACAGCGGCGGTATACAGTCCTACATTGCTGCTGCAGAAACCCAAACAAAGGAACTCCATGAAAAAGCAGATAATCAAAATGACCCATTTGTAGTCAAAATTTTTTTTGATTAGTGACATGTACTCACATCCTAAATTAAATGATATATGCTGTATTGTATAGCAAATAAAGGACTCTGACAATAATGAATAACTTACTGCTGCATAATGTGGAAGTTATGCTAATGTTTATAAAATGCCTCTGTGAATTTCTTAAATGCAATTTCATCCTTTGTCAGAGTGCGGTTTTTACGCCAGTACAGCTTGGTTGCCCATGGTCCATAGGGATCATTCAATGGGATGCAATGAATAGATGGAAGAGGATTATAGCCGGCGTACATGGAAAAGAATGAAACGCCCAAATTTTCCTTTACCATCTGCTGACGTGCCAATAAAGAATAGGAATTGTCTGCAGGAACGGGAATGTCATTCAGTTCGAATAACTGGGTTAAACGGTTATGCAGAGAATAGCCCGCGGTGGGCATAAATATTTTTTCGTTGGCAAGGCTGCGCAGATCAATGGATTCGCTTTGAGCAAGGGGATGGTCTTTGTTAATCATTACCATGGGGTAGGTATCAAAAAGAAACATACTGTCTAATTCCTCGGAAAAGGAAGGAGGAATGTCAGCTTCGGTAGTTAGCAGAAAGCTGTGTTGGGAAGAAAAACCGTTTTCTACCAAAGTTTTTAAGGTTGTTGTGGAGCATGATAGCGTAAACTGAGGATAATCAGATGTAAATGCGGTAATTAAGTTTACCCACATTGCAGTGTTGACGCTAACGATAGAGATGTGCGGCCCCTGGTGCTGAAGACTTTGATTTATCTCTTGCAAAGCAGAATCCAGAGAAGAAAAAATTTCTGATACATGCTTCAGAAAAATTTGTCCTTGCTGATTCAGAATAATTTTATTATTTGTACGGTCAAATAAAGCAAATCCCAATTCTCGTTCTAATCTGGCAATAGACGTACTAAGCGCAGGTGCGGAAATAAAAAGGGATTCAGCAGCGGCAGAAATCTTTCCGATTTCCGCAACAGATTTAAAATATTTCAGTTGTTGAAGTTCCATTTTGATTCCTCCATTTTCCTATTATATTCCATTTTTGCATAACATGCAAGTAATACAAAAAGATTAAGAGATTTGTTTACGCAGTGTTGTTAATAATGAAAAAATTCCGTTGATACAGCTGTATCAACGGAATTTTTTTGGAATTGATTAGGCATTACTAATGACACCGCAAAAAGAGGCGATGAAAGCGTGAAAGCCCGAACATAGATATCGAATGTTTTCTTCATCAAAGACAGTATCTCTCGGCGTATGTATTCTACTCATGTAATAACCGAGAAATTTATTATGATTCAGTGCAGCAACTGCGATTGAATTTGGAAATCCTTTTTGATCAGATGGATAGAAAACCTGCTCAGCCTTTTCAAACATTGGGTGTTTGAAATTAGAGCATGGGAAAAAAGGTTCAATATTCCATTTTTTTCGTGCGCCTTTCGTTTGTGCGAACAGAATGTGATCGCCGTCTGAAACACAGTCAAAATTGATGAGCAATTGCTTGGCAATTGTATTTTTGTGTTCTTTTTTAAAGGCTCTGGAGCCGAGCAGACCGTTTTCTTCGTTGTCAAAGAAAACAATAGCGACTTTTTTCTTTTCTTCCTCTGTGAGGGAGGTATAGAGCTCACAGAGGGTAATGATACCGGATGTATTATCGTTTGCTGTGTGCTTATTTGGTGGACCAGCCATCATAAGAAAGAAGAGGGAAAAATAAATTGTCAGAAGAACAAAATAGTGAATCCGAAATTCGTCAGTAACAAGATGAAGGAGTGTGCTGCACAGGATCATAACTGCAAAAATGGGAACAAGAATCAAAAGTATATATCCAATATAAAGAAATAGATTTTTGGGTGTAATGAAATTCGGAAAGGGAAGAACGGAGCAAGTATCGTAGTGAGCCGAAAAAAGAATTTCGGCTCCGGAGGCATCTCCTAATATTAAATTCCTGCATTTGGATCGTCGATAATTCTGAATCTGTAATTCGGGGA
>SVJP01000219.1 GCA_015068925.1 Oscillospiraceae bacterium
CGTATAATTCGTTTTTACTTAAAATTCCTCTGTAAGCGATACAAAAATTCTGCATCAATTTCTTTTTGGCATCATGTGCGATCAATGCAATATTCATGTTGTTTACCTCTTTTCATATTTGTAAATTCTACTGGGATGTCTTACATTGCAGTCTGACATTCAGTACAAAGCCCATTCCTATATACAAACTCCATAAGGAGGTCAGCCCGTAACTGATAAACGGTAACGGCAAGCCGGTGTTTGGCAATAAAAACGTCGCCACGCCGATATTGAAAAAACTTTGGACCACAATGAGTGTTCCCATTCCGGCTCCTATTATGGTACCGGCTATATCTTTCGCCTTCATGGCTACCGACAGACATTCAATTCCCACCAGTATCATCAATCCGACTACAATACAACTGCCTTGGAATCCAAATTCTTCACCGATAACAGCAAAAATAAAATCTGTCTGGGGTTCCAAAATATAGTTACCGTTTTTTACAGAACTGATTTCATTATTCTTATAACCTTTCCCGATTAACTGTCCTGAACCAATGGCAATCACGGAGTTGTTTTGCTGATATGCTTCTTCCATAGCATATTCTTCCGGGTCAATAAAAGCTAAGATACGGTTACGTTGATAGTCTTCCAATATTTCCTGATCAGGCTGCATAATCAGATTCAGAAAAATAATGGCAATGGGAATAGCTACGGCGAGCACACCAAAAATAATTTTATAACTCAAACCACCTACAAATAGTATCACACAAAATACCACCAACAGTACCAAACTTGTGGATAAATCAGGCTGCATAAAAATCAGTGCCCATGGGATTGCAACCAGCACAATGCAACTGATAATTATCTTAAAAGAATTGAGTTTTTCCTTATATTTCATGATAAACTGTGCAAAGAATAAAATCAATAATATTTTTGAAAGTTCAGAGGGTTGAAAGCGAAAACTTCCAATCTCCAGCCATCTTTCAGCACCGCCGCCTTCATCACCTGCAATTCGGACAATCAGAAGCAGGCCGATATTGAAAATATACATTAGCCAGTAAAATTTAAGTACCCAACTATAATCAAAAAAGGAAATAACAATCATTAAGATAAACCCTGCAATAACACCAAATAATTGTTTGCTCTGCAAGGATTCTTTGGCACTTCCGATTGCGATAATTCCAATAATGGAAAGTGCCAAAATCATTATTACCAATTTGATATCATAATTTCTGAAACGGTAATGTTTAAACATATATTCATCCCTTTATTGATATCATTTGTTTAAATCGAGAATAGGAATGTTTGCATAAAGAGTAGGATTTTTAATGTTTCTCTCTCCTTTTGCTCCGGTCTTGCTGATTTGAATTTCCATATTTCCCGTATCGATTTTCATATATTTCGAAATCACCTTTGCAATATCAGCTTTTATCATCTCCATCATTTCCTGAGAACAATTGACTCTGTCAGATATCAAGAGAATCTTCAGCCTATCCTTCGCAACTTCTTTCGAACGTTTTCTTCTAAACAGATGTCTCATCAGTCACGCCTCCCTTATGCTTTGTGAAATATACCCGTTACTTTCGTCCAAAATGAAATACTTTTTTCTAATTCCATAAAAGGAACTTCATTTCCCAGAATGCGTCCGCATATATTTTGATATGCACATCCTGCGGGGGTACTATTTCCCACCAGAGGCTCTCCCTGATTGGTTGATATAACAACATTTTCATCATCCGGTACAATTCCAATCATAGGAATTGCCAGTACATCAACCACATCTGCGGCTGACATCATGTCACCACGTCTGACCATATCCATTTTTATGCGATTAATAATCAGGTCGATTTTTTTGAATTCATTAGCTTCCAATAAACCGATAATACGGTCCGCATCCCGGATTGCGGAAACCTCCGGTGTGGTGACAACAAGTGCTCTGTCTGCACCTGCAATTGCATTTTGGAATCCCTGTTCAATTCCTGCAGGACAATCCAAAATAATGTAATCAAACTGTGTGCGCAAATGCTCAATTAATTTGATCATCTGACTTGGATTTACAGATGATTTGTCTCTTGTTTGAGCAGAAGGCATCAGGTATAAACTGGGATTCCGTTTATCCTTAATTAATGCTTGTTTTACCCTGCAATTTCCTTCCACCACATCTACAAGATTGTATACAATTCTGTTTTCAAGTCCCATGACGACATCCAGATTACGCAGTCCGATATCTGTATCAATAAGACAAACCTTTTTACCGGCTTTTGCTAAACCGGTACCTACATTTGCTGAAGTGGTGGTTTTGCCCACTCCGCCTTTTCCTGATGTGACGACAATTACTTCACTCATGTTTACCTCTTTCTACGCTCCAAGCGTCCATGAATAATTTAATATCGTCCCCTGAAAAAGCTAAAAAGCTTCCAGTAATTCTTTTGTCAAAGGCTCCATTACCAGTTTGTCATTTTTGACATAGGCAATTTTCGGTTGTACTTTTGGTTTCAGTCCCCATTTTGTCTTGCCGTTATTTTTATATTTGAAATCGC
>SVJP01000030.1 GCA_015068925.1 Oscillospiraceae bacterium
GGGTTGTGAAGTGGTAGTTGGCGATTTTCGGTCTTGCGCTGGACACTGAGGATAACAATGTGGATTTCCCCACATTGGGGAATCCTACCAAGCCAACATCAGCCAGTAATTTTAATTCTAAAATAACAGTACGCTGACCGCCGGGTAACCCTTGTTTTGCAAAGTTGGGAGCCTGACGGGTAGGAGTGGCAAAATGAGTATTGCCCCAACCGCCGTTTCCGCCTCTTGCGGCAATAAAAGTTTTTCCCGGTTCGTTCATATCAGCCAACACAAGTCCTGTGGCTTCATCACGAATGACGGTGCCTGCAGGAATGGCAATAACCAAATCCTTCCCATCTTTTCCAAAGCATTTTCTGGCAGTTCCGTCGCCGCCCCGTTCTGCGGAATAGCTTTTTTTGTAACGGAAATCCATCAGAGTGGTCATTTTTTCATCAGCGACAAACACGATATTACCGCCTCTGCCACCGTCACCGCCGTCAGGACCGCCTGCGGCAACATATTTTTCTCTGCGAAATGAGACACAGCCGTTTCCGCCTGCACCTGCTTTGATTTCAATTCTTGCAGTATCTACAAACATAACTGCCTCCTAATTTTCTTTCCCACAGAAAAATCCCCCTTGCAACCAAGAGGGATTTCAATTACGGGTCATTATTGAGCGATTTCGTAAACGCTAACCTGCTTCTTATCTTTACCCATACGCTCAAACTTTACCTTACCGTCAATCAGAGCAAACAAAGTGTCATCACTACCGATGCCAACGTTGTTTCCGGGATGGATTTTAGTTCCTCTTTGTCTTACCAGGATATTACCTGCCAAAACAAACTGACCGTCCGCCCGTTTTGCGCCCAGACGTTTGGATTCGGAATCTCTTCCGTTCTTGGTGCTACCTACACCCTTTTTATGAGCCAATAATTGGATATTCATCATCATGGTTTTAAACCTCCAAACAACTAATTTTTAAATACTCTCCGTAAGCTTTGCACAATTCTTTTAATGCTGCTTCAAAGGGGACTAAGAAATCCTGCATTCTTCTTTTTTGCTCTGTTGATGTTTCTTCAGAAAAGGAAAAGGTAATAAGACCGTCTTCCAATTCGTAACGACAGGGGAGATTCATATGTTCCGCTGCACCGATAATGTACTGAGCAATGGCAGAAACGGCGGCACATACAATATCACTGCCTTCTTCTGCATATCCGGAATGACCTTCCAGACTGAATGCACAAAATCCGTCTTTGCTATGAAACAATTTTGCTTCAATCATTATGCATTGATACTGTCAATTTTCACTTTGGTGAAATACTGACGGTGACCCTGTTTTTTACGGTAACCCTTCTTGGATTTGTACTTAAATACGATAATCTTCTTGGCACGACCGTTTTTCAGAACACTTGCACTAACCTTAGCACCATCCACATAGGGAGCACCGCAGGTGAGTCCATCGTCCTTACCAACTGCGATAACCTGTTCAAAGGTCACAGTTTCCCCTTCGTTCACGTCCAGCTTTTCGATATTGATAATATCGCCTTCTGAAACGCGGTATTGCTTTCCGCCTGTTTCGATTACAGCATACATTTTGCTGCACCTCCTGTTTTATTCAAACTCGCTGAGTCAGGTAATTTCCGAAGAAATATTTACAACCTCTATCATGCGGCATCGTATATTATAACATAAAATAGCGAGCTTGTCAATCTTTTTTTACAATTATTGTTTTAATTTTTTATTATTTTTCTTTTTTCGGTTAGTTTTCGATTTTAATTTGGTATCTTTCATCACAAAGTAATAATTTTGCCTTGTCGGAAGCAAATATATTGCGGCATATTACTCCGTTCAGTGTGTCATGTTCTCCCATACAACGGAAGTCGAGTGCGCAACCGTTAAAATCAGGAGAACCGTCATTTAACAGGTCATAGTTTGCATCCTCTTCATCCGGAACAGCGTTGTAGTGGATATTGTCAAATACTACATTTTCAAGGGTGATACCACCGAATACATGACGTTTGGTTTCCTCATTAAAGCTTTCAGGGTAGTAAGTGGAGATTGCATACAGTGCATTTTCTTCTGCATAAACATTGCTGATATGAGAATCTTTTAGTGTTGTGTTAAGAAAGACTGTTCCGCGATTTTTGGAGTGAATGTTTTGTACATTGATTCCATACGTTTCTCCAAGTACTGAACAACGTTCAGCGTAATAATTATTTTCCCCGATGCGCACAATTCCCCAAGGTTTATATTCTCCGCCGTCGTCAGCAATATTGTCAATTGTGATACGGTACATTTTTGCACCGTCAGTATTGCGCAGTGCAACTACGGTTTGACGGGTATGCGCACGGACATTTCGGATAGTAATATCATGGATATCAAATTCTCCGTCCTCGGGAACCAATACTCCGTCTGACCACTTCGGGAATGCCGAAAGTGCCACCACATCGTCTCCGGTGCGACCGGTAATGTTTTCAATCAGAATGTTTGAACAACCAACGCGACAATTGATACCGTCTTGATTTGGGATTAAGTTTCCGTTCCAAAAACTGAGATTGGACAACCGACCGTTTGTGCAAGCAATTTGATTAATTGCCCACCAACGCATATGAATGCATTTGAAATTTTCAAGCACATAGTCGTGTACATTATTCAATAAGATAAAATTGTTGAAACGAATATGCGGTCTGCCTTCTTTTTCTGAATTTCGTTCACGAAGGTCGTTACCCTTTCCACCGTCAAGTATCGCCTCTCCTCGACCGATAATACGAATTCCAAATTGTTTTCCTTCCGGTTTTCGGGAGATTTCAGTGTACATATTTTTGTTGCGAAAGATATTTTCATATACGTTTTCCACCAGCGTCAGGTGACAGTCATCAAGAATTACCGTGATATTTGACGGAAGAAGAATGGTTTTATCAATCATCCACTCATCTTGTCCTGTCCGTTCGCATCTGCGTGGGATGATAACAGTATGGCACGAACTGCTTTCAGCTGCATCAATTGCATTCTGGATGGATTGGGAGTCGGTTTCTGCCATGTATTTCGGATCATTTGGATTGATATACCGGTTCATTGTTCCTTCCTCCTTATATTGTTTCAATGATTTCTTTGATTTCCCATAAATTTTTGATTTGATAGTGAATTTTGAGAGAATCGGGGGGAGTGAGATTTTGAGGATTATACCAACAGCACTTGATTTGAGCTTTGTTCCCTCCCTGTATGTCACCGGTGAGTGAATCTCCCACAATTAAAATTTCTTCTTTGTTTACGGGGCCGATTTGCTCAAACACATGTTGGAAAAAACGAAGATCTGGTTTTTCGTAGCCGATTTGGTCAGAAATAAAGCAACCGTCAAACAGGGTAATGAGTCCCGATTTTGTCAGTTTCCTTTGTTGGGCGGTAAAGGTACCGTTGGTGACGGCATATTGTTTTACTGTTGATTTCAGCTCGCGAATTAATTCATAAGCATTGTCGTTAAAACAAATGGTATCTCCCAAACGAAGCTGGTATTCTTGGTTGAAGGCAGAATAATCAGAAAAGTTAATTCCTTCCGTTTTGAAAAATTCTTCAAATCTACCTGTTAACACCTGTGACTTTTCCAATTCTCCCAGTTCTAATTGTTTCCAGTATTTTGTATTAATCGCAGAGTAACGGGAAAGCATTTCTTGGGTACAATCTCCCAATCCGAAATGCTCAAAGCAAGCAAAAATTGAGGCTTTTTCCGCTTCTTGGAAGTTAAGAAGGGTTCCGTCAACATCCCAAAGTACAGTTGTAATCATAGTGGTAGTCCGATTCCTCTCCTGCTATTGCTCCAATAATTCTTTTAAAAGAGGATAAAGTGCTTTTGCCATGCACAAAAATCCGTAGTCGTTGGGATGATTTCCGTCTGTGAAAAATACATCTCTTTCATTAGCAGAAAGAATTTCCTGTCCGTCGATAAAATAGACATTCCGGTCCCCACGTGCCTTTGCGTTTTCATAAGTAGCACGGATGACCGCTTTTCTGTCTTCAATATCTTTTTTTGCATAAACGAGACCCGGATAAGAAAGCATCACAATGGGAAGCTCCGGTCTTTTTTCTCGGATGGCAAGAAACATTTTTTCATGGGTTTCCTTTAAAAATTCTGCATTGGGTGCGTTAGCATCATAGTCATATACCAAGACACTCATAGGAAGGGTAGTGATATATTTAGCAATTTCAAGATCTCCTTTTGCACCGCCAGGAAATCCTAAATTGATAAATTCCGAATCCAATTCTCTGGAAAGAATGGCAGGGTAGGAATTCCCCGGTCTTGATGCAAATCCACCCGTTGTGATGGAACTGCCGTAGAACACGATGGGGGTCTGATAGGTGTAGTCCTTTCCTTTTTCAAGCTTTGCAGATTCCTGAAGACCGAGATACACATCAGAAACTTCATTGTACAGAGGGAAATTAATGATAATATCTCTCATTTTCCGATCCGGAAATTGGGCAATTGCTTCATATCCGCCATCAATATCATAAGAGGGTGTTCCGTCTTCTGAATAGACCACAGGAATGCCGAATTTTCTGTAAAATACTCCGTCTACATAAATATCAAATCCGCTGCTTCCTGTAAGAGGCATGCAATCCACCAAAAAGAGGGAAGGATAGATGGCTTTTAACACAATGTATTCCGAATCGGTTTGGAACCGAACTCTGCCACCGCTGGTCATAGTATGTAATCCTTTTACCGAAGGGTTGCATTGATTTGCAACCTCAAGGGGCATTCGTCGGAAGGTACCCTGAGTTAAAGGCTGATAAAGGCCGTGGATGGAAAAAGGTTGTTCCCGAACGGAATAGAGCTTACAGTCGTCCCTTTGGAATTGTTCGCATTTTACATTTACATCTAATTCTTCTAATTTCATAAGATTACACCCTTTCATATCAATTAAAATCCTAAGGATTCTCCTACTAAAATTACTTTAATTCTGTCTTTATGTCTTTGCTTTGCCAAAATGCTGTATTGACAACAAATGCGGCTTTCGGAAGAACAACCGTCCGTCATTTGAGGGTTGTCCCGATTCAGGGAGACACATTGCCCTGCTTTGTTACAATAGGTATCGCAATTCAAGCGAACACAGTTTTTGGGAGCGGCGATTGTTTTCACCCGATGAATGGCAGCATCTAAGTCAGGAACAATTTTGTTGATACCCGCTACCACAATAACCGATTTCGGTCCGTGCTGCAAAGCAGAAATACGGTTTCCGTTTCCGTCTACATTATAAAGCTCACCGTTTTCGGTAATTGCATTGGTGCTTGTCATATAAGTATCTGCCAGAAAACTGTCACGGTAAATGGAGACAATCTGTTCACGGGTAAGATTTTCCTGATACCGATCTAAAAATACATAACGACCGCTTCTTAAATGGTCAATGACCCCTGTTTCAAACAGAGTCATGGAACCGCCTACTGCTACTTTATCGCCTTCCGAAATCAATGTTTTCAACAAGGGAACGACATCTTCTTTGTTATCAACATAATAAACCTTTATGTTATTGGCTTCTAAATTCTTAATTGTCTTTTGTATCTTCATATCCGAACACTCCTTCTTTTGGTTATAATAAGAAATAATGTGAAAAACAGTAAAACACCAACCAGAACACCGCAGCTATCCAATACCATATCTGAAAATTGACAGCTTCTTCCGGGAACAAACAACTGATGGATTTCATCGCTGATTGCATAGAAAACACCTGCAATAAAGGAAATTCCAAAGGATTTCTTTAAGCGGAAAAAGGTATGATAGCAGGCATTGCAACAACAGAATCCCAATAAGGTATAAATGGAAAAATGGGCAAGCTTGCGGACGAAATGATCCCAAAAAGCAGAAATCTGAACCAACTGTCCTGTACTACAGGGAATACCGAAACATCTGGTGTACCACAAGACGATTCGCTCAATTAAGCCATGACTTACCTCCGTAGATTCTTGTGCATCCTGTGCTGAAAACAGAAAAATAGCGACCGCCACTGCAAGGACAGCCACCCAAGAAACAATGAAATATACTTTATTTTTCTTCATATTTTCCCTCTTTATTGATTTTGTGTTATTGTTCCGTCAGAAAAAATGGAAATGGGGTCTTCCAACTCCTTCGGTTCCGGTTTTAAAATTCCGGCCTGAATAAATGCCTTGAACCGTGCTCCATATTCTCGCAAAGTCATTTTCGCCATACTGACGGTTTTGGAATCTTTGGCATCAACCGCTGTGATTGCCATACCCAATTGTCTGCCAATATATACCGCACGAACATTGTGATAATGTTGGCTTACTACGATTGCATTGGTGACTCCATATACTTTTTGTGCACGATACATGGTATGATAAGTATCAATTCCTTTGTGGTCTAAAAAAATATCCTCAGCAGGAACTCCCAAATCCTTCAGGTATTCGCACATAACGTTTACTTCGTCATAATATTCCGCATTTTGATCTCCTGAAACCAAAATTTTCTTCGCGCAACCCTTTTCGTATAATTCATAACCCAAATCCAAACGGTATTGCAAGCTGTTGGAGGGGGTTCCGTCTTGATTTACTTTAGCTCCGGGAATGATAATGACATCCGAATTGGGAACCTTATCCGGAGAAAGAATATAATTATTGCCGTATTGATCAATCAGTGAATTGACTGAAAGACAAAGAGCAAATCCGATGACTAAAACTGCGGTTAGAAAGCCGCCTAATATCGATAACATTGATTTCAATTCTACACCTCATTTTATCTTTTGGTCCATACCCATACTATATTATACCGCACTTTTTAAAAAAATTCAATCTTTTTTTCAAAGAAAGTGATTACTTTTTGATTTTTTTTATTATTTTTTCAAAAACGTGTGAAGCTGAAATTCCGTTATTTTCCCCGTTTTCAACAAAAATACAGAGTGCATATTTGGGATGTTCTGCAGGGAAAAAACCTGTAATCCAGGAATGAACCTTTGTGGTTTCTCCCTCGCTCCAGCCTGTTTGTGCCGTTCCTGTTTTGCATCCGGCACCACCGATACTGTCTAAAGAAAGTGTTTGTGCTGTTCCTGAGAGGGTGGTCATGACCATCATGGATTTCAAAAATTCTGCTGTTTCCTTGGAAATCACTCTTTCCTGCTTGAAGGAACTGATTTTTTTAATGGTTTTCTGATTGCCGTCTGTGACAGAATGAACCAGATTAACCTTGTGACGGATACCTCCGGATGCTACAATAGCAGAAAACTCAGCGACTCTTAAGGGGGTTAACATGACTTGCCCCTGACCGATGGAAAGATTGGCAAGCTCTCCTTCAAAATAATCTTCTTTTTCACCGGCAGAATCCTTTTGTTCACCGCTGTTTTTAAATAAATGATAGGGGGTTCCGATGCCGAATTTTTCAGCCATATCCAAAATTTTTTCTGCACCGAGCTTTTGACCCAATGTAATAAAATAACAGTTGCAGGATTTGGCAAAGGCTTCGGGTAGAGTCAGGTCACCATGAGCAATATGATGATAACCACTGACTGACATGTCTCCGACGGAAACGGAACCGTTGCAGGTGTACCAACCAAGGTCTTCTCCGTGTTCTAATGCAGCTGCGGCCACGATGATTTTAAAAACAGAGCCTGCATCATAAGCGCATAAGGCACGGTTTACCATACTGCCATCCGATGAAGAAACAGCTTTGGAAATATCCGATTGGTCAAAGTCAGGAAAGCTTGCCATTGCTAAAATATCAGAGGTATGAAGATCTAACAGTACCGCTGCACCTTGAGGAATTTCTTTCTTTCCTGTTTCTTCTATCACATTCTGAAGGGTCGCATCTATGGTCAGGCGGAGATTCCGTTCTTGTTCGGGCGATTCGTGAGAGGACAAATCGGTAATGATTTTTCCCGATGCATCCGTAACGGCACCTACCGAGATGCCGCCGCCCATTGCTAATACCGTGTCGTATGCTGCTTCCAATCCTGAAACTCCTTCACCACCATTGCAGTATCCCAAAAGATGAGAGGCGGGACTGTTGAAATCATATCGCTTATTGGTGACAACGGTTTCCAATCCTTCCGTCACGGAAAAATCAGGTTCCTCGGTTAAGGGGACGGTAAAGATTTGGTTTTTGGCTAATTTTTGTTGAAATTCCGATGCTGTCCAACTGCAAAAGGGTGCAAGCTGACGGTATAGAGCATCGTTGTTTTCCACTTCAGCTGGAGTTACCACTGCAAGCCATTGCTCTCCTGCATTGGTCATAGAGAAAAAATGACGGTCTGTGATGTTGCCGCGGTTTCCTTGGTTTAACACTTCCGTCCAACGCTGGTTTGCCGCATCTTCTGACAGCTTTTCTCCGCGAACCAACTGCAAATATCCAATCCGTACAGCCAAAAGAGAAAATATGCCCAAAAGACAAATACCTGTGATTGTTACTTTCTTATTCATATCAAACCCTCCCAAAAGAAAAACACAGAACTATTATTCACGGTCCTGTGTTTTTTATTCGTAAGAGTTATCGGTTTAATATCCGTTTCAGATATTGTCCGGTATAGGATTTTTTTGCCTTTGCTACTTCTTCGGGAGTTCCTGTGGTCACTAATGTTCCACCGTTTTCACCCCCTTCGGGGCCTAAGTCGATAATGTAATCAGTGGTTTTAATCATATCAAGATTATGCTCGATGACCACTACGGTATTGCCTGAATCTACCAGAGTTTGCAACACTCCAATCAATCGGTGAACATCGGCAAAGTGAAGTCCTGTGGTAGGTTCGTCCAACACATAAATGGTTTTCCCTGTGCTTTTTCTGCTTAATTCCGTTGCCAGCTTCACGCGTTGCGCCTCGCCGCCTGATAGTGTGGTGGAAGGCTGACCGATTTTGATATATCCCAAGCCTACATCATAAAGGGTTTGAAGCTTGTGCTCAATCTTAGGAATGTTTTCAAAAAATTCTAACCCTTCTTCTACGGTCATATTCAGCACTTCGTCAATATTTTTATCCTTATATTTTACATCTAAGGTTTCGCGGTTGTACCGTTTTCCTCCGCAAACCTCGCAGGGAACATAAACGTCGGAGAGAAAATGCATTTCAATTTTAATGATACCGTCTCCGGAGCATGCCTCGCACCGTCCGCCTTTCACATTAAAGCTGAACCGACCTGCATTGTACCCTCGAATTTTGGATTCGTTTAAGGAGGCAAACAGATTTCTGATGTCTCCGAACACTCCTGTGTAGGTGGCAGGATTGGAACGGGGGGTTCTGCCGATAGGAGATTGGTCAATGTTAATGATTTTATCTAAAAATTCCACTCCTTCAATGGCATCATGGTCTCCTGCTTTGATGCGTGAGCCGTTGAGCTTAGAGGAAAGACTTTTGTATAAAATTTCATTGATTAATGAAGATTTTCCGGAACCTGATACCCCTGTTACACAGGTCATGGTACCAAGGGGAATGGAAACGGTGATATCCTTTAAATTATTTTGTCTTGCACCGCAGATTGTAAGCAGATTTCCGTTTCCTTGTCTCCGTTTCTTTGGAACTTCTATCTTCTTTTTGCCGCTCAGGTATTGCCCTGTGACAGATTCTTCTATTTCCATCAATTCCTGTGCAGTACCTTGGGCAACCAGATGACCGCCGTGAACGCCTGCTCCCGGACCAATGTCAATAATATGGTCTGCTGCAAGCATAGTATCTTCATCATGCTCTACCACAAGCAAGGTATTCCCCATGTCACGAAGCCGTTTTAATGTGGCAAGTAATTTGTCGTTATCCCGTTGATGAAGACCGATGCTTGGTTCGTCCAAAATATAAACCACACCCATCAGAGAGGAACCAATCTGAGTTGCCAGACGGATTCTTTGCGCTTCTCCTCCCGACAGAGTTGCCGCGCCGCGCCACAGAGTCAGGTAATCCAGCCCTACATTGGTTAAAAATCCAAGTCTGCTGTCGATTTCCTTTAATACCTGATTGGCAATTGCTGCATCCTTGGGCGAAAGCTCAAGAGTGCGGAAAAATTCCAGGGCTTTTCCGATAGAGAGGTTGCATACATCATAAATGCTTTTTCCGCCAACGGTTACTGCTAACATTTCTGACTTTAATCTGGCACCCTTGCAGTCAGGACATTCAAAGTTTCCCATATAGCTTTCCAATTCAAGTCTCATCCAAAGAGAATTGGTTTCCTTGTATCTTCGTTCAATATTGGTTGCCACCCCTTCAAAGGGAGCAGAATATTGAGTGGTTCGCTTTCCGGGACGGTGCTGAATAATGTCGATTTTTTCATCTCCTGTGCCGTATAAAATAATATCAATAATTGTTTGAGGCAGACGGCTGACAGGGGTATCCAAACTGAATTCATAATGCCGTGATAATGCTTCAAAAATAGAGCCTGCAACAGAATCCTCTGCGGCACTGTTCCAACCGGATGCCACAATGGCACCTTTTGCAAGGCTTTTGCTTCTGTCTTTGAAAATACGGTCAGGGTCAACCCGAAGCAGGTGTCCTAAACCTGAACAGGTAGGGCAGGCACCAAAGGGACTGTTAAAGGAAAACATTCTGGGAACCAATTCTTCCATACTGATACCGCAATCGGGACAAGCATAGTTCTGGCTGAACAACAATTCTTCCCCGTCCACCACACTGATTCCTACCAATCCGTCTGCTAAATTCAATGCCGTCTCCAAAGAATCAGCCAAGCGTTTTCTGATGTCTGTTTTTACACTTAAACGGTCAATGACATATTCAATAGTATGTTTTTTGTTTTTTTCCAAGTTGATTTCTTCGGACAATTCGTACAGACTTCCATCCACCCGAACACGGACATATCCGCTTCTTCTTGCATCGTCTAACACCTTTTGGTGTTCACCCTTTTTGCCGCGGATGATGGGAGCCAATACCATAAATTTTGTTTTTTCTGGCATTGCCATAATAGTGTCGGCAATCTGGTCCACGGTTTGCTTGGTAATTTCTCTTCCGCATTTGGGACAATGTGGTACTCCGATTCTGGCGTAAAGCAGACGAAGATAGTCGTAAATTTCCGTTACTGTTCCTACTGTGGAACGGGGATTTCTGCCTGTGGTTTTTTGGTCGATGGAGATGGCAGGGGAGAGACCTTCGATGTAGTCCACATCAGGCTTGTCCATTTGCCCCAAAAATTGACGGACATAGGAATTTAAGGATTCCACATACCGCCGTTGTCCTTCTGCAAATACGGTATCAAAGGCAAGGGAGGATTTTCCCGAGCCTGATAAACCCGTTACAACAACCAGTTTGTCACGGGGGATTTTGACATCAATATTTTTTAAATTATGCTCTCTGGCACCTTTGATGATAATTTCGTTCATCGTTTCACTTCCAATCGTTGAATTTCGTCACGCAAGCGGGCAGCAACTTCGAATTCCAAAGCATCTGCCGCTTCCTTCATCTGCTCTGTCAATATCGCAATCTGTTTTTCGACGGAAATACCCTTTTTCGTTTTGGGTTCTTCAATCTTTGTGGTCGCTTCAATCACATCACGAACCTCTTTTTGAATGGTTTTGGGTGTGATGCCGTGAATCCTGTTGTATTCAGATTGAATCATACGACGGCGGTTGGTTTCGGAAATGGCTCGGTTCATGGAGTCTGTTACTGTATCTGCATACATAATAACCCGACCTTGGGCATTTCTTGCCGCACGGCCTATGGTCTGAATCAATGAGGTTTCGGACCGAAGGAATCCTTCCTTGTCGGCATCCAAAATGGCAACCAAAGAGACTTCGGGTAAATCCAAGCCTTCTCTTAACAGGTTAATTCCTACCAATACATCAAATACGCCCAAACGCAAATCTCGGATAATGTCCATCCGCTCCAATGTATCAATATCAGAATGAAGATATCGTACCTTAATGCCCATATCCTCAAAATAAGCGGTTAAATCTTCTGCCATTCGCTTGGTCATGGTGGTTACAAGCACTCGTTCCTGCTTTTTGACACGGGAGATAATTTCACCGTATAAATCGTCAATCTGCCCTGTCACGGGACGAACATCAATTTCAGGGTCAAGAAGTCCCGTGGGGCGAATCACCTGTTCTGCAATCTGAGCAGAATGTTCCCGTTCGTAGGGGCCGGGGGTAGCGGAAACAAAGATTGCCTGATTGACTCTTTGTTCAAATTCCTCGAAATTCAAGGGGCGGTTGTCAAATGCTGAAGGCAGACGAAAGCCGTAATCCACCAATGTAGTCTTTCTGGAACGGTCACCTGCATACATTCCACGTACCTGAGGGATGGTCACATGAGCTTCATCCACCACCAACAGAAAATCGTCAGGGAAAAAGTCCATTAAAGTAAAGGGCGGACTTCCCGGTGCTCTGCCGCTGATGTGACGGGAATAGTTTTCGATTCCCTGACAAAAGCCTACCTCCTGCAACATTTCCAAGTCATAATTGGTTCTTTGCTTTAACCGCTGTGCTTCCACTAACTTATCTTCTTCTTTTAATTCTGCCAACCGATGCTCCAATTCGTTTTCAATGGAACCCAGAGCACGTTTCATTTTTTCTCGGGTGGTAACATAGTGGGAAGCAGGGAAGATGGCAACATGATTTCTCATCCCTTTTAATTCTCCCGTTAAAGCATTGATTTCCGTAATCCGATCAATTTCATCACCGAAAAATTCGATGCGAAGAGCGGTATCGGTTGAGTTAGAAGGGAAAATTTCCACCGTATCTCCCCGAACACGGAATTTGTTGCGGATAAAGTTAATATCATTTCTTTCATATTGAATGTTGACAAGTCTTGTCAACAGCGCATCCCGTTCCATTTCCATACCGGGACGGAGAGAGATAATCAGGTTGGTATAATCCTCAGGGTCACCCAGACCGTAAATACAAGATACACTTGAGACGATAATCACATCCCGACGTTCAAAAAGAGCCGCTGTAGCGGAATGACGAAGCTTGTCAATCTCGTCGTTAATCTGTGCATCTTTTTCAATATAGGTGTCGGTGCCCGGCAAATAGGCTTCCGGTTGATAATAGTCGTAATAGGATACAAAAAATTCTACCGCATTGTTGGGGAAAAATTCTTTGAATTCCGTACAGAGCTGTGCAGCGAGGGTTTTGTTGTGTGCCAGCACTAAAGTGGGGCGGTTTACCTTTTGAATCACGTTTGCAATGGTAAAAGTTTTTCCGGAGCCCGTAACTCCAAGCAGGGTTTGTCCTTTCTGACCAGAAAGGATCCCCTGTGCCAGCTTTTCAATGGCTTGAGGCTGGTCACCGGTAGGTTTGTAGTCTGAAACTAATGTAAAATGGTCCATAGTTCACTCCTGTTATATATCAATTGTCAATCTGTTTTTGAGGATTGACAGAAATGTGTCTTTTTTGAATTCCTATCTTTATATTGTATCATATTTTTTCTGTTATGCAAAGGGTTTTTGTAAAAAAAATGATTGTCGAAGGATTCTTTTGAATTTTTATTGACGGGAAAGGGAAAAAGTGATATAATAAATAGATAATATTGGGAAAGAACGGAGAGAAAAAAGATGTGGACGGCAAATCTTTGGCAGGATTACTGTTTGATAGACGGCTGTGACGGAATGAAGCTGGAACGGTGGGGGGATTTTGTGTATCAAAGACCGGATCCGCAGATTATCTGGAAGGATCCGTCCGGCCCCAATCAATGGAAAAAGTCTGACGGGATTTATCACCGCAGTACCACAGGGGGCGGAAATTGGACGTTTCCGAACCGCGATGCAGAGCAGGAACAGGTGATTTCCTATCGCGATCTCCGTTTTATGATTAAACCCATGGGATTTAAGCACATGGGTTTGTTTCCCGAACAAGCCGTGAATTGGGATTTTATGCGAGATCGGATCGAAAGCAGCGGACGGGAAATCAGAGTATTAAATTTGTTTGGTTATACAGGCGGTGCTACGGTTGCCTGTATTGCATCCGGTGCCAGTGTATGCCATGTGGATGCAGCAAAAGGAATTGTGGCACATGCGAAAAGAAATATTCAGGAAAATAACATGGAGGGTCCATTGATTCGCTATATTGTGGATGATGCCGTGAAATTTGTGACCCGTGAAATCAAACGGGGAAAGCAGTATGACGCCATTGTGATGGATCCGCCTTCTTACGGCAGAGGTCCCGGCGGAGAAGTATGGAAAATTGAGGATGAGCTTTACGGACTTGTTGATTTGTGCTCTCGGGTGTTGAGTGACAATCCCTTGTTTTTCCTGATTAATTCTTATACCACAGGTCTTGCGCCTACAGCGGTGAAAAATTTAATGACGATGACATTGGTGAAAAAGTTTGGCGGTAAGGTAACAACAGATGAAATCGGTCTGCCTTTTGCCAATTCAGAACTGATTCTGCCTTGCGGATGTACTGCTCGTTGGCAGTGTTAGGAGCGTTTTATGATAGAAGTAAAGAATGTGTCTTTTTCGTACAATCAAGAGGATAAGACAACGGAAGTATTGAAAAATATGAGCTTGACGGTGAATCAAGGTGAATTTTTGGTGATTCTGGGGCGGAACGGTTCGGGAAAATCTACCCTTGCCAAGCTGTTGAATGCCGTGTTGGTTCCCGATTCGGGGACGGTGACGGTAATGGGGATGGACACCAAGGATGAACAGCATTTGTTTGACATTCGTGCCTGTGTGGGAATGGTGTTTCAAAATCCTGACAATCAGATTGTGGCAAGCGTGGTAGAGGAGGATGTGGCATTTGCACCGGAGAATTTAGGCGTTCCTTCCGGGGAAATCAAAAAAAGGGTAGAGGAAAGTCTGAAGGCAGTTGGAATGAGTCACTACCGTAAGCATGCTCCTCATTTGCTGTCGGGAGGCCAAAAGCAGAGAGTTGCAATTGCAGGTGTTTTGGCAATGAATCCGGAGTGTATTGTGTTGGATGAGCCTACTGCGATGCTTGATCCCATCGGTCGCCTTGATGTGCTGAAAACGGTGCAAAAGCTCAATCGCGAGGAAGGTATGACGGTGGTGCTGATTACCCATCACATGGAAGAAGCGGTGGAGGCAGATCGAGTCGTGGTGGTTCATCACGGTGAAATTGTCAAAAGCGGAAGTCCCCGTGAAATCTTCTCAAATGTAAACGAGATGAAGGAAATGGGTTTGGCAGTTCCCCAGGTCACGGAATTAGCACACGAACTGATAGGGCAGGGTGTTACCCTACGTAATGATGTTTTAACGGAAGAAGAATTATTGGAAGAATTACTGCCCCTGTTGGAGGAATCACGTTGAAAGAATGTATCAGATTAGAGCAAGTGAGCCATATCTATATGCCTGACAGTCCTTTTGAAAAAAAGTCCTTGGATCAGGTGTCTTTTTCGGTGGAAACAGGTGAATTTTTAGGAATCATCGGGCACACCGGTTCGGGAAAATCCACTTTAATTCAAATGTTTAACGGGTTGTTGCATCCCACAAGCGGAACCGTGTATGTGAACGGATGTGAGCTTCATCAATCCAAAGAATCCAGAAAGAATGCAAGAAGAAGTGTAGGGATGGTGTTTCAGTATCCGGAGTATCAGCTGTTTGAAGAAACGGTATACCGTGATATTGCATTTGGTCCCCAAAATCTCGGGTTGTCTCCCGAAGAGGTGAAGCGCAATGTACTGGAAGCGGCAGAGATTGTGGAATTGCCTGAAGCTGTTTTGGAAAAATCGCCTTTTGATTTGTCGGGAGGACAAAAGAGACGTGCTGCCATTGCAGGTGTTCTTGCCATGAAGCCTGAAATTTTAGTGCTGGATGAGCCTGTGGCAGGATTGGATCCCAAAGCAAGAACCCGTGTATTGGAACAGATTAACCGTCTTCATCAAACCACGGGTTTGACTGTAATCATGGTATCTCACAGCATGGAGGATGTGGCAAAATACGCTAAGCGGATTGTGGTGATGAATGAGGGCAGAGTGGCATATCACGATACACCTCGTGAAATTTTTCAGCACCGCAAAGAAATTGAACAAATGGGTTTGTCTGTTCCTCAGGTCAGCAAGCTGGTGCAGCAATTGAAGGAAAAAGGATTTGATGTTGACCCTTATGCTGTCACAGTGGAGGAAGCAGCAAAGACCATTTTAATGTGTATGGAGAAAAAACAATGATAAAGGATATTACCATCGGTCAGTTTTTTCCGGGAGATTCAGTCATTCATAAATTGGATCCTCGGTTTAAAATTATATTTACTCTTGTTTATATTATTGCAGTGTTTTTGGCAAACAGTCTGTTGGCCTACACAATGGTTGCTGTGTTTGTATTCGGGTCGATTTTTTTGTCCCGCATTCCTGTGAAGCACACCCTTCGGGGGTTAAAGTCGGTATTGTTTATTATTGCCTTTACTGCTTTGTTTAATTTGTTTTTAACGGAAGGTGAGCCTTTGTTTTCAATTGGTCCCGTAACGGCAACGAAGGAAGGCTTGCGTATGACGTTGCTGATGATTGCAAGAGTATTCTTTTTGATTATCGGAACCACACTTCTGACCTTTACCACCTCTCCGATTATGTTGACAGACGGAATCGAAAGTCTGTTAAAGCCCTTTGCGAAAATCGGGCTTCCGGCACATGAGCTTGCTATGATGATGACCATTGCACTTCGCTTTATTCCAACTTTGATTGAAGAAACGGATAAAATAATGAAAGCGCAAACAGCCCGGGGCGCGGATTTTGAAAGCGGTAATTTGTTTCAGAGAGCAAAAAATTTCGTTCCTTTGCTGGTACCTTTGTTTATCAGTGCTTTTCGTCGGGCGGATGAATTGGCAACTGCCATGGAATGCCGTTGTTATCACGGTGGACAAAACAGAACCCGTATGCGAGTGCTGAAAGCAGGAAGCCGTGATGTGTTTGCAGCAATCACCGTCTTTGCTTTTTGCGGATTGATTGTATGGACTCGATTGGGATAAGGAGGCTGCTTTGGAAAATTTAAAATTAACCTTATGCTATGACGGAAGCGAATATCACGGTTGGCAACGTCAGGAAAATGCCATGACGGTGCAGCAACGGGTGGAGGAAGCTTTGTCTCGGGTGGTAAAACAGTCGGTTACGGTTTTAGGCTGCAGCAGAACGGATGCGGGGGTTCATGCAAGAGAATATGTTTGTAACACTCATGTGATCACATCCGTACCTGATGATAAAATGCCCTATGCGTTAAATGCTTTGTTACCTGATGATATTTGTGTGACCTCTTGTCGAAGAGTGCCCCATGAGTTTCATGCTCGGTTTGATACAGTGGCAAAAGAGTATTGTTATACCCTTTGTAACCAACCCCATAAAGACCCTTTTAGCGTTAAATATGCATGGCATTATCCGTATGCTTTGGATTTTGAAGCCATGAAGAGGGCATGCGAGGATTTGGTTGGAACCTACGATTGCACCGTGTTTGAAGCGGCAGGATCGGATACCAAAGGAACGAGAGTGCGGAGTATTTACAAGGTGGAATTAACAAAAGAAGGAAATTTTATTCGGTTTCGCATTTGTGCAAACGGATATCTTTATAATATGGTAAGAATTATGATGGGAACCTTGGTTTCGGTAGGGAACGGGAAATTGTCTGCCGATTGTATTCCGATGCTGATTGAAAGGAAGGACAGGCGGTTGGCAGGAATTACCGCAGCACCTCAAGGTTTGTGTTTAACAAAAGTATGGTATAAAAAGGAGGATTGGTGTCGGTGAAAATAAAAAAATTATTATTGTTGTTCTTTGTTGTTTTGATCATTGGTGTGGGATTTTTGTTTTCTCAGCGCTTTCATCCGGCGATTTACAGTAAAATGGGATGGTTGTACGGGAAGGAAATTGGGGTGACAGAAACCACTAACTTAGAAGGAACCGCTATTTTGGCAAGTGAATTCAATCACGAAAATCTGGTGTATTATTCCTCCATGGGGTTGCATTTAAGTCCCAAAAAAGTGCAGGAAATGCATTTGATTACCCCTCAGATGATGAGTAACGGGGATTATTTTTTGGTATATGACCGTGGTGGAAAAACCGCATCGGTGTATTATAAAAATAAGGAATTGTATACGGTATCATCAAAGCATGACATTCAGAATGCCAAGGTGAACGATTGTGGATATTTGGTGTTAATCAGCGATCAGCCCGGTTATCAGGCAATTGTCAGCGTGTATAACCGTAAGGGAAAAAATATTTACAAGGTGTATTCGGGTGAAAAATATGTTTTGGATGCTGATATCCACGAAAACGGAAAACGTCTGGCAATCAGCCAGTATGCTACCTCAGGGGATGAATTGATGTCCTACGTGGCTTTTTATCATTTGGATGAACGGGAGCCCTATCAGGTGAGCGAATCGTCAGAAACTGTATTTGCGGCAATCAAATTCTTGAAAAACGGAAAATTGCTGACAGTGGGAGAAACTCAAACTGCTGCTTTTTCTTCAAACGGGGAAGAGGATTGGAGATATGAATATGTGGATGGAACCTTGCAAACCTTTTCTGTATCAAATTACGGCGTTGCTTTGGTGTTAGGTCAGCAAAATCAAAAGGTGGTATTGTTGAACAATAACGGAAAAATTCATGAATATATTCATCAGGGAGGAGACATTACGCAGATTACCAACAATAAAAGCGGTGTTTTGTTTGCGGCAAACAGGGAAGTGTTCTTTTTGAACAAGCAGGCATATTTATTGGCAAACCTTCAGGTTGCCCGTGATATTTCGGAATTGTATTTGGAAGAAACCGGTAAAAACGGTGTCATTCGTTATGAAGCAGGCTATGATAAGATAAAGGTGAAATAAATGAAGCTTGATTTGATTGTACTGGGAATTACGCTGATCTTTGTATTAGGCGGAGCCTATTTGGGAGCCATGCGGAGCTTGATGAAAATTCTTTCTTTTTTCGGTTCCGCTTTGCTGTCTTTGTTTTTGTTTCCTTTGTTGCAGAAATCCGTGGCATTTGATTT
>SVJP01000220.1 GCA_015068925.1 Oscillospiraceae bacterium
ACAACTGATTTGCACTGCCAGCATATGTATTTGATTTAAACTCTTCAAAATATTTCATAAAAAAAGACTCCTTTTTTAATTAAACAATTTTTTTTGATGACTCATATCAAGTCAGGAACAAAAATTTCAGTCGATATACAATCTCGCCCATAAGGGCATATCGAGTGCGAAGCACATATCGAGAATTCGATAGAATTTATATCGACGCGTTGCTTATGCAACGCTATATCCGATTAAGCCCAAAAAGATGATATATCAAATCATTGCTTTGTTACATTGCCAAGTTTAACATATCTAATAGCATCTTTTCCTCTGACATTTTTCATCATCAATCTCTTTATTTTTTATTATAGCAAAAAACATCTAAAATTGCAATCATTTCCAAAAAAATATACCCTTCCTTAAAGAAGGGTAAGCTAATTTCAAAGAGATTCTGTTGCTTTTTTTAACTCTGTTCGATAATAATCCCGAACAGATTCAGGAGATACAATTGTTATTCCGCCACCAAAACCAAATATCCAAGACAAAAACCAGGGACTTACCGCAGCTTTTATCGTTACCTCAAAATAGTCCTCACAGGGAAACAAAGTAATTTCTTTTCCAAACCGATCCATCACCGCACCTGCCAAATCATTTCGGCATCGGAGACGAACCAATTCTTCCTCACCGCCGAACATTCCAAACATTTTGGACGAATACTCACCTAAATCAAAGGAGTGAAACAGCTCTTCACCCTCCCGTTTTTCCGAAAGAGTACGAAGCCGTTCCATTTTATCCACCCGATAATGACGGATTTGCTCCGACTTGGGGTCATACCCAATCAGATAATAATGTTCATCCTGCCAGGCAAGTGCCCAGGGACTGACTTGATATTCCTCTCCCTCGTGACGGTAGCTCTTTTCCTTACGAGGGGTTAAATCAAAATAATAAAACCCAATCTGCGTGTTTTCTCCTATGGCACTGTGAATCCTGTCCACATTATAATAAATGCTTTCGTTCATGGTTTTCACACGATTGGCAACATACACCTGCCGTTGCAGACTACTTCCTTCGAAAGAACTTGTCATCCCTTCCAGCTTTCGAATCAATTCATTGCTCTTTTTCCGTGTAATAAACCGTGAAGACTGCACCGCATCCACCAACAATTTCAATTCCGCAAGCTCAAATTCACGGCTTGCCAGATAATACCCGTAGGTTTTGTCCTTTCTGCCAACAATATCCAAACCAAAATGCCGCAATGCTTCAAAGTCATCATACAAGCTTTTCCGTTCCGCGGAAACACCCTGCCGAGACAAAGCCTCGATAATCGCAGCAATGGTCATGGGATGCTCCTCATCTGTCTGCTCCCACAAAATTTTTGCCAGATACAACAATTTTAATTTCTGATGGGCACCTTTTGCCATACGTCCTCCTTACCGTTCCAATGCTTCATACTGAGCACGAAGCAATTGATAATACATCCCTTTTTTCTGCAGCAATTCTTCGTGATTGCCTGCCTCCTTGATGCCCTGCTCTGCAATACACATAATGCAATCTGCCTGTTTAATGGTAGAAAGACGATGGGCAATGATAAAGGAGGTTCTGCCCTTTAACAATTCATTCAATGCTTTTTGAATCGTCCGTTCCGTTTCGGTGTCAATGCTGGAGGTTGCTTCATCCAGAATCAAAATTTTCGGGTCGGACAACACCACGCGGGCAAAGGACAACAGTTGGCGTTCTCCTGCGGACAATTCACTTCCCCGCTCCGAAACACGGGTGTAATACCCTTGGGGTAATTTACTGATAAAGCCGTCGGCATAAATGGCTTTTGCCGCCGCAATACACTCTTCATCGGTGGCATCCAGCCGACCGTAGCGAATGTTTTCCATAATCGTTCCTTCAAATACAAAGCTGTCCTGCATCATGATTCCCATTTGAGAACGAAGAGAATGGAGTGTTACCTTGCTCACATCGTGTCCGTCAATCATCACCTGACCGCTTCTGATGTCATAAAAACGGCTAATTAAATTGACCACCGTGGTTTTTCCTGCACCGGTAGGTCCGACCAATGCCACCGTTTCCCCGCTTTTTACTTGGAAGGAAACGTTATTCAGAATGGTCTGACCTTCTTCGTAGCCGAACACCACGTTGTCAAAGGTCACATCACCCTTGATTTCAGGAAGCTCATAAGCATCTTGGGCATCCTTAATATCAGGCTCTGTTTCCATCACATCAAAAATCCGTTCCAGATTTGCCATAGCCGTCAGCATTTGATTGTAAATGACAGACATATTATTGATAGGTTGCCAAAATCTGGTAATATATCCTGCAAAAGCAAAGATGGTACCCAAAGTCATACTTTCTCTTCCTAACAACAACCAACCTACAAAATAAGTAGCAGTTGTGCCCAATATTCCGACAATATCCACACAAGGAAGAAAAAGCTGATTCAAGCGATATGCCTTTAACCAGGTAAACGCACAGGCATCATTCAATTCATCATAAATTTGTTCATTTTGCTT
>SVJP01000031.1 GCA_015068925.1 Oscillospiraceae bacterium
TACATAAGACAAATATTTTTTCAATTCTTCGCAGGCAAACAACACCGTTTCTCTTTCTTTTTTTGTCAAGGAATTGGTGATTGCTTTGATTTTCCACAACATAACATTCATCCTTTCAACAGATATTTTCTATCAAACCCATGCCGATAGGCATATCATAAATGCTTTTGCATTTATTATACCAAAAAATACCGCACCATGCTATAAAAAAAGTACGATATTTGTAGAAAAAGTAAGATTATTTTTAAAAACATTGACAGGATTCAGAGATTATAGTGCCACCTCTACAGGTGTTCTGTTTTGATAATAGCAATAATGAGTAAAGCCGACTTCCTTTGCCACTTTGGCACCTGCCGCCAAACCTTTTCCCAATGTTTCTAATCGATGAGCATCGCTTCCTAAGGTAATCCGTCTTCCGCCAAGAGAAAAATAAAGCTCCAGCCACTCTTTATCAGGAAGCAAATGACCCCACTCTGTTTCCACGCCTGAGGTGTTGATTTCCAATGCAATGCCCCGTTCAATCACAATTTTCAAAATTTTTTCAATCTGGTCTGCATTGTTATCAAGAGTCACATTGCGATGATACCGACCGTTCAGATAGCGTAAAAGCAGGGTCAGGTGTGTTAACACATCAATGTCTCCATTCTGAACCAGGGCAAGAACATTTTCATAATACTGAAACAAAAATTGTTCCACTTGGCTGTCATTTAAATATTGTAAGCAATCACTATGCACAAAGTCGGAAAATCCTAATTGACGAAAGGTAAGACCTGTATGAACAGAACCCAACACGATATCAAAGGGTAGGCGATGAATCTTTTTGTTTTGCTCTGAGTTGATGCAGTCTCCCAACTCTACACCGCACAGAATGGGAAAAGAATACCCTTCCTGCAGCTCCTTTGCACGGCGAACACTTCCTTCAATACGGGACCAGTCAAATTTGGTGGAAAAATCACAATGGTCGGTAAAGCTGATTCCTTTTAATCCAAGCTCCTTCGCCTTTTCGCATTGTTCTTCCATAGGTACCTTGGAATCTTGAGAAAAATTGGTATGAACATGGGAATCAAAAAACATAGTAAGCCTTCTTTCTTGTTGTAATTAAAATCCGGTAAGAGATTTATGCCGATGGGGTTGCTGTACTATCAATGATAAATTGATTTTCTTGTGTCAGTTCCAACAAATCAACGGCTCTTTCAAAACCTTTCTTTGCATTTTCAAACTTCTGAGGGTGATGGGCATCGCTTCCGCAGTAAAATTTGCAACCCCATTGTTTTGCAATTCTATAAGGTCTTAAAACAATCTCTGTTTCTTCATCAGCAAAATTCATATCACTTAAATTCAGTTCAATCCCCACTCCAAGCTTCGCTGCTTTTTGAAACAATCGTTCCATTTCTTTCTCGGGTATCCTATTGAGAATGTCTAAATATTCCTCTCTTGTGGGTGCAATCAAACTGCAGGTCAGGTGTGCGATGCCTATTTTATGAAACGGCAATTCCATTCCGAGCACTGTATCCAATCGCTTCACCCATGCGTTGGCTCGATTTTTGACATTAGCCGATTCCTTCTCCGACAAAGTATAACCTTTCATGTGAAAATGAGTGGTCGGAATAATGATAAAATCAAACAAATCCATCTTTTCCTTTGATATTCCTAATGTCAAATTCTTGTTAAGTTCCGTTTCACATCCAAATAAAAACCTCACATTTTCATGTTGCGGCAAAGGTTTCGCAACACTGATATGGGAATAGTTTTGAGCCTTGTACCAATCAGATGCCCCTTCTACTGTTTCATCCCAAAAATGGTCCGTCAAACAAATGGTTTTCAATCCGTTTTCCAACGCATAACGCAAAATTCTTTCGTTGTTTTGTTGCGGATCTGCTGAGCAAGAAGATAGTTGGGAATGAATATGCAGATCATGATCTGTTCTATATTTCACAGGTTCTTCTCCTTTCGGTATCCTTTCTATGATTTTGTTAAGCAAAGGATAAAAACTCTTGATTTATTATACCACAAAAATAAAAATAAATCAACTGTCGGAGGGAATGGTTTTCGCATAAAATGGTTTTTCAGCTTGAAAATCTTTGTTTTTTTGTTTTTTTATGTTTTTTTCTGTGAAAATCTTGACTTTTGTTTTTGGATTTGATATAATAGAGTAAAATAAGGTGATAGTATGGATAAATTTTTGATTTGCGACTTTGACGGAACCTTGTATCGTAAGGGAGAAGAACGTCAGTTTCAGCAAATGTTAGAATTGGTAAAACAACAGAATATTCCCTTGGTTGTAGCAAGCGGAAGACCCTGGCATATGCTTCGTTCCTATTTTGAGGATGTGCTTCATCAGGTGTTTCTGATTTCCAATGACGGTGCATTGATTACCCATGGAGAGCAGATTCTTTATTCCCGCCCCATTGACAAGGAAAAACTCACCGCCTTTTGTCAGGACGTAACGGGTGATATGGTGTGCTACGGTCAGCTTCTTTCCTATTTAAATATAAAGGGAAAAGCAGATTTCATCCGTTGGCGGCAGATTTTCCGTCAGCATACCATAAAAATGACTTCTGTTTCGGAGATTGAAGAGCCGATTTATAAAGTCTTTTTTATGAACAAGCAGTCCTGTCCTGAATTTTTAACCCCCACCTATGACCAGTTTGGCATTATGGAATTTGCGGCAGAGGGGGTCAATAAGGCAGAAGCGGTGCAATGGCTGTTAAAGCAAAGCGGTATCTTACCCGAACAATGCTATGTGTTTGGTGACGGAAGCAATGATGTCTCTATGTTTTCACTCACGGAAAACAGCTTTGCCATGATCCATGCAAAACCTGAAGTAAAACAAAAAGCAAACAAGATTTGCACAAATTTATATGAAACCATAACCACTATATTTTAGAGAGGTGAACAAGAATGAATCATCAGGCAATTGAAGAAATTCAAAAATCTCAAAGAATTGATCAACTGAAAGAAGATATGTTCCGCGGTATTCCGGAAATTGAATCTGCCCGTGCGGTGCTTTTGACCGAATCTTACATGCAGACCGAAGGGTTACCCATGATTAAAAGAAGAAGTGCGGCATTTCGTCATATTCTGGAAAAGCTTCCTATTATAATTCGTTATAATGAATTGATTGTGGGAAGTCCTACCTTGAAATCCCGAGGATGTCAGGTGTATCCCGAATATTCTTATGAATGGTTGGAGCAGGAGCTGGATACCATGGAAACCCGTGCTGCTGACCCTTTCCATGTTTCGGAGCAGACCAAGAAGGAATTGCGTGCCATCTTCCCTTACTGGAAGGGAAAAACCTCCAGCGAGCTGGCAAACTCTTATATGTCTGAGGAAGCAAAGCTGGCGATTGAACACAATATTTTCACACCCGGAAACTACTATTACAATGGCGTAGGTCATGTAACGGTAAACTACGGCGAAGTGTTGGAAATCGGTTATGAAGGCATTCGTGCAAAGGCAGAAGCGGCATTGAAGAAATTGAATCAGTTTGATGCAGACTACTGTGCAAGATGTGCATTTTTGGAATCGGTAATTGAAAGCTGTAATGCGGTAATCACTTATGCAAACCGTTATGCAGAGCTGGCAAAAAAAGAAGCGGAAAGCTGTGCAGATGCCAAGAGAAAAGAAGAACTGCTGACCATTGCCAAAAACTGTGAACGGGTTCCTGCAAAGGGTGCCACAAGCTTTTATGAAGCATGTCAGAGCTTTTGGTTTGTACAGATGCTGATTCAGGTGGAATCCAGCGGACATTCCATTTCTCCCGGACGTTTTGACCAGTATATGTATCCTTATTTTAAAAAGGATTTTGATAACGGTAAGATTACATTGGAATTTGCTCAGGAATTGGTTGATTGTGTATGGTTAAAGCTGAACGATTTCTGTAAAGCAAGAGACGTGGCTTCTGCAGAAGGCTTCGCAGGCTACGGTTTGTTCCAGAACCTCATTGCAGGCGGTCAAACCAAAGACGGTCAGGATGCTACCAACGAACTTTCTTATATGAGCATTCAGGCAACCATGCATGTGTTCCTGCCTCAGCCCTCGTTCTCAGTTCGGGTATGGAACGGTTCTCCTCAAAGCTTTTTGTTAAAAGCGGCAGAGCTGACAAGAACGGGGATTGGATTCCCTGCTTATTACAATGATGAAGTAATTATCCCTGCTTTAATCAACCGCGGACTGACCATTCAGGATGCAAGAGATTATAATATTATCGGTTGCGTAGAGCCTCAGAAATCAGGAAAAACCGACGGTTGGCACGATGCGGCATTCTTTAATATGTGCCGTCCTATGGAGCTGGTGTTCTCAGGCGGTAAGGATGGGGGAAAGCAAATCAGCGTTGATACAGGCGATGTCACAAAGATGACCACCTTTGATGAATTTTATGATGCCTATAAAGCGCATATGAATTATATGATTGAACTCATGGTCAATGCAGATAACGCCATTGATATGGCTCATGCAGAGCGCTGTCCGCTTCCTTATCTTTCCTCTATGATTGAGGATTGTATCGGAAAAGGAAAGTCCGTTCAGGAGGGCGGTGCGGTTTATAACTTCACAGGTCCTCAGGGCTTTGGAATTGCCAATATGGCAGATGCATTGTACGCTATCAAAAAACTGGTGTTTGAAGAAAAGAGTGTAACCTTGGCGGAATACAAACAAGCCTTGGAACAAAACTTCGGTCAGGGCAATGCAGAAGAAATTACCACCGCTGTTGTCAAGCAATTGGCAGCACAGGGAGTGGAGATCACAGAAGAAGACATTGCTTCCATTTACAAGCAAGCTTCTGCAGGAGTGCAAAAGGGCGGAAGCTCGCTGTTGAAGAAAATTGAAGCACTTCCCAAATTCGGAAATGATATTGACGAGATTGACCAGCTTGCAAGAGATGTGGCTTATACTTATACAAGACCTTTGGAACAGTACAAAAATCCTCGAGGCGGTCAGTATCAGGCGGGACTTTATCCTGTTTCTGCAAATGTACCTCTGGGTGCACAGACAGGGGCAACCCCTGACGGACGTTTGGCGTTCACTCCCATTGCAGACGGAGTTTCTCCCGCTGCAGGAAGAGACGTGAAGGGACCCACCGCTGCGGCAAATTCTGTTTCTAAGTTGGATCATTCCATTGCCTCCAACGGAACCTTATATAATATGAAATTCCACCCTTCTGCATTAAAGGGATTGGAAGGCTTGGAAAACTTTGTTGCTTTGATTCGTGCATTCTTTGACCAAAAGGGCAGTCACGTTCAGTTTAACGTAGTAAGCCGTGAAACATTATATGATGCACAGCAGCATCCTGAAAATTATAAAAATCTGGTGGTTCGCGTTGCCGGATATTCTGCACTCTTTACCTCATTGTCCCGTTCCTTGCAGGATGATATTATCAACAGAACGGAGCAGTCAGCATTTTAGTAAAGGATTTTAATTATGACAAATTATCTGGAAACAAAGGGACGTATCTTTGATATCCAACGATATTCCGTTCATGACGGTCCCGGAATCCGCACCATCGTCTTTTTGAAGGGATGTTTATTCCGTTGTAAATGGTGCTGCAATCCCGAATCTCAGGAATTTGAGATCCAAACCATGAAAACAGAACAAGGGGAAAAGGTAACGGGCAGAGATGTGACCGCCCGTGAGGTTCTGGAAGAAGTCAGACAGGATATGTCTTACTACCGCCGTTCCCGTGGAGGGATGACCCTTTCGGGAGGAGAATCTCTTCTTCAGCCGGCTTTTGCAAAAGCAATGTTTATGGGTGCTCATCAAATGGGAATCAACACCGCCATTGAAACAACGGGGGCGGTAAAGATGGATATTATTTCGGATTTGTTGCCTCACATTGATTACTTTTTAATGGATATCAAACACATGAACCCCGAAAAGCATAAGGAATTTACAAGCCGAGATAACCGCCTGGCTTTAGAAAATGCCAAAACCATTGCAAAGCAAGCCAACTATTATGCAGTACGGATTCCTGTCATTCCGGGATTCAATGATACCCCTGAGGAAATCGCAGCCATTGCTCAATATGCACAGGAGCTTTCGGCAGACAGATTGCATTTGCTTCCCTATCATCGTTTGGGTGCAGATAAATATGCATCCTTGGGAAGAACCTATGAGCTTAGCGAAATTCTTCCTCCCGACGAATCAAAAATGGCAGCGTTGTTGCGAGTGGCTCAGGAATTTAAAACACCCTGTCAGATCGGGGGATAATCCCTTGTCGGAAACCGTAATTTCTATGAGAAAGGAATGACATCTGATGGATCAATTACAAGATAAAATGAGAATTGTGCAGGAATTGGTACCGGGAAAACAGATTACTCTGGCACACATCATTGCCAATCCTGACGAAATACTATATCAAAAGCTGGGACTTGACCCTGCAGAGGAGCACAAGGGTGCCATCGGAATTGTGACCATGTCTCCAAGTGAGACGGCAATCATTGCCGGAGACATTGCCATCAAAACCTCAGGGGCAGAGCTTGGATTTGTAGACCGATTCAGCGGAACGTTGATTGTCACCGGCACTGTATCCGAGGTGCAGGAGTCATTGCTGGGAGTGACTGAGTATTGTGCCCAGACATTGCACTTCACCGTTTGTCCTATTACAAAGACATGAAGCGAATGATATTAATCGGGAAAAGCAGTGCAGGTAAAACCTCTCTCACCCAGAAGATGAGAAATGAGCCTGTGGCTTACCATAAAACACAATATGTCAATTTCAAGGATATGATTATTGACACACCGGGAGAATATGCAGAAAATGCAGAGCTTGCCGCAGCCCTTGCCCTCTACTCTTATGAAGCAGATGTGGTGGGACTGTTAATCAGTGCAACCGACCCCTTTTCTCTCTTTCCTCCCAATATTACCCCTTTGGTCAATCGTGAGGTGATTGGTATCGTAACCCAGATTGACCAACCCAATGCAAACCCTGACCGTGCAGAACGGTGGTTGCGCCTGTCCGGTTGCAAAAAGGTGTTTCGTACCAGCGCGATGACCGGAGAAGGAGTCAAGGAATTGCAAGAATATTTGCTTTAAAAGTTGGTTTTTCTGTGGTTTTTGTTTTAAAAACAGAAAAAACCACAAAAAAAAAGAAAAAAACAGTAAAAACTATTGACTTATCTCTTATTTTATGCTATGATTGTACTATACGATAGTACTTTAATAAAAAAATCTGAACTAAAGGAGTAAAAAAACAATGGTATCAGAATTCGAAATCAAAAAACAAATTTGCGACATTGGTAAAAGAATTTATGACCGTGGCATGGTTGCTGCAAATGACGGTAACATTTCGGTCAAAATTTCTGACAACGAATTCCTGTGCACCCCTACCGGTGTAAGTAAGGGATTCATGACACCTGAGTACATCTGTAAGGTGGATGCGGAAGGAAATGTGCTGCAAGCAAACGGCAACTTCAAGCCTTCCTCCGAAATCAAGATGCACATGAGAGTGTATAAGCAACGTCCTGATGTTATGAGTGTGGTTCATGCTCATCCCATCTATGCAACAAGCTTTGCAATTGCGGGAATTCCGCTGACTCAGCCTATCATGCCTGAAGCAGTTATCGCTCTTGGTTGTGTGCCGATTGCTGAATACGGTACTCCTTCCACAAACGAAATTCCCGATGCAGTTGAAAAGTACTTACAGTATTATGATGCAGTACTGTTGGCAAACCACGGTGCTTTGTCTTATTCTGATTCTCTGCTCAGCGCTTATCACAAAATGGAATCTTTGGAATTCTATGCAGAACTGCTGTTCAAATCCAAGCAGTTGGGCGGACCCAAGGAACTGAGCGAAGATCAGGTACAACGTCTGTACGAAATCAGAAGACAGTTTGGTCTGAAAGGAAAGCATCCTGCAGATGTTTGCCCCAACGTTCAGGCAGGCAAACCCAGCTGTCACAGCTGCGGCGGAAAATGCACCTGCCATGCTGAACATTCCAGCTCTGATGCGGAACTGATTGCACAGATTACCAAAAAGATTATGGAACAGTTAGGCTAATAAAGGGAGTGTTGTCCCATGAATGAACAACAAATTATCAAAGCAGTTGAAAAAGCCGTTCATTCTGCCAACTCCGTCACCTTGGCGCAGGCGAAAAAACTGATTGCAAGGGTAGAGGAGGAGGCTGCAAGAATTGGGGTCAATGCAGTGGTTGCAGTAGCCAACAGCGGTGCTCACCCAATCGCAGTAGAATGTATGGACGATAGCTTTATTGCAAGCTACGATGTGGCGGTACAAAAGACTTTCACCTGTGTTTCTTTGAAAATGTCCACCATTGAGCTGAAAAAATTAGCGCAACCCGAACAGCCTTTATACGGAATCCAATTTACCAACCAAGGAAAAATTGTGATTTTCGGCGGCGGTGTTCCTCTGAAAAGAGGAGATAAGGTGATTGGCGCATTAGGCGTCAGCGGCGGAAGCGAAGAGCAGGATACTTACCTTGCCGATTTTGGCTTAAAGGTATTTGAGGAGGAAATCCTTTGATACAGCCAAACAAACACGGATTGCAACTCCTGTCCGTTTCACCGGAGGAGGAACAATCGGTACTTTATCAGTTAATTGAACAGGGGGGATATCTTTGCTCCCGTGAGGAAGAAGAAAAGCTTCCTTCCCTGTTAAAAAGAACCTCCAATCTGTCGGCAATTCTGTATTTGCTTGGCAGTGCGGCGGGGGCAGACAGAAGCTTTCTGATTTGCCGCAAACCTTTTTCTTATGACGGTCCCGTTCCTGTGGCCGTTGTAAGAAGCGAAACTACTATGAATCGAGGGATAACTATGGATGCTGCAAGCATTGAAAAAATTGTACAGCAAGTCATTTCCCAGATGAATGGAGCACCTGCTCCTGCAGCTGCCAAGTCTGCAGGTCCTGTTCCAAAAACCGCAAGAGTAGCAATGCTCACCAAGCTTGAACAATTTGAATTGAAAGAATACCCCATTCCCGAATTAGGAGATGACGATATTCTGGTCAAGGTAGAAGGCTGCGGTGTTTGCGGAACAGATGCCCATGAATTCAAACGCGATCCCTTCGGCATGATTCCTGTGGCTTTGGGTCACGAAGGAACAGGCGAAGTGGTGAAGATGGGAAAAAATGTAAAAGTAGACAGTGCCGGAAAACCCTTAAACATTGGTGACAAGGTTGTTACCTGTATGATTTTTAAGGACAATCCGGACATTACCATGTTCGACCTGAACAAACAAAATGTTGGCGGAGCAGATGTGTACGGCTTATTGCCTGATGACGATGTTCATCTGAACGGCTGGTTTGCGGACTATATTTTGGTTCGCGGCGGTTCCTCCGTATTTAATGTAAGCGATTTGGATTTGGATTCCAGAATTTTGATTGAACCCTGCGCTGTTTTGATTCATGCAGTAGAACGCGCAAAAACCACCGGAATCCTGCGGTTTAACAGCCGTGTGGTAGTACAGGGCTGCGGACCCATTGGTCTGATTTGTATTGCAATCCTGCGTACCATGGGAATTGAAAACATTACAGCAGTTGACGGAGAAGAAAAACGTCTTTCCTTTGCGAAGGAAATGGGTGCAACCCAGACTGTTAATTTCAAAGAACATAAGGGCATCGAAGCACTGGCAGGCGCTGTAAAGGATTCCTTCGGCGGCTATGAAGCAGACTTTGCATTCCAGTGTACCGGTTCTCCCGTTGCACACAGCAACATTTATAAGTTTATCAGAAGTGGTGGCGGATTGTGCGAACTTGGCTTCTTCATCAACGGTGGAGATGCTACCATCAATCCTCACTTTGACCTTTGCTCCAAGGAAATCACCTTGGTTGGCTCTTGGGTATATACCTTAAGAGATTATGCAACCACCTTCGATTTCTTAAAGCGTGCAAAAGGTATCGGACTTCCTCTGGAAAAACTGATTACACACAGATATCCTTTAGAGGAAATCAATCAAGCACTGGAAACCAACCTGAAAATGGAAGGTTTGAAAATTGCGATTATTAACAAATAACAGGAGGTAATAAACAATGGCACAGGAAGCATTAGGAATGATTGAAACAAGAGGTCTTACCGCAGCAATCGAAGCTGCAGATGCTATGGTAAAGGCTGCTGAAGTTACTTTGATTGGTACCGAAAAAATCGGTTCCGGTTTGGTAAGTGTTATGGTTCGTGGGGATGTTGGAGCAGTTAAGGCTGCAACAGAAGCAGGTTCCACTTCTGCTCAGAGATTGGGCGAATTGGTTGCTGTTCACGTAATTCCCAGACCCCATGCAGATGTTGAAAAATTATTACCCAAATTTTAAGAGGAGGTAAAGTAAAATGGCACAGGAAGCATTAGGAATGATTGAAACAAGAGGTCTTACCGCTGCAATTGAAGCTGCAGATGCTATGGTAAAGGCTGCTGAAGTTACCTTGATCGGTACCGAAAAAATCGGATCCGGTTTGGTAAGTGTTATGGTTCGTGGGGATGTTGGAGCGGTTAAAGCTGCAACAGAAGCAGGTTCCACTTCCGCTCAGAAGCTGGGTGAATTGGTTGCTGTTCACGTAATTCCCAGACCTCATGCAGATGTTGAAAAGTTACTGCCCAAATTCTAATTTTTGAAAGGAACGGTAACAAATATGGCTGCTAAAAAAACAACAGCTGCAGCAAAAAATGCTGAAGTTGTAGAAGAAGTAAAAATTAATAAGGAGGTAAAAAAGATGGCACAGGAAGCATTGGGAATGGTTGAAACCAGAGGCTTGGTTGCAGCAATTGAAGCTGCTGACTCCATGCTCAAGGCCGCAAACGTAGTCCTGGTTGGTACTGAAAAAATCGGTTCCGGTCTGGTAAGCGTTATGGTTAGAGGCGACGTTGGTGCGGTTAAGGCTGCTGTAGAAGCAGGCGATTCCTCCGCAAGACGTCTGGGCGAAGTAATTGCTACTCACGTTATTCCTCGTCCTCATGGCGATGTGGAAAAATTATTACCTTCGCTGAAATAATGCAAGTTTCCGGGGTTGTCTTTTGGCAACCCCGGGTCAAAACTTCCAGAACGGGAGGATTTCAATTATGTTAATCGGAACTGTGGTAGGAAGCGTTGTTTCTACCAGAAAATGCGACAATTTAATCGGAAATAAATTTATGATTGTAAACCTGCATAAAAATATGGCAGGGCCCAGCAAGCAGTTGATTGCAGTTGACCCCATTGGTGCGGGTATCGGTGAAGTGGTGTTGGTTGCTACAGGCAGTGCTGCAAGAATCGGTTGCGATATGGCAGATACTCCTGTGGATGCTGCCATTGTCGGTATTGTGGATCATTGCTCTGAACTGGAGAGTTAAACCATGACGTATGAAGAATTGAAACAGATTGTCCGCAAGGCAGGAGTAGCCGGTGCAGGTGGTGCAGGGTTTCCTACCTATGCAAAGCTTTCTCCAAAGGCAGACACGATTATTTTAAACTGTGCGGAATGTGAACCCTTGTTTAAAGTACATCGTCAGTTATTGGAGCAATTTGCAGACGAAATTTGTCACGGACTGAATGAAATTTGCATCGCAGTAGATGCACAGCAATTTATCATTGCTGTTAAAGAAGAATATAAGGAAGCGGTTGCTGCCGTTAAAGCAGTACTCCCCGATTATGAAAAAGGAAAGCTGTCTCTTCTCCCTGAAATATATCCGGCAGGAGATGAAGTGGTGACTATTTATGAAGCCACGGGAAGACAGGTTCCTGCGGGAAACCTTCCCATTTCTGTGGGAGTTACGGTGTTTAATGTAGAAACCGTTCTCAATATAGACAGGGCGATTTGTCAAGGTGCTCCTGTCACGACCAAGTATGTAACGGTAGCAGGGGAAGTGAACCATCCTCAGACCTACTGTGTTCCTTTAGGCACAACCTTTGAGGAATTAATCAAGCTGTCAGGCGGTGTGACTGTTGAGGATTATGAAATTATCAGCGGCGGTCCCATGACAGGGGTACTGTCCCATAAACGGGCAGTTGTTACCAAAACCACAAACGGTATTTTGGTTATGCCGGAAAACCATGTGGTGGTTCAAAAAAGAAAAGCAAAAACTGCAGTCAGCATCAATCGGGCAAAAAGCTCATGCTGTCATTGCAGAATGTGTACTGATTTGTGTCCCCGTTTTCTACTGGGTCAGCCGGTCAAACCTCACGAATTGATGAATGCACTGGCGAGAGGCGGAAGCTATCTTGATACAAAAGCTTTGATGGGGAATTTATATTGTGTCTCCTGTGGCGTATGTGAAATGTATGCTTGTCAGCAAGGGTTAAATCCCCGTTCGCTGATTGCTGATTTCAAGGATGCTATGAGAAAAGCAGGCGTAAAGCCTGAGGTAACAGAGAAAGCAAAGCCCGTTCATCCTCACAGAGAGGAGCGAAAGGTTGCCATGCAAAGACTGAAAACCAGACTTGGCTTGACGAAATATGATTTACCTGCTCCTGTTGTGGATTTGTTACCCAAACAACTTTCTTATACATTGCCTCTGTCTCAAAGCATTGGTGCTCCGGCAGAAGCCATTGTAAAGGAAGGGCAAAAGGTAGCACAAGGGGAATTAATCGGTTCCTATCAGGAAGAGGCATTATCTCTTCCCATCTATGCATCGGTGGGCGGTGTTGTTACAAAGGTAACCAACCGCGAAATTATCATAAAGAAGGAGGACTAAACCCATGGCAAAAGCAATCGGAATGTTAGAATATACAACCGTTTCTACCGGTATTCAGGCAACTGACCTGATGGTCAAAACCTCGGAAGTAGAATTGATTGAAGCCCAGGTGGTTTGTCCGGGTAAATACATTTCTTTGATTTGCGGCGATTTGAGTGCAGTAAAAGCTGCCATTGACGCGGCAAAAACAAACTTTGGCGAAAAGCTGATTGATACCTTTATTCTGGGAAATCCCCATGAAGGTATTTTCCCCGCCATTTACGGTTCTGCGGAGGTGGATCATCCTGCAGCTTTGGGCGTTTTGGAAACCTATTCCGCCGCTTCCATTATCGTAGCGGCAGATGCAGCGGCAAAAACCTCTGAAGTAACCTTGATTGAACTGCGGATTGCCCGTGGAATGTGCGGTAAATCTTACATGACCCTGACGGGTGATGTAGCAGCTGTTACGGCAGCAATTGAAAAAGCAAAAAAAGAAGTGGGAGAAAACGGTATGCTGCTTGATTGCTCCGTCATTCCCAGACCTTCTGAAAAATTGTGGAAAACCATTCTGTAAATAAAGGGTGTGAAATAAGATGTTAGACGAAAGATATGTAAGCGAGCTGGTAGCAAGCGTAATCAATTCCATGAACAGCGGTTCCAACGGAACATCTTCCAAGCAAAAGGGTGTTTTTGCAACCATGGGAGAAGCATTGGAGGCAGTTGATAAGGCGTATCGGCAATACCGTAGCTACACCATTGAGCAACGGGAAAAAATGATTGCAAAAATCCGCGAATTAACCTTAAAGGAAGCGGAAAATATGGCAATCCTTGGTGTGGAAGAAACAGGCATGGGTCGTGTTTCTGATAAAATTATCAAGCATCAGTTGGTTGCAAACAAAACACCGGGGACTGAGGATTTGCATCCCACCGCCTTTACAGGCGACCGTGGTATGACTGTTGTTGAAATGGCACCCTATGGCGTCATCGGCAGCATTACTCCATCCACCAACCCCAGTGAAACTGTTATTTGTAACTCCATCGGTATGATTGCAGGAGGAAACGGTGTGGTATTTAATCCCCATCCCAATGCATGCAGAACCGCTAATTATGCAGTTGATTTGGTAAACCGTGCCATTTTAGAAGCAGGTGGACCTGAAAACCTGGTTGTTACGGTTGAAAAACCCACCAAAGAATCTTCCAATGAAATGATGAAATCACCTATCGTCAGAATGTTGGTGGCAACAGGTGGTCCCGGGGTGGTAAAAGCACTCCTTTCTTCCGGTAAAAAGGCAATCGGTGCGGGGGCAGGAAATCCTCCTGTTATCGTTGATGATACGGTGAATATTTACAAAGCCGCAGGGGACATTGTTGCAGGTGCAAGCTTTGATAACAATCTGCCCTGTATCGCAGAAAAAGAATGTTTTGCTTTTGCAAACATTGCTGACCAATTGATTGAGGCAATGCAAAAGCAGGGTGCTTACCTGATTTCAGGTGACCAGATTGACCGTTTGGTAAAAATTGCTTTGATTGAAAAAGACGGAAAATATTCCATCAATAAGGATTGGGTTGGAAAGGATGCAGGCAAGTTCTTAAAAGAACTGGGAATTGATGCAGACCCCAGGCTCATTATCTGTGAAACCAAAGCTTGTCATCCCTTTGTTGTAGAAGAATTGATGATGCCCATCCTGCCCATTGTTCGGGTTACCGATATTGACCAGGCTGTTGAACTGGCAGTAAAAGCAGAAGCAGGCAACCGTCACTCGGCTCATATCCACTCCAAGAATGTGGATCATCTGACCAAGTTTGCAAGAGCAGTTGAAACCACCATTTTCGTTAAGAATGCTCCTTCCTTTGCAGGCATCGGTGCCGGAGGAGAAGGATATACCACATTTACCATTGCAGGACCTACAGGAGAAGGGTTGACGGCGGCTCACTCCTTCACCCGTCAGCGTCGTTGTGTATTGGTAGACGGATTGCATATTGTATAAGGAAGGTTAGAGGGCTATGAAAGCACTTGGAATTATTGAAGTTTACAGTTTTAGTACAGCAGTATGTGTGGCAGATGCAGCAGCAAAAGCAGGTGGCGTTGAGGTCATCGCGTTTGACAGAAACCGTCCCGGTGCCAATGTCAAAAATGCTCCTGCTCCCCTGGTAATGAATATCAAGGTATCAGGAACAGTCAGCGATGTAAAAGCGGCAGTAGAAGCAGGTGTTGCTGCGGCAAAAGCAAGAAATAAATACATTGTATCCCATGTTATTCCCAACCCCGGTGAAAACATGGAAAAGATGGCATATTTGTTGGATATCAACAAAGAAAAATTCAACAAAAAGCTGCCCAAAAGCTTTTTGAATTATGATGGCGAGTTGATCAATCAGAAAACCTCAGCCATCGGTTTGTTGGAGGTGCAAGGGCTGGTTGCTACCATTGAGGGGCTGGACACCATGCTCAAAACCGCAGCAGTTCGCTTGATTCATACCGAACGCCGTTTAGGCGGCGGCGGACTTTGTACCTTTGTGATTGAGGGTAGTGTAGATGCGGTTACCGCCTCTGTTGAAGCAGGCTGCAAGAGTGCTTCCGCCATTGGTAAAACCTTTGGTTGTGAAGTGATTGCAAAGCCTCATGAAGAAGTAACCAAGTTTTTTGATTTTTCCGAATAAGATAGGTGAAACAGAATGAATTATGATGAAAAAACCATTGCTCTGGCAGTGCAAAAGGCGCTGGAACAAATGCAGGGCGAAAAAACAGAAATTACCATTGGCGTGTCTCAACGCCATGTTCACTTAAGTCAGCAGGATTTGGAAACCCTGTTTGGCAAAGGCTTTGAATTGACAAAGCAAAAAACCTTAATGGGGCGAGAATTTGCCTCTGAGCAGTTTGTTACCCTGGTGGGTCCTTCCCTTCGTTCCATTGAAAAGGTGCGTGTGCTGGGTCCTGTCAGAAAAAATACTCAGGTGGAAATTTCCAGAACCGATACCTTTGTGTTGAAGGTAAGCCCTCCCGTTCGTCCTTCCGGTGAAATTGAAGGATCGGAGCGTCTTGTTCTGGTTGGTCCCAAAGGAACTGTTTATCTGCAGCAAGGGGTTATCATTGCCAATCGGCACATTCATCTGTCTCCTGCCTTTGCCCAAAAGCACGGGATTAAGGACAATGATGTGGTGGATGTTTTGGTTGAAAGCATTAAGCCCACCAAATTCTTCGATGTTCAGGTGCGTGTAAGGGATGACTTCCGTGAAGAAATGCATATTGATACTGACGATGCTAATTCCGCAGGTCTCAGAAACGGAGATGCTGTGCGGATTATCCGTAAATAAGGGGTGACACGGTTTGTTTGCTCTGGAACGTCAGAAAAGAATTCTGGAACAATTAAAAGAAAATGGTGCAGTTACCGTTAGCAAATTAAGTGCAGAACTGGGTGTTACCGAAGAAACCATTCGTCGTGACCTGGAAAAGCTGGAAAAACAAGAGGCTCTTCTCAGAACCCACGGCGGTGCTATTCCAATTGATGAAAACAAAAAGGAAGTTTCTCTGGAGCGCCGTAAGAAAATTAACACCGATATTAAAGAAAAGCTTGCCAAGGAAGCGGTGAAATATATCACCCCCGGTGATACCGTGTTCATTGATGCTTCCACCACCACCTTTTTTATGGCGGAGGAGCTTAGAAGTTTTCATGGGATTACCGTGATTACCAACTCTCTGCGTGTGGCAGATAAATTAAGCGGCTTGCCTGATATCAAACTGATTGTGGTAGGCGGTATGGTAAGTATGAATCAGTCTTTGGTTGGCAGTATGGCTGAAAACAATATTCAAAAGCATTATTTCGTCAATAAAATGTTTTTCAGCAGTCGCGGAATCAGCTCCGCAGGTATTTTGGAAAGCAACGAGCAAGAATGCTTCATCAAGCAAAGCATGATGCAAAACGCCACCGAAAAATTTTATCTTTGCGATAAGAGCAAGTTCGGCAGAGTGGGCTTTGTAAAGCTTGCCAAGCTGGAAGACATTCAGTATGTGATTACAGAACCGGGTGCGGTAGACGAAGAATTGCAAGCGACGCTGGATGAATATAAGGTAGAAGTTGTTACTATTTAAAAAAGGGAATGTAAAAAAAGTCCGGAATGCAAAAAGGTTGAATCATCCTTCATAAAAGATAGCGATAAGTTGAAAATAATGAGATAAAAGTAGAAAAATCCCAGCGAATGGGATTTTTCTTTGGTTTTATAACCTTTTTGCTACGAAAACAACCCCCTCTCGTCGTATCTTTATACGACTTCGGGTAACCAAAAGCAAGAAAAACCCTTGCTTTTGCTCAGTTTTTCCGTTCTGAACATTTTTTTCTATTCCCTGCTAAGAAGGTGTTATAATAATTTTTCAAGTCTTCTTTTGAATTCGCAGAAAAACCCTTGCTTTTTTTTGCTATTTCTGTTATACTAATAGGAGTAAATCAAAAAGGAGGATGTTCCATGCCAATTAAAATTCCAACCCAATTACCGGCAGCAAATGTACTGCAAAAAGAGAATGTATTTTTTATGAGTGAACTGCGTGCCATGCGGCAGGACATTCGTCCCTTGCGCATCTTGATTTTAAATCTTATGCCCACGAAGATTACCACAGAAACTCAGCTTCTCCGTCTGTTGGGAAACTCTCCCCTGCAGGTGGAGGTGGATTTGATGCAGACTAAGAGTCATCAACCGAAAAACACACCTGCTGAGCATCTGTTGAATTTCTATAACACCTTCGATGCCTATCGGAATAACACCTATGACGGTATGATTATCACAGGTGCCCCCGTGGAGCAAATGGCATTTGAAGAAGTGAATTATTGGGAAGAGCTTTGCGAAATTATGGAATGGAGCAAAACCCACGTTACCTCTACCTTCCATATCTGCTGGGGTGCTCAGGCGGCACTTTATTATCATTACGGAATTGATAAGCATCCCTTGTCTGAGAAAATGTTTGGTGTTTTTGAGCATAAGGTATTAAAGCCTCGCTCTAAGCTGGTTCGTGGCTTTGACGATACTTTTTATGCCCCTCATTCCCGTCATACAGGGATTGACCGAAACTTCATTGCCCAAAATGAGCATCTTTCCATTTTGGCAGAATCGGAGGAAGCAGGAGTTTATATCGCTGCAAGCAAAGGCGGAAAGCAGTTTTTTGTGACAGGGCATTCGGAATACGACCCCATGACTCTGGCGGAAGAATATTTCCGCGATGTGGATAAGGGATTGGAAATAGCCGTTCCCAAAAACTATTTCCCCGATGATAATCCCAAAAAGAAACCCAAAGTCACCTGGCGGTCTCATGCAAATCTTCTCTACTCCAACTGGCTAAACTACTATGTTTATCAGATTACACCTTATGATATTTCAAAGGTGAGTAAGCAATAAAATAAAAGGGGCTGTCTCACTAAAAGTGAGGCAGCCCTGATTTTTTGCACACAAAAAGCCGCTGAAGTATGGAAACTTCGCGGCTTTTGTGGTATAATGAAGTATGATTAGTAATTCAAAAATACAAGTAGATTATACAACAAA
>SVJP01000032.1 GCA_015068925.1 Oscillospiraceae bacterium
TAGAGTAGGAAAATAAAAATGCGGAGGCACTGATTATGAGCGACGAAAGAATGATAGATACCCCACAAAAAACAATTGGTGTTTTAACCAGCGGAGGCGACGCACCCGGTATGAATGCGGCAATCCGTGCGGTTGTCAGAAGCGGGATTGCCCATGGCATGAAAGTGATGGGCGTCCGAAGAGGCTATGAAGGATTGTTGAACGGAGATTTGTTTGAAATGAGTCTGCGTTCTGTTTCTGATATTTTGCAACGTGGCGGAACGGTATTGCAGACAGCAAGAAGCAAAGAGTTCTGCACCGAAGCGGGTGTGCAAAAAGCCATTTCCATTGCCAAAGTATTTGAATTGGACGGACTTGTGGTAATCGGCGGTGATGGTTCCTTCCGCGGTGCAAGAGATTTGAGCACCCACGGTCTCCCTACAGTAGGAATCCCCGGAACCATTGATAATGATATCGGATGCAGTGAATATACCATTGGTTACGACACCTGTATGAACACGGTGTTAAACGCCATTGACAGAATCCGTGATACTGCCACCTCTCACGAACGTTGCTCTGTGGTGGAGGTTATGGGTCGAAATGCAGGACATATTGCACTCAATGTAGGCATTGCAACAGGGGCAGAAGTCATTGTTATCCCCGAGCTTCCCTATGATTTTGACCGTGATGTATTAAAGCCCATCTTTGAAGGAAAAAGCAGAGGGAAAAAGCATAATATGGTCATTGTAGCAGAAGGTGTTGGCGGCGGTGTGGAAATGGCAAACCGCATTGAAGAAATGACAGGGATTGAAACCCGTGCCACCGTCCTTGGGTACATTCAAAGAGGAGGAAGCCCTACAGTGCGTGACCGTGTTATGGCAAGTCAGATGGGCGGAAAAGCGGTGGAATTGCTGGCAAACGGCGTCGGAAACCGTGTGATTGCCTATGTAAACAATCAAATTAAGGATTTTGACATCTTAGAGGGTCTCAGCATGAAGAAAAGCATTGACATGGAACAATATGAATTGTTTAAAATCTTGTCACTGTAAGGAGAAGAAAAATGAGTTGTGTTACCATAGAATACGGCATTTCCCATTGGGAAATTGTTCAGCAAAAAGACGGATTTGCTACCATTACGGTTGGAGGCAGCTGGAACACCGAATTTTCTGAAGAGGCAAAAGGGGTTCGGCTTTTGGTTGTGCAGGAAGATACAGAGGAATGGGTTACCGATTATGTGTATGCCAACACCACGGAAAACCAATGGAGCTGTGACCTGACTTTGCCTGCAGGCGGTTTGTACCTCTTAAAAACCGAGCTTTGGAAGGAAACGGACCATAAGTGCGGTTTAAGCGGAAGCCGCGGAGATTATGTGCATCATTTCGGTGTGGGGGATTTGTTCCTGATTATGGGGCAAAGCAACGCGGCAGCATACGGCAGAGGTCCTGCTACCGATGGAGCAGAATTAGGAGTTCACGTCCTTCGGGACGGGGAATACTGGGATTTGGCATCTCATCCTCTCCATGATGTACAGGCGTTACACAGTCCCTGGCTTGCCATGGGAAAATGGCTGAAAAAGGCATTGCATTATCCCATCGGGATTCTTCCCTTTGCCATTGGCGGAACCACTCTTGCACAATGGCATAAGGCAGAAACGGGAGAATGTTATAAAATCATGGAAGAGGGCATTAAAAAACACAAGCTTCATCCCAAGGCGGCAATCTGGTATCAGGGCTGCAGCGATACCTTCAAGGAAACTGCCTCCTCTTACTTAGAACGGTTTCGAGATATGGTAAAGGATGTCAGACAGGATACCCAAAATCCCGATTTACCCATGTTTACCTGTCAGTTAAACCGTTGTATGGACAGTACTTTTACAGAGGAGCATCACGAGCATTACGGCATCATTCGGGAGATTCAAAGAACGGCTCCTTTGCATCTTGACAATGTATATGTGATGCCCACCATTGATTCCACCCATTTGTCCGACGGAATCCACAACAGTCGGGTGAGCAATATTATGTTAGGCGAACGAATGGCACAGCAGATTTTGTTTGAGCTTTACGGCAAGGGCGTGGAGATCAAAGCACCTGATATTGCCTCGGTCACCAAAACAGGCAATCAGGTGGTATTCTTATTTGACAATGTAAAAAGCGATTTGTTTGCATTTCAGGTTTCCAACCAACAATTCCCCCTGCATGTGCGGGATGAGGAGGGTCGGGTGGAAATTTCGGAATATTCCACTTTGGGAAATCAGGTTGTGCTGACCTTAGCACGGGAAACGAAAGGCACCTTAACCGCTTACGGTCAGGAAAGTGCCAACCCGCCCGCTTATCTCATGGATTGGGATACTCACCTGCCTGCTCTCTGTTTTTATGGGGTGGAAGTGAGTGAATAAAATAAAAAGCCGCACGGAATGGATATTCCGTGCGATTTTAAATTTAAAATAGTATTTGTCAGGATAGGTGTTCTTCTTTGCAAGAGGCAACATATACTTCCAATAACTTTTGTGCATAAAGTTGCTGAGATTCATTCAAATCTGATAAAAGCGAGTTAATCATATTTGATTGCTGAAATCGGGTTACTCCAAACAAAATAAAGTCAGCTGAAACCTCTAATACTTTACAAATTGCAATCAAAAAAGAAACAGAAACACCGGTAATACCCCGTTCTAACTGGCTGAGATTTTGTGAACTCATATTAATCATTTCAGCTAATTGCTCCTGTGTGTACCGCTTTGCTTTTCTTACTTGCTGAATCCGTTTTCCGATAAATCCTACATCATAAGAATTTATTTTCATTGCATACGACTCCTATCAATTATAGTCAACACATATAGTATACATTATTTTACCTTTCATTTTAAAAATGCATCACCATTATAACTAAAGGTAATACATTGACTTTTTTCTTTTTTTTATAGTATAATTTTAAAAAGAAAGAAGGTTTTTATTATGAAAGAAAATAAAATATGTTGTTTTGCAGGACATGGTCAGATAAATGATATCAGCGTCAAATTGCAAATTGAAAAAACAGTAATTGCATTAATAGAAAAAGGAACAACCGTATTCATGGTAGGAAATTACGGTGATTTTGATCACTATTCCGCATCGGTAATTTGTTCTCTAAAAAAAGATATCCTTTTATTCAGTTATATTTAGTAATTCCCTATCTTACAAAAGAAATTATCACAAATAAAGAATGGTATGAAAGTAGATTTGATAGTATTTTATTGGCAGATATTCCGGAATATACACCACATTATCTGAAAATAATAAAGGGAAACGAATACTTGATTCATCGGTCTGATTATTTAATTGCTTATGTCACATCTTCTTACGGCGGTGCTGCCAAAACTTTGGATTATGCTAAAAAGAACAAAGATATTACAATCTATAATTTAGCTAAATAAAAAGGAGCGCCAAATCGGCACTCGTTTGTAACTCTTTTTTCTAAACACTAAAAGGAAAATTTTTCTATATAGAAATTGTTCAGCAGGCAGCAGGACATAATAAAACCACTCAGAAATCCAAGATCCGAGTGGTTTTATGCTTATTTATCATATGTAATCCGTACTGTTTTTGCAATTCCGTCCCATGCTACAACGCATCCTGCGCTTTCTGAAACGGCTCTTAAGGGCACCATGGTTCTGTCTGATACAATTTGAGGAGCAACATCACATTGATAAGAGCCTGTTGTTCCGTTTACTTTGTAGGAAATCCAGGGTTGGTTAATTTTAATGGTAATCACATCATTTCCCTTAACAGATTCTGCCGTTTGGGTTCGACCGTTCCAATGTACCGTATATCCCATGGCTTCAAAGATGGCACGAATGGGAACTAAGATTCTGTCCTTTACGATAACGGGAGATTGGTCAAAGGTTAATTCCTGATTTCCCAAAAATATTTTGATTCCCGTAGAACCCTGAAATTGAGAAATATCCATGGTTTTTACACCATTTGTTACAGAATCATAATAAATATACAATGTATTGCCGCGAATCTCTAAATCATAAACCCAGTAATAATCATCATTATCCTCTCGATACAATTCTGTTCCGTTTGGACTAAAAACAACCAGATTTGGTCCGTAAAATCCGCTGACATAAATGGTTCCGTTATAATCAATCACAAAGCTGTTGCCTGCTCCTACGTCATCCCGTCTCCATTTTTCCCGTCCGTTTTCTCCGTTTAAAGCAATGAGGGTGCCATTTACCACAAGATAAACCGTACTGCCGTAAACAGAAAGGTCAGAGATGGTTTCAAGCTCCGTACGAGGAGTTGTCTCGGTGACATACGTCCAAATACAGCTTTCTCCTGCATAAGCCTTCACAATGCCGTATTGTTCAAAATCCTCCCGAACCCGTTCCAATTCGTATCTAATATTGGAATCAGCAAAAGCGGATGTGGGACATACCAAAACACAAGCCGACAATAACACCATAACCAAAATCAGACCAACCATTCGTTTCATAATACAATTCCTCCTATTAAAAACCATGATATGATACAGTATATCACATTTCCTTGAATTCGTCCATAGTTTTTTGATATTTCCGTATCATAATAGACAGAAGTTGGATTTTCCTTGACTTTTTCAGGGAAATATGCTATAATTTTATCAGTATGAGAAAGGCAAAGGATTGAGTTTATGAAATACGTTTTATCCGGTGCAACTGTATATTTGGATCATGAATTCCGTAAAGCTGACCTGTTGATTGAGAATGGTCGGATTGCCGGAATCGATTCTTCATTTTCTGATACAGCACAGGTGTTTCATTTTGAGGGTTGTATGATTTTTCCCGGTTTTGTTGATGTTCATGTTCATCTTCGAGAACCGGGTTTTTTGTATAAAGAAAGTATTGAAACAGGCACAATGGCAGCAGCACGGGGAGGATATACCCATGTTTGCTCCATGCCCAACTTATCCCCCGTTCCTGACTGTAAGGAGCATTTGGAGGAGCAGTTACAGGCAATCGAAAAGGATGCCGAAATTTTTGTTTCTCCTTACGGTTCGTTGACGGTAGGTCAACAGGGAGAGGAATTGTCCGATATGGAAGCGATGGCGCCCTTTGTTGCAGGCTTTTCGGATGACGGACGAGGGGTGCAATCCCTTGCATTGATGCAACAATGTATGGAAAAAGCCAAAAGCCTGGGGAAAATGATTGTGGCTCACTGCGAAGATAACTCCCTGCTGAAAGGCGGTTATATTCATGACGGTGAGTATGCCAAAGCCCACGGGCACAAAGGAATCTGCTCGGAAAGCGAATGGAAACCCATTGAACGGGATTTGGAATTGGTGAAGAAAACAGGATGCTCGTATCATGTTTGCCATGTGTCTGCCAAAGAAAGTGTGGCGCTGATTCGCAAGGCACGAAACAAGGGCTTGGACGTAACGGCAGAAACAGGACCTCATTACTTGGTATTGGATGATTCTCAGCTCCAAGAGGACGGACGGTTTAAAATGAATCCTCCCATCCGTTCCAAAGAAGACCAAGAGGCTTTGATTGAAGGTCTGATAGACGGCACCATCTCCATGATTGCCACCGACCATGCTCCCCATTCTGCAGAAGAAAAGAGCAAAGGTCTGGAAAAAAGCATGATGGGTGTGGTGGGACTGGAAACCGCATTCCCCGTGCTTTACACCCATTTGGTCAAACAAGGGATTCTCACATTGGAACAACTGATTGCTTTGATGCACGATAACCCCTCCAAACGATTCGGATTGGGAAATGAAATTGGGGTGGGAAACCCTGCCAATTTCACGGTATTTGACTTAAATCGTTCTTACCGCATCAATCCTGAGGACTTTGTTTCCAAGGGAAAAAGCACTCCCTTTGAAGGAATGGAAGTGTTTGGAGCGTGCCTGATGACCGTTTACCAAGGCAACATTGTATGGAAGGAAGAGGAAAAATGATTCAGGGAATTTATACAATCAAAGAAAACAAAAGCATTGCCCGGGATGTGTACAGGATGGTGCTGGAAGGAGACACGTCCCCCATCACCGCACCGGGGCAGTTTATTAACATTAAATTGGAAGGACATTTTCTTCGTCGTCCCATTTCCATTTGTGATTACAACGATGGGGAGCTTGTAATTATTTACAAGGTAGTGGGAAAAGGAACGGAGCAGATGAGCCAGATGACGAAGGGACAAGCCTTGGATTGTCTGGTTTCTCTGGGCAATGGCTTCTCGGTAGAAAAAGGCGGTAAATCGCCTTTGTTGGTAGGTGGAGGTGTTGGTGTTCCGCCTCTTTACAAGCTGGCAAAGGAACTCATCAAGCAGGGCGCAAAGCCCACCGCCGTTTTGGGCTTTGCATCAGCAGAAGATGTATTTTATGAAAAAGAGCTGGAAGCGTTGGGCGTTACCGTGAAGGTTGCCACGGCAGACGGAAGCTACGGTGTGAAAGGCTTTGTGACAGACCTTCCCATGAAAGGCTTTTCTTACTGTTATGCCTGCGGTCCCATCCCCATGCTAAAAGCAGTTTCGGACCATACCGATTGTTCCGGTCAGTTCAGCTTTGAAGAACGGATGGGTTGCGGATTTGGTGCCTGCATGGGTTGCAGCTGTAAAACAAAATACGGAAACAAACGGATTTGCAAAGACGGTCCCGTTTTGGAAAAGGAGGAAATTATATGGTAACAAAAGTGGATTTATGCGGTATTTCTTTGGATAACCCCATCATTCCCGCCTCCGGCACCTTTGGGTTCGGATATGAATTTGCAGAGCTTTATGATATTAATGTACTGGGAACCTTTTCTTTTAAGGGAACCACTCGGGAAGCAAGATTCGGAAATCCCACTCCCAGAATTGCAGAATGTCCTTCGGGCATGATTAACGCTGTGGGATTGCAAAACCCCGGAATTGACAAGGTCATCAACGAAGAATTACCCAAATTAAAAGAATGTTTTCATAAACCCGTGATGGCAAACATCAGCGGTTTTTCCATTGAGGAATATCAGGAATGTTGCGAAAAGATTGACAAAGAAAGTCAGGTTGGCTGGATTGAAGTGAATGTCAGTTGTCCCAATGTCAAGCACGGGGGCATGAGCTTCGGAACCGACCCCTCTGCTGCCGCCGCAGTCACAAAGGCAGTCAAGGAAGTGACCACAAAGCCTGTGTTTATCAAGCTGACCCCCAATGTAACAGATATTGTTTCCATTGCCAAAGCCTGCGAAGAAGCAGGGGCGGACGGAATCAGCATGATTAACACCATGCTGGGTATGAGAATTGATTTAAAACGCAGAAAACCTGTGATTGCCAACAAAATGGGCGGTTTTTCAGGGTCAGCAATCTTCCCTGTCGCTCTTCGGATGGTGTATCAGGTTTATGAAGCAGTTTCCATTCCCGTTATCGGGATGGGGGGCGTATCCTCGGCAGAGGATGTGATTGAAATGATGATGGCAGGTGCCACCGCGGTGCAAATCGGTGCGGCAAATCTGGTAGATCCCTTTGTTTGTCGGGACATCATCACTCAATTACCAGATGTGATGAAACAATACGGCATTGACCGTTTAGAATCTATCATAGGAGGTGCTCATCAATGAGCAAAGATGTAATCATTGCATGCGATTTCAGCAGCAAAAAGGAAGTAATGGAGTTTCTGGATTTGTTTCCGGATAAAAAACCCTATTTAAAAATCGGGATGGAGCTGTATTATGCAGAAGGTCCTGCCATTGTAAAAGAAATCAAAGAAAGGGGTCATCAGATTTTTCTGGATTTGAAGCTGCATGACATTCCCAACACCGTAAAAAAAGCCATGAGAGTGCTGTCTCACCTGGATGTGGATATGTGCAACCTTCACGCAGGGGGCGCCTCTGCCATGATGCAAGCGGCTTTGGAAGGACTGACCCGTGAAGACGGAACCAGACCTTTGCTCATCGGAGTCACTCAGCTAACCTCCACCAGCCAGCAGGCAATGGAAGAAGAATTGCTCATTCCCAAGCCCATTGACCAGGTAGTGATGCACTATGCGAAAAATGCCATGACATCAGGGTTGGACGGAGTTGTTTGCTCTCCTCTGGAAGCAGGTAAGGTAAAAGAGGTTTGCGGTGCAAACTTCCTGACCGTCACCCCCGGTGTTCGTTTTGCTGACGGAGATATTGGCGATCAGGTTCGTGTTACCACCCCCGAAAAAGCAAGAGAATTAGGCTCTGACTATATTGTAGTAGGAAGACCCGTTACCGCAGCTCCCGACCCATTGGCGGCATATCTGCGTTGTTGTAAAGAATTTCTTGGATGATAAAGGAGAGAATTACCATGAATACACAAGAATTAATTGCAAAAGATTTACTGTCCATCGGTGCAGTTTTTTTAAGACCTGATGAACCCTTTACCTGGGCAAGCGGTATCAAAAGCCCCATTTATTGCGATAACCGCCTGACCTTAACCGCACCCGAAGTGCGGACACACGTGGAAACCGCACTGGCTGAAAACATCAAAACCTATTATCCTGATTGTGAAGTATTGATGGGAACCAGCACCGCAGGAATTGCTCACGCGGCAATCACCGCTCACCTGATGGGTCTTCCCATGGGTTATGTTCGCTCGGGAAACAAGGACCACGGTCGCGGAAACCAGATTGAAGGAAAACTGGAAGCAGGTCAAAAGGTGGTTGTAGTGGAAGATTTGATTTCCACAGGCGGAAGCGTTATCGAAGTGGTAGAGGCTTTGAGAGAAGCAGGGGCAGAGGTGCTTGGTATTGTCAGCATCTTTACCTACGGCATGAAAAAAGGACTGGACAGACTGGAAGCTGCCAATGTGAAAAACATCAGCCTTTCCAATTTGGACACTTTGGCTCAGGTTGCTGCTGAAGAATGCTATATTTCCAAAGACGATGTGGCTCGTTTGATTTCCTTCAGAAACAATCCTTCCGATGAATCCTGGATGAAATAGCGAACGTTTGCATCCCTTAACAACCCCGATGAAAGGAGTTTTTAGTTACAAATGAACCATTTAATTGATATTTTGACCTTTACGGTTGAAGAAATCAATCAGCTGATTAACACGTCGCTGGATATTATCGAAAATCCTGAAAAATACAGTGAAAAGTGCAAGGGCAAAAAAATTGCGACTCTCTTTTTTGAACCCTCCACCCGCACCCGTTTGAGCTTTGAAGCGGCAATGCTGGAACTGGGAGGAAGTGTATTGGGCTTTTCAGAAGCCTCCAGCAGTTCTGCCTCCAAAGGGGAAACTGTTTCGGATACGGCACAGGTAGTGGGTTGCTATGCTGATATCATTGCCATGCGTCATCCTAAGGAAGGGGCACCCTATGCGGCATCTCTTCATTCTCCTGTTCCTATTATCAATGCAGGGGACGGTGGGCACAATCATCCCACTCAGACTTTGGCAGATTTGCTCACCATCAAGCGGGAAAAGGGCAGACTTGACAATTTAACCATAGGCTTTTGCGGTGATTTAAAGTTTGGCCGTACAGTTCATTCTCTCTTACAGGCAATGTGTCGGTATGAAAACATCAAATTTGTGTTTATCTCCCCTGATGAGCTGAAAATTCCTGATTATTTGAGACAGGATGTACTTGATAAAAAAGGAATTCCTTATGTAGAAACTGCAAACTTGGAAGACGTGTTGCCCCAGCTTGATATTTTATATATGACCCGTGTTCAGCAGGAACGGTTCTTCAATGAAGCAGATTATATCCGTTTGAAGGACAGCTATATTTTAACTGCTGAAAAAATGACCTTGGCAAAGCCTGATATGGCGGTACTCCATCCTCTGCCCCGTGTGAACGAAATTGCGGTAGAAGTGGACCAAGACCCCAGAGCCTGCTATTTCAAACAGGTAATGAACGGAAAAATCATTCGTATGGCGCTGATTATGAAGCTTTTGGAGGTGGAATAGTATGATTATCAATCCGATTACCGATGGTATTGTTTTAGACCATATTCAAGCAGGAAAGGGCATGGAATTGTATCATATCTTAGGCTTGGATGAACTGGAATGTGCCGTTGCCATTATCAAAAATGCAAACAGCGTGAAAATGGGCAAAAAAGATATTATTAAAATTGACCAGGTCATTGATTTGAATCTGGATGTACTGGGTTATATCGACCAGGGCATCACCGTTAATATCATTCAGAACGGAAAACGAATCAAGCACGGTCATTTAGAATTACCCGAACAGGTAGAAGGCGTTATCACTTGTAAAAATCCCCGTTGTATCACAACAACCGAAACCACCCTTCCTCAGGTATTCCGCCTGACCGATCGGGAACAGGGTGTGTATCGGTGTATCTATTGCGAGGCACGGGCAAAATAAAAACTTAATGATACTTTTATGAAAGGAAACTATTTATGAAAAGAAAAATTTTAAGCATTCTATTATTGTTATGCTTAACTACAGGTTTGATATATAAGTTTCCCACTTATAGTGAAGCATCTTCTAATGATGAATTTATACGTTCGCAGACTTCTGAAAAATATCAACAAAATCCAACTTACTACATAAATGTTAATGGACACGAACTATCTATAAAATGTACACAGAATTATGGTTCATATGGAACATTATATGCTGATGGCAAATACATAGATGATAATGTATCATGGAATTTTCTCAGCAACGGATACGACATTTATTATACAAAAAAAAATAGTGGAATCTACCGAGCTGATATAAAAACAGGAAAAAAAGAATTGATTTTGAATGAAGACAAACATGTTAGTAACGTTTACAAAAATAAGTATTTATACTATTCTTCTTCCAAATATCAGGATACAACAAGAACAATGGCAGATCTCATTATTTATGATATAGAACAAAAAAAAGAAGTTACTTATATTACAAATGCAGGATTTGTTGATATAATCAATGACAAAATATATACAACCCCTGCAGTTGGTGTAATTGCAGAATTAACATTAACAGAAATGAATCCTGACGGCACCGAAGCAAAGGTCATTGCTGAGGATGCATTTTTGACGAAACCAATAAACGGTCAACTGTATTATTCTGCTGTTGAAAACGGAAATGATTCCTTTGATAAAATCCGAGGACAAGTAAGAAAATATAATCCCGTTACCGGTCAAACAACCATTTTAACAGAGTATGCATACGGAAGTGTGGCAGAATTACATGAAAATTATGCCATTATGAGTAGTCTTGTTGGCGATTACGAAAATTATCGTGTGTATTACAAAAAAGAAATTAAAGTTGTATTAAATGGTGAGGAAATTAAATTTGACCAACCTCCTGTAATGATAAGTGATAGAGTAATGGTTCCTATTAGAGCGATTGCAGAAAAAATGGGAGATACTGTTAAGTGGAGCGAAAAAGACAATTCGGCTTTAATAATTCATCCCGACAGAATGGTTGTGTTTAAAAATAATCATAAATCTGTAGTAATTGCAAAAGAACCTGAATTTGATAAATGGGAACACTATGATTTAGATGTGCCGGCACAAATAGTAGGAAGTCGAACATTAACTCCTGTAAGAGCTATTGGGGAATGCTTGGGAGCAAAAGTGGAATGGGATGGTGAAACACAAACTGTAAAAATAACATCAAATAAAAACATAAATAAAACCATAACTGATGAAAAAATAACAAAATTTAATGTATATTACAGTTTAACACTAAAAGATAATCTTTTTGCAGAATTTTCACCCGAAATTAAAGAGTTTTACGAAAGTAGGAACGATTGGGCTGATGCATTTATTATATGGTGGGATGATTGGTTTCTCGGTGTCGACAATTTAATTTCTGGTGAAGAAAATAATGTTTATATGATTAAAAATTGCTTGGCTGAAATTTTCTCTGAACTACCTGATAATAAAGAAATCAATATGTCAACAGAAATAGAGATAACTAATTGGCTCTCATCGGGGCTTTCATATTTATCATATGTAGATTTTACAAAAGTTGACAAGGTGGTTAACATATCTCCGCATACAGCTAATGCTTTATCAAAGTTTGGTAATGCATTAGATAAAGCAGGTTTAAAATTAGAATTAACAGGAGTAGCTTTTGAAACAGTATGCAAAATGTTAAGTGATTATACTACTGGTATAACATATATTGACTTAATAAGAGAAACATTGAAAGAAGCGAACATCAATGATGATGTTTTTTATGAAGCTTTAGATGACTTAGAAAATGAATATACAAATAGTTTTCTAAGTGCATTGGCAGATGGTGCTAAAGACGGTATAATATCCATTGGAACATTTGTGATAAGTACAGCTACAGGGGGACTATTCTCGTTGGCAAGTTTCTCAAAGGATACGATAAACGCTATGGTGGGGTATGACGATACAGCAGATGCAGTTAAAAACATTCACTGTATGTATTGGTTCAATAAATATATTGATAAAGCTGAATTATCTATAAAGACAGATGCTTATACAAACCCAGAAAAAATAAATGATTATATTAAAATATTTAATTTCCAAAAAATTATTAAAAAGAAATTATATCAATCTATGGATATGCTAAAAGATTCTAAAGATGAAAATATTGTCAATAAAATACAGGAACAGTTAAATAAAATAGACAATATGTCATATATTGTATGGAAATAACTAAAGTAATTAGCATATAGCAAAAAAGAATAGGCAAGTCAAGAGTAAATCCACGAGCTACGCTCGCCCTTGACAAACTTGTTTTATGCATAATAAATATGCAAACAGTGTGAAAATGGGCAAAAAAGATATTATTAAAATTGACCAGGTCATTGATTTGAATCTGGATGTACTGGGTTATATCGACCAGGGCATCACCGTCAATATCATTCAGAACGGAAAACGAATCAAGCACGGTCATTTAGAATTACCCGAACAGGTAGAAGGAGTCATCACTTGTAAAAATCCCCGTTGTATCACAACAACCGAAACCACCCTTCCTCAGGTATTCCGCCTGACCGACCGCGAAGCAGGGATTTACCGTTGTATCTATTGCGAAGCACGGGCAAAATAAATAGAAAAGCTTATCTTCCGAACAGTGAAACTTAAGCCGCAAGCACAAGCGAAAAATCAAGAAAACACGGTTTTCGTTTTCTGTTTTCCAAGCTATGGAATCGCTTAGGCGACTGCCCGCGGAGAGGCTGGATGTCGGACAGAGAAAAGCTTAGCTTCCAAGGAACGACACATAGGTCGTTCCCTACGGTTTTGAAAAAACAATTTAGAAAGAATTAGAAAACCAACAATCCCTCACAGCTTTCTTAATTGGCATTCAGATGTTAAAGGAGAAATTTCAATGATACAGGATTTACACTCACACACTTATTATTCTTATTGCGGAAAGGATTCTCCCGAAGCTGTTATCCAAAATGCAATAGAAAAAGGGTTAGATGTTGTGGGTATTTCGGATCATTATCATGGTATTGTAATGAGCAGGCGGGGGTTTGTGTATGAAAACGAAGAAAACAAGGCATGGCTGCACAACAATGCCTTAAAGAGATACTATGAACATATCAAAACACTTGCAGAGAAATATCAAAATGACATAGAGGTGTGGTGCGGTATTGAAATTTCGACTTTGGATATCGGATTCACATTGCTTCCTGATGGTGTGGATGTCTCTTTTTTTGATTATTGCTTAATTGAAAACTTTCAATTTCCTGAAACAGCCGTTGACAATATTTTCGATTTTGTTACACGATGCGGATGTAAAAGAACGGGTTTTGCCCATATGGACTTACCTGCCTATATTGCCTCCAAAGGACTTACTATGAGTGATTTTTTCAAGAAAATGAAGGAAGAAAATATTTTTTGGGAACTCAACGTAACCTATGATTCCACTCATGGCTTTCAGGAACACCAATATGTAAAAGATTTTTTTGTTAGTGATAAGCTTTTGGACGCTATCAGAAAAAGCGGAATGAAGTTAAGTGTTGGCTTCGATGGGCATCGATTGGAGGACTATGATGCCGACAGAGTGATCACTGCTTGCAGAAAAATAGAAGAATTATCCATTCCCATGATTACGTAAGCGTTTGGGATTCTAACTTAGAAAAACTACGACAAAAAAGAAAGGGTATTTTCTGCCCTTTCTTTTTTAAATCAATGCCTTATTTCCCAATCATTATTGCAGATTCCTTTTATATTGCAACGGTGTACATCCTACCGATTCCCGAAATGTTTTAATAAAATAACTGGAATTTTCATATCCGCACAAATTCCCGATTTCTTCCACAGAAAAGGAACTGTACTGTAAAAACCGTTTTGCTCGGTCAATGCGGATTTGTTTTAAGGTTTGCATCACCGTTGTTCCCGTTTCTTTCAGGTATCGCTTGCAAAGAGAATATTTATCCATACCGCCAAACAGTGCAATTTCATCCAAAGTCAGCGGTTTTTCATAGTTTTGCTCCAAAAATCGATTTACCGTTTCGGTCCAGTCAGGTTGCTTGCGAAACAATTCCTGACAAAGCTCAATCATCCAAAGATAACCGTATGCGGCTCGAGGAGCAGTATCATCTGCTGAAAGACAAAGCGCCGCTAAATGATTAGAGGAATCGCTCAGGAAGGAGGGCGTTTCAAATACAAAGCTATCCCCGATTCCGTAATGAGAAAGGATTGCTTCTCCGCTTAAAAAGGTGACCCACGCGGTAGAAAAAGAGGGATCCCCCCAATAATTTTGAGCAACATCCTTCCGTGTAAAAAGTCCCTGTCCCTGTTCTAAGAAAAAAGTCTCTCCATTAATTTCAAATTTTCCTTTCCCTTCCGTAATCCACAAAAATTGATGAAATTCATACCCCGTTGGTCGAATGACGGGATTCTGATGGGGATAAGTTCCAATCGTCATGGGTAAAAAGGGAAAAATGTCCGTATCCTGCTCTTTTGCTTCAAAATAATGAAACCAGTGCTTTCGTTCTTTCATTTTCAATATCCTTATATTTTATTTTTAGTTTATTCTTTATTTTCTCAATATTATTATATCATAAAGGAAATTTTTTTGCACAAAAAAACCCTGTATCAGGAATAAAGTCCTGATACAGGGCTTTGTTTTATTCCCACATATCGGAAAGTTTATAAATTCTTAACGAAAGAGCAACTGCTTGTTCTCTTGTTGCGGTTGCATATCCTTGTGCTTCTTGCTCAGAGGTAGTATTTCTTGGTGCAAAGTGAGAATCATCCACTCCGTGCAAAATACCCATTTTTGCTAAATAATAAACAGAGGGCTTTGCATAGTCAGAAATATCTGTGTCATCTGCAAATTTCTTTACCCCTTCCGAATCCAAATAATATTCGTCATCTGTTGCCAAAGTCCAATCCTCAAACTTATATTTTTTGATTGCACGGCATAGCATTGCGGCTAAATCTTGTCGGCTGATGCTGATATTTGGAGCAAATTCTGTGGCGGAAATCCCTGCAACAATGTTCAAATCATAGGCTTTTTTAATGGCTTCTTCATCATCACATCCTTCAATATCAAAGAAGGGAACAGATGAAACCGTCTCTTTCTCTTGTTTGCTTAATGCTTCATAAAGCTCTAATGAAATTGCTGCAAATTCTGCACGGGTAACAGGTTGAGATAAATCTTTTCCCTTCATGGTTTCAGGAATCAGACCTCTTGCATTTGCTTCTGTAATTTCATCCTTTGCCCACTCCGAAACACGTCCAAAAGAGAACGGCAAATCTTCCGGAATAATTCTTTTTTGATTTTTGACAAGACCGGACATCGTATCACCGGAAACAATTCCTTCATAAATTTCATAAGAAACGGAAGAACCGTTGGAAGCACTGATTTCCCTTGTTTGAGAAATTTTGATTTCTCCTGTTTCGAAATTAACGGTTCCTTTAATTTCAAAGCGAAGCCACGAACCTTCATGATCATCTCCTTCAGAAATTGACATGGAATAGCCTTCACCCGAAAGATTCCCGTTTTCATCACATTCCCGAATCGTTAAGTTCATGTAAGCCGGATAACTTTCTTGATACGTTGAATTGGTAAAATAAGGCTCTCGATATTCACCATACCACGATCCGATCAATTCCCAATCTTCAATCACATAATCTCCTGCCATAGAAACTGTGGGCAACACAGCCAGCAACATAACAACTGCCAAAATACCGCAAATAAGTTTTTTCATCAAAAAATACTCCTTCTATTTTGTTGTAAATTTTCTTTGTAAAATAAGTATAACATTTTTTCTCACATTTGTCAATTAAAAAAGCAGGTGCAGCAAACTTGTTTGAATTTCAATTTATTTGCAATTAATTATGATATGTAATTTTTTTAAAAAGTCACTTGCTCCTATTTAAATACTTACTTGTTTTTATTTAAATAGTCGCTGGGAGCCATTCCCAAGGTCTGGTGAAACACATTGGAAAAATAAAAGGGGTCGCGGAAGCCTGAAAGAAGCGCCACGTTTTTTACAGCCGTTACTCCTTGCTCCATGAGAAATACCGCGTGCTGAATTCGGATGTTTTTCACATATTCCGAAAAGGAAATCCCCACATTTTCTTTGAACACTCGGGAAATGTATTTCGCATTGTACCGCAATTCCTCTGCAGTGGAGGCGAGGGTCAGATTGGTATCGGTAAAATGATTTTCAATATAAGAAAGAAGGGTACTGACCAAATCTTGCTCTTTGGTTCCCTCGGTAGGGGTCATTTGAGAAAAGGTATATAAAAGAACACTTTCGCTGATCAGGTCAAGATTGGATTCATTGGCTTTTCCCAAAGCGGTTTGCCAGAAGGAAAGCAAGCCCTCATGTCCTCTGAAAATGCAGTTGGAAGGAGAAATCTGAAAGCGGTCAAACAATTCCTGGGAGCGAAGCCCGTGAAAGCTGATATAAATATATTCAATGTGTTCCTTTTGCTTAATGCGGAAGGGAATACCGGAAAAGGTAAAAAACACCGTCCCCGTCACCAATTCTTTTTTGAATAAATCAGTGCATAGACAGCCTTCTCCGCTCGTCACCAGATAAATGGCATGCTCTTCAGTTCGTTTCACATTGACGGAATTTTTGGTTTCGTAAACGAAATTGGACGTTTTCATTTTGGAATCGCTGGATTGGGTGACAAATTTGCAAATATTGGTTTGATTTTTCATTGTTTCACATCCTTTTCTCTATTGTACCATAAAAAAAGCCATTTCTCAATAGAAAAGTAGAAAAATTACATGAAATAATGGAAAAATTCTATTTTCAAAGGAGAAATTCTTTGATATAATACAAAACTGAGAGGTGATAGTATGATATATTATGGCATGATTACCCTTTCGGTGATGATGTTTAGTATGCAGTTTTTCTTTAATCAGTTGTTTGAAAAATCTTACGGCAACGGTGCAAAGGCAGTATTTGTTTTTTCGGCAGGAGGCGGAATTTCGGGATTAATTACTCTGTTTCTCATCAACGGACTTTCTTGGGAATACACCCATTTTTCCATGCTGATGGCGATTTGGACAGCTGTAAACGGAATGCTCTTTACCTTTTGCAGTCTGAAAGCATTCGGAAAAATCAATCTTTCCCTTTATTCCCTCTTTTCCATGCTTGGGGGAATGGCACTACCCTTTGTATCGGGAATTTTGTTTCATCACGAAGGGTTGACCTTGGGAAAATGCCTTTGTTTTGTTATCATTACCATCGCTCTTTGCCTGACGGTGGAAAAGGGCGAGAAAACATCCGGTACCCTTTATTATATCGGTATTTTTGTGCTGAACGGCATGGCAGGGGTGATTTCCAAGATTTTTCAGGCAGCACCCTTTGAAAAAACATCGGCGGCAGGTTATTCTGTGTTGACCGCCATGGTTTCCATCCTGATTTCTTTGGTCATGCTTTGGTTTTATCGTTCAGACAAGAAAAAATTGAATAAAACCGCCATTTTTTCCATGCTGGGTCATGGAATTTTAAACCGTGTTGCGAATTTGCTCTTGCTGATTGCTCTGGGCTTTTTACCTGCATCGGCACAATATCCCTTTGTTACGGGGGGCGTGATGATTTGCTCTACCGTCATCAGCTGCTTCACACCAAATAAACCCAGAAAAAAGGAAATCGGAGCAGTGATTTTATCATTTATCGGAATTTTGGCATTGATTTTATTGCCGTAAAGAAAGGATAGAAGAATTATGAAAAAAGTAAGAATCGGTGTGTTAGGTGTTTATCGGGGTACCAGTATGATTCGGTACTGTGAAAATGCGGAAAATGCACAAGTGGT
>SVJP01000033.1 GCA_015068925.1 Oscillospiraceae bacterium
GGAGTCGGGACGCTTATTGCTTATTTTTGAACCGATTACAGATACCACAGACGAACCAATGTCAGACAGATTATTAAATCCGTCTGACAATATGGCAATGCTATTCATCATAAATCCTGTAATAAATTTTAACAGAAACAAAAAGAAATTACAAAGAATCCCGACAATACCGCTTAACACGCTGTATCGCTCACGAACTCGTTCGTCTGAAACATTTTCATAATCCGGCACAAATCTTTTTACCAAAAAACGAATCAATCAAATTCCTCCATTAATATTGAAATGTTTCACCGTCAATGGCACCGTTTTCTAAAATCCCATAACCGGTACCACCCTTTGGTGTGGTATTGGGATAATCAGGATTTTCTGCTAAATGAATCACTCTGATCATAGCCTTATCCTGATTCAGGTTGACTCGGTCAATGGTCAGATTTTTTACGGTACAAATCATATCAGGAGCAAACAGTTCACCCCAGGTATCAGGATAATCAGGCTCGTATTTCCAGGTTACAGACTTGGGCCCTACGGTTAAAAATGCAAGATTTCCCATGTTATCATTGACTGTTACATCAGAAATATGTACACCATCGCAATCAGCACCTAATTCAAACAGTGCATCCACATCAATATCTGCAATTCCGTTATGCAAAATCTTTTCAAATGTAATATTTTTAAACCAAACATCATTGATTTCGCCGTTAATCAAGGAGCAATCGTTCAGTCCCGGAGTATGTACATTGTGACAATTGGGCTGACAATACAATTTAAAATTATAAATCCCCTTGATATTTTCAAACACACAATGCTCAATGGGACAATCAGATGTGGTGCCGTCTGCATGAAGCTTTCTTCCTGGCAGAAGACGAAGCTCGTTCATGTGACCTTCCAGATTCTGCACCAAAAGATAACGAATTGCACCAAAGGAAGTTGCAGAACTGCACCAATCCCATGCATTTAACGCTACCATATCATCGCCCGTAAACCCTGATAGATTGCGGACAATACCGTATTCTGCAATCCCGTTAATATGTACACCATCTTTATGGTGGTTATCATACTTAATATTTTCAATGTAAAAATCATTGACGTAAGAAATCTGCACACCGTAAGAGCTACCGTCGCAAATGGTCATATCCGTTACCTGAACCCGCTTTACATTGCTGAACAACAAAGTTCCGAAGCTTCCGGGAATAGAATGTTCTTTATCTGCTTCCCCTCTGACTCTTCCCTGCACCCAGATTCCGCCTGATACACTAATATCTGTATCCGTATTTTCCAAAACGGGTACTGTGGGATGACCGTTAATCAGATGCTCATTACGAAGCATACAGGTGCCGGTTTCAGGAGCAAGACCGATGGTGGTTTCAGGGTCAATCTTTAATCTATATCCCGATTTCATGATAATGGGGCGGTCGATAAATACCGTTTCTTCCATTTTGGGAATGGATACGGTTTTATATTTTTCCAGTGCTGCATCAATGGCATCAGACCAGATGGTACCTTCCTCTTCCCATTGCTCCTTTACTCCCATGTTATTGGTCTTTTCAAAGGTCATGGTTTTCTTTTGGGTCAATTCTGCAAATTCCGTCAAATCTCCCCAGGAAAATTTTGTTAAATCAACCTTTGTTACAGCATTTTCAATTTTAGCTTTTAATTGTTCCATTACAATTCCTACCTTTCAAATACTTCTTTTTTATCATTTTTGATTACTGTAACTGTAGAATGTTCTTTTGTAAAGGAGAAATTCCCTTCGCATCCTCCCGTCGTTACAGAAAATTTAATTTCATCCGTTTCCTTTTCTACGGTTATCACAGGTTTTTCGGTTACATACGGCATCAAAACAGAGACAAGCAATCCTTTATTCTCCCAAGTCAAAGAAACATGGTCAGTAGCTTCTTTTTTATCATAACCGAAACAACACCAACCAACGAAAGGCTCTTCTGAACCATTATGAATTTCACAGGAAAGAGGTGCTCCCAAATGAAGAATCTCCAGCGTTACATCTTCTGCCTTTGTTACCAGACAATTGTCTGAAAATCCGGTATTTGTACAATATTCCGACAGATTCCAATTCAATTGAAAATGATCACCGCCTGTGATTCTGTCCACCACAACATAGCATTGATGATTCAGAGAAAACACCTGTCTGTGATGCACTGCATCCAACCTCTCGTCACCATAACCGTCTTTATAATATCCTTCTGCGTATTGCAGGATTTCACCCAAATGATACTCTGTCCCGTCTCGTTCTCTTAAACGAAGGAGAGAATCCAGATATTCTTCACAGTCTTTCCATTCTTCCGTTACCATATCACGGTTTTTCGCCACAAAATCTTTTCTGGTTTGGCTCAGACCATTAATACAAACGGTATTATGAGAAAAACTTGACATAAAATAATCATTGATTTTTTTCGAAACCGGGTCGTCGGAATAATTAAAATTCCCCGTATCAATCAATAAATCTTTTCCCAATGCCGTTAAGACAATACTGTTGCAATCCTCGTGGGCATGACCCATACCAAAGCGGCTGGTTTTGAAGAACAAATAATTATCTTTCTCCTTCCAACCGGAACGGAATGCATAATAACCGCCATAAGGAAAAGCCACGGAAGAAGCAACGTTTTCTTCTCCTGCTTCTATCTCATTTATGAGTTCTAATGCCGAACATCCGGGGAATAAGCTTGACTTATTTTTCAGATTACACATGGCAAATCCGGCATTTTCTTCTGTAGGATTCGCACTTTTCGCCACAGCAGGCAAATTCTTCAACGGTGTTAGCAAGGATGCTAAAAAAGCACATCGCATCTCCGCTTTTTCTCTTAATGCTTCAACCCTTCTGTTATGAATTCCTTCAAACAGGCTGACAATTTCATGTATTCTCGGAACAATACCGAGATTATAACCAAAGGATTGCTCAGGATCGGTTCCGTCGGGTAATACACAAATATCAAGTGCCTCTTCCAAACGATCCATCCCTACATAATAACAAGCAGGAGCAATTTTAAATTCATTCAATACTCTGCCAAACAACACCAAGGTGGAGGCACAATGAACAAACTGATTGGGTGTGTACCGTCTTGCATTATTCAACACCATATACACATGGTCGGTTGCCAAAGAATAAAGCACATTGGCAATGAAAACATCAGGCACATGGTCATCCCGAATCACATGACGCAATGCAATAATCCAATTTTCAATACGGGATGCTGCGGCAAGACCAATCCAGCTTCCGCCTAAGTACCCGGGAGTTCTTCCTTCTCCGCCATGCTTATAGCCTTTTTCATTCACATAGACAGGAATAGAAACATCATACTCCAAACCCTCGGTACCCCATCTGTGATGTTCCAGAAAATCATTAAAAATATCCATCCACTTTTTCAGATATTTCAATTCTCCCGTTCGTTCATAAGCTTCCAACAAATAAAAATTGAAATAAAAATATCCTAAATGACTTTGCCATTGCTTGTCACCATTTGGTGCCAGTAACCAATCAATCGGTTCACCCAGTTCAATCAACGGTGAATTGAGCAAGGAAAGTTTGTTTTCCAAAAGAGCATCTGCACCATCCACAGGACACGGTACAGGAAATTCGCACTTTTCTGATACTAATCTTTCTTTCAGCAATTGACGGTATTCATGCAATGCCTCGGAATATTGCTCTTGTTCTACTAAGCTTCGCACTTGTTCAAAGCCCTTGGAATACAAATTAATCTGTTCAAAAAAATGTGCTGCATCACGCACGCCAATCCATTTCATATTTTGTCTTCCTTTCATACAAAACAAGCAGTCCCAACATGGTGAGACTGCTTGACCTTTGTTATTTCCCCAAGTAGCTTTTGAGAAGTTCTTCCAACAGTTCATCTCGCTCCAATCGGCGAATCATACCACGAGCGTTATTATGACTGGTAATGTAGGTAGGATCACCCGAAAGGATATATCCAACCATCTGATCAATGGGATTATATCCCTTTTCTGTCAATGCCTGATACACTTCATGAATAATCTGGCTGGTTTCCTCCGCTCTGTCATTCTCAAACTTGAATTTCATTGTTCCGTCTGTCATGATCTCTCACCCTCACTTTCAAAAAATCCGCTTATATATAGCATATAACAAAATTGAAAAAATTGCAAGTGTTTTTTTAATTTTTTCTCAATTCTACATGAAGTTTTTCTTCCAGACGAGTCAAGATTTTGTCCATTACCCGATTCACTTCCTGCTCTTCCAGAGTTTTGTTAGCATCACGGAATACAACAGAGTATGCAACACTCTTCTTTCCTTCGGGAATCTGCTTTCCTTTGTAAATATCAAAGAGCTTGATTTCTTCAACCAATGCCTTACCGCATTGGCGGATAATTTCTTCAATACTGCCCACTTCTACCTCGTCATCGCAAAGCATTGCCAGATCTCTTGTTACTGCTGGGAACTTAGGCAGCGCATGATAGGTTTTTTCGGGCTTCATATATTCTAACAACAAGGTAAAGTCAATGCTTGCCATCAGCACTTCCCTATCCAATTCATACTGATTACATACCGCAGGATGAACCGCACCGAACACACCGGCACTCACTCCTTCTACCATCAATTCTGCTGTTTTTCCGGGATGGAAGGTGGGGTCGTCCTTCTTTGCCACAACCTTATAATCACTGATATTCAATGCATAGAAAAGTTGTTCCACGATTCCCTTCAAATCATAAAAATCAACATCGCCATACATACCAATGGTTACAAATTCACGTTCCTCAGGAAGCTCTGTAACAGGAAGTGCTTTGGGATAATAAACGGTTCCCAGTTCAAACAATCCTACATTTTGATTTCTGTGGCTATTATTCAAAGAAAGAGCCTTTAACATTTCGTTATAATGTTGTGTTCTCATTACGCTCTGTTCTTCACCCAAAGGATTCAGAATGGTAACACATTTTCTTAATTCAGAATCAGCAGGTAAATTCAGCTTGTCAAAAGCATTGGGGTCGGTAAAGGAATACGTATAGATTTCATACAAGCCTCTTGAGGTCAATGCTCTCTTTACTACATCTTCCGTTGATTGCTTTAAGGTTTTGCCCCCTGCAACCGATTCACCCTTCATCAAAGTGGATTCAATCTTATCGTAACCGTAGAATCTTGCAATTTCTTCTGCAATATCCGCTTCTGTTTCCAAATCCTTACGGAAGGTGGGAGGATAAATCTTATCTCCTTTGATTTCACATTCCAATGCTTTGAGAATACGAATCATTTCTTCTTCGGAAATATCGGTTCCCAAAAAACTGTTAATCTTAGCGGGACGCAAGGTGATTTCCAATCGTTTTGGCAATGTTTCATAAACATCTATCACACCGCCTACCACTTCGCCTGCACCAAGCTCGCAAATCAGCTGACATGCACGATTGACTGCATCCAAAGTAACATTGGCATCCAGTTCCTTTTCAAAACGAGCAGAGCTTTCTGTTCTCATCCCTAATGCTTTTGCGGTGGAACGGATAGAAGCACCATCAAAATTTGCACTTTCAAATACAATAGTTTTGGTGCTATCTTGAATTTCGCTATTCTGTCCCCCCATAACACCTGCGACTGCAACAGGCTTTTCTCCGTCGCAAATCATCAGCATATCAGGGGTTAATTGTCTTTCCACATCATCCAAGGTAACAATGGTTTCCTCTTCCTTGGCAGTACGGACACAGATACTTTGCCCTTTTAGAAAATCAATATCAAAGGCATGCATGGGCTGACCATATTCCAACATAACATAATTGGTGATATCCACAATATTATTAATCGCACGCACACCGCAACCTTCCAGACGCTTTTGCATCCACATAGGAGACGGCTCAATCTTAATATTTTTTACCACACGGGCAGTATAACGGGGACAAAGTGCAGAGTTTTCCACTTTAACAGACAAATAATCTTCCACTTGTTCATCGTTTTCTTCTACTACCACTTGAGGAATAGAAAATTCTTCATGTAAAGTAATGGCAGATTCTCTTGCCAATCCAATCATGCTCAGACAGTCAGGGCGGTTAGAAGTAATATCAAAATCAACAACCACTTCATCAAGACCCAATGTCTTTTTAATATCTTCTCCCAAGACAGGTTCACCTTCTAAAATCAGAACCCCTGTGGCGGTACCCTCTGTCATGCCCAATTCATCGGTAGAGCAAAACATTCCTTCGGATATAACGCCTCTTAACTTTCCTTTTTTAATCACAGTACCATCAGGCAAATGAGAGCCGTGAAGAGCAACGGGAACATATGCTCCTTCAAACACATTCTTTGCACCTGTTACAATCTGAAGCGATTCTCCTGCATCTACCTGACAAACCACCAGCTTATCCGCATCGGGATGTTGCTCAATTTTCAAAATTTTTCCTACAACAACCTTCTCAATGCCTTCTCCGACCATTTCAAAAGCATCCACCTTTGAACCGGACAAGGTCATGGCATCGCAATATTCTTTTGGGGTTACCCCAACCTTTGTATAATCATTCAACCAACTCAATGGCATTTTCATGGCTATTCCCTCCTTTAAAACTGTTTCAAGAAACGCACATCATTTTCGAAGAACAAACGCAAATCGTCAATATCATACCGACGCATAACAATTCGTTCCAGACCGATACCAAAGGCAAAACCGCTGTAAATTTCCGGGTCAATACCACAATTTTTCAAAACTTTAGGATGCACCATACCGCAACCCAAAATTTCAATCCAGCCTTCACCCTTACAAACTCTGCAGCCTTCTCCACCGCAAACAAAGCAGGAAATATCCATTTCTGCTGAAGGTTCGGTAAAGGGGAAATGATGAGGACGGAACCGCACCTTTACTTCATCCCCGTACAACTTCTTTACAAACACTTCCAAGGTACCCTTCAGGTCACCCATGGTAATCCCTTTATCCACCACTAAACCTTCGATCTGGTGAAATACAGGAGAGTGCGTTGCGTCCACCGCATCAGAACGGAATACTCTGCCCGGTGCAATAATACGGATGGGAGGCTGTTGCTTTTCCATCACGCGCACCTGCATGGGTGAGGTCTGCGTTCTCAATACAATATTGTCATTTACATAGAAAGTATCCTGTGTATCACGGGCGGGATGATTTTTCGGAAGATTCAATGCTTCGAAATTATAATAATCATATTCTACCTCAGGACCTTCTGCAATAGAAAAACCCATACCAATAAAAATACTTTTCAATTCATCCAAAACCGTGGTCAACGGATGTGTTTTTCCAACCGGCCACTGTTTACCGGGAATAGTAACATCCAATGTCTCGCTGCTTAATTTCTTTTCCAATTCTGCTTGCTGAAGCTTGTTTTTTGCTTTTTCCAGTTCTTCTTCAATAAAAGAACGAACCTGATTTGCCAACTGACCGATTTGCGGACGTTCTTCCGCAGACAACTGACCCATTCCTCTCAATACAGAAGTCAGCTCCCCTTTTTTTCCGAGAAACTTTACTCTGATTTCTTCCAAATCGGCAATAGAATCAATAGATTTTAAATTTTCTTCTGCCGCTTGTCTGATTTGCTCTAACTGTTGTTTCAAAACTAACTACCCCTTTCGGTAAAAATAAAACCTTCGCCCCACTTAGGGACGAAGGAATACACTTCGCGGTACCACCCTGATTCCTGCATTGCACAGACACTCAAGACCATGATAACGGTATGAAACCGGTTTCCCCTACTTTGACTCTTGTTCAGAAAAACAGCTCAATGGGTGAACTTCAATTCAGGATACTGATGAGGATGCTTCCAGCCGACGGCACCCACTCTCTGACACGTTCTCGCAAAATCTACTTTCCCTGTCATCGCTTTCTTATTATCATACCATAGATTTTAAAATTTGTCAATCTTTTTCCTTGTTAAAAAAATATTTTTTGCAAATTTCTTGTACATCTGAGGATTCACTTATTGATAACAAGTATATCCTACATCAGCAATTGAAATACCAAGTCCTTCCTGCGCAAGAGCACTTGAATAACAATCAAGTGTTAAATCAATGTATTGTTTCATCAATTTTTTTACTTCGTCAGTTAAATTAGCACCACTCGTTCCATTTTCGAACCATTATTGGTAATAGAAGAATCAAGAAGTTTCATCCTAACACCATTTATTCCCTTTATTAATTCAAATTGAGTTTCATTTGAATCTTTTATATTTTCCATCGCTGTTATTATAAAATCATATTCTACAATCTGTCCGGCAATATCAGGGCAATCCAATACGATCTCATCACCCTTTTGAACACCGTTTTTTACAATATAGTTTTCAAATTTTCCTATGGGCGAAGCAGCTTTTTGAATGCATGCATTAAAAGAAAACGAAAGCATCATCAATAATACTGTTGTAATTATTTTTTCATTTTATACTCTCTTTCTCTTTGATTAGTTTATCTAAAATTTCTGTATCCGCCGGACAAAAAGTATAATTTTCAATTTCTGACACTTTTATCCACTCGATGGCATTATGTTCTACCTTTTCGGGAACACCTTTTTGGATAGTTGCATGAAATAAGGTTAAGTGAATCGTAATATCCGGATATTTATGAATCACGTCCATAAACACATCGCCAACCGAAAGAGTTATATTGAGCTCCTCCTTACATTCACGAACAAGAGCTTGTTCCTTTGTTTCACCTGTCTCAACCTTACCTCCGACAAATTCCCAAAGCATTGCTCTTTTTTTATTGAATGGTCTTTGACAAATTAAAAACCTGTCTTCCTTCCATATCAATGCTGCAACAACCTCAACCATCCAAATTCACCACATTTTTTAAAAATCCCCTTGAGAAAAATTATTTTATATAATCAAGGGGAATAAAGATTTATATTTCTGCACCGCTCATAACTTTTGATATAATATCAAGCACTTTTTGATGACAACCACCACAACCTGTTGAACAGTTTGTGATCTTCTGAACACTCTCGAATGTTTTTAGCACGTCATCAAATTTTGTGTTGTTCTGGATCGCATCAACAATCGTACTGTAGCTTACCTGTTTACAATTACAAACCATATAATTTTCCGTCATAATAATTCTCCTCTTCTTTCAAATATTATATTAATTTAAATATCTATCGCATTATAAAAACCGTTTGTTTAATATTTTCCAAGATCCTTTATTCCGCAATTATAACATTTAATCCTTGAAGACACAGTTTGAGACATTCAATCTCATCATTTCTGTTTATATATATAGATGGTGATAAATGTCTTCTGCATATTTCTTGATATAAATCTTCAACAGTATGTGTTAAAAAATAATCAAATGGAATTGTAAAGTCTACTTCAGTGCCATAACCACCATCATCACGTGTAACGTGATGCCATACTCTAATTCTGGACTCTCCGACTTTTGTAATCATATAGTCCCAATCCTCAATTTTTACAAAATTAAACAAAAATACCCCCCATTTCTACTTAAAAATATTTTTGAATGATTGCTCTTATTTGTTGTTTTTTATAGCGTTTCTTATTAAGCTTGATGCTTTTGGGTTTATCTCATCAAAATACTTTAACGTTAATTTAGAAGGAAATTTCTTGTAAATCTGAATTGCAATTTCTGATGAATTCCTGATATCGTTTTCTATACCATTTTCTTTTATAACAGTCAAAAATTTCTTGAATCTGGCACGCTCATCAATTGCACCGGCAGAGAATATAAGAATTCCACCGATTATTAAAAATAAAAAACCAATAAAATTATGAAAACTATAAACAATAAATGCAGCAATCAAGCAAAGAATTACTCCCAATATACTACAAAATGTAGCAAGTGGTGAATTTTTATATATTGTTATAGGCATTTGCGCCATCAACCATCCCTCCTATGTCATATTTATCAAAAAATCATAATCAATTTAATACAAAGGATAAAATACACTTCATTAATTTTTTTGATGATCAATTTTTCTATACAATTCAGCAATGAAATTATCATCCACATCCATACAACAGGTAATCAACGCAAGTGGATATTGCTGCGAAATTATATTAATCGTATTTTCAATTGTATTTTTCATCCCCGAATTAAGTACGAAACCAACGGCTGAACTTATTGGATGATACGTTGTTCGTCCATAACTTCCTTTAAATACTTTCCAAATACAAATATTTAGAATATCACCTATAATTTTATACTCAATTTTTCTTTTTGCAGCAATAAAACCGCCACAAGAAAACACATTTTTCTCTTTATCAGGCTTATATCTGTGTGATGGAAGAATTTGATTAAGCATAGCCTCAATCTGTTGTTGATGTTCCGGACAAATACGGTACTGATATAATGATTTTGGCATTTTATACACCTCTCAAAATTCTTTTTTCTATTATACCATACTTACTCAAAAAAAGCAATACCTATCATTAAAAAACAGCAGGTATTGTGTACAATTGTCAAAAAAAGATTTTTATTAAAATTTATTGACTATTATCTGTATTTATGGTATAATGCTCATAACAAGCTTAAAGGTAACTATCTAAATGGACAGGACAAAATAATCATGATTCCTATTCGTCATTTTCTCTGCGGATTAGGTATTCACAATATTATGATGTAAGAAACTATGAAAGGCGTTTTTAGAGTTATCATGTCATACATATGAGATCTTTCTTGTAAGTATCTTTCCTTAATTGACCTTATTAAAATTGCTATGAACACTCACATTACCGACCCGACAAAGCTTATATAAATTAAATACTCAAAGGAGAGGATTTAATGCAAACTCAACATTTTTCATTACCACATAAAATTGAATTTTTACAAGTACTTCGTTTTTTAGCCGCCCTTTCTGTTTCCTTATTTCATTTTTCTGTATTCTATCATTATATTACTCCCCGTACGATATATACTGTTAGCTTTTTTGTCCAGCTTTTTTTCTTTATAAGCAGTTTTTTAACAATGCATACAACAAACACAAAAGAAAAAGGAAAACACTTTTTTATAAGACGCTTAATTCGATTAATTCCTTTATATTGGTTGCTTACAATTTTCACCTTTTTTGCTTCGTGTATTATTCCGGAAATCATCGGATATAAACCAACAATCATCGAATTATTTAAATCATTGTTTTTTATCCCTTATGAAAGAGCAAGTCTTAAATCCGACATTATTCTCCGATCTTTAGTAGGGTTAGGTCATACTATTCAAATGGAAATCGCCTTTTCTTTATTATTTATGATAGTCATGAAGATTAGTCATAAAAACAGAGGAGTTCTTGCAATAATATTTTGTGCATTTCTTTCTTTATTAGGAAAAATATTCACCTTTAATAATCCTATTTTAAAATTTTACATTACAAACAATCATATCACTTGGATCTCTTTTTGTGCCGGAATTTTATGTTACTATTTAATTATCTATATATCAAGCAAAAAATTATCAATAAAAAAATGGTATTCTACTATTTTGTCTTTTTTGCTTCTTGCTTTATCTTGTATTTTAGTTCATATATTCAGAAAACAAATTACCACTCTTAATATTACAGCTTATTGTTGGTGTATAATTTTTATTTTAACTATGTTTTTTACAATTATTTGTTCTTGCTTTAAGCTTTTTTCCCCAAAGCTTTTGGTAAGTATTGGAAATGCAAGCTTTTCTTATTATCTATTGCATTACTATATAATTTCTGTAGGCGAAAGAATTTTTGGAATAAACGATTTTTCCCCGCGCAATATCATCATAATTATTTCAATGATTGTTCTATCGTGGGTAATTTCATATATATCATGGTATATAATTGAAAAAAAATTCGGAAATATTTTATCATCCATATTTTTGAAAAATTAATTCTCATAATGAACTAAACCAAGTTTAGTTCATTACGAGAACCCCCTTAGCAACAAGTATTACCTATTGCCAAGGAGGCCAACTCATTATCATTTCAAGTTTTTAGATTAGTTGAAATATCTCTTTAAAAGTCCTTCCAATCCCCTACCGTGGCGAGCTTCGTCTTTTGCCATTTCGTGAACAGTATCGTGGATTGCATCCAAACCGTTTTTCTTAGCGCAGCTTGCTAAGTCAAACTTACCCTGAGTTGCACCGTATTCACAGTCTACTCTCCATCTCAAATTGTCTTTTGTGGTAGCCTTCATATTGGGTTCCAAATCTTCTCCCAACAGTTCTGCAAATTTTGCAGCATGTTCTGCTTCTTCAAAAGCAGCCTTTTCCCAATACAGACCAACTTCAGGATAACCTTCACGGTGAGCAATTCTTGCCATGCACAGATACATACCAACTTCTGCGCATTCGCCATTGAAGTTCGCCATCAGCTGTTCAAAGATATATTTCTTATCTTCTTCGCTGATATCAGGATTGTTTTTTACGGTTTTACCATAAACACCGTATTCATGTTCTGCAGCCAAAGCAGCGCCTTCTTCCATTTCCTTAAACTTTTCTGCAGGCACCTTACATACAGGGCATTTTTCGGGAGCAGCATCTCCCTCATGAACATAACCACATACTGAACATACAAACTTTTTCATAACAAATTCCTCCATATAAATAAAAATTTTATTATTGTTGGCATTGGTTACAAATGCCATAAAAAACCAATTCGTGACGCTGAACCTGACCCACCTCTTTGAGTTTATCAGAATCAAGCTTCATTGCAGGCATCTCAACATCGTAGATACGACTGCATTGCTGACAAGAGAAATGATAATGAGGAGCAACACAGGCATCAAAGTGAACCACATGATTGTCACCTACAATTTCGATTGCTTTTCCTTCCGCAACGAATTTTGCCAGATTCCGATACACAGTTGCCAAGCTAAGAGACGGATTCTTCTTTTTTAACGCAAGATAAATCTCTTCTGCTTCCGGATGACTTTTTGTTCCGGAAAGGTATTCATAAATCATTTCTCTTTTTGCACTGTACTTTTCCTTCATCACAATCTCTCCTTTCAAAAATAATAATGATAACGATTATCACTTTTGATTATATTATATCATATTTTTTTCATTTGTCAACCCTTTTTTTAAAATTTTTTAAAAAAATTTCCCCGGAAAAATTCCGAGGAAATTTATCAATCATATTTCTACTATAACAGGCAGTATCATAGGACTTCGCTTTGTCGTATCATAAATAAACTGTCCCAACTGATTCTTTACAGAAGATTTTAAGGAATTCCAATCTCTTGCTTTTTTGTTGACAGAATGAAAAACAGCATCACAAACCACATCTCTCATTTGTTCCATCAAATCTTCCGATTCTCTCACATAAACAAATCCACGAGTAATGATATCAGGTTCCTGAATCAATTCACCGTTATCGCCTGATAAAGAAATAACCGCCACTATCAAGCCATCTTGCGCTAAATGTTTTCTGTCACGCAATACAATATTTCCTACGTCACCCACTCCCAAACCGTCTACCAAAACTTTACCGGCCGGAACTGAACCGTTTATCTTTGCCGAATCAAAAGAAAATTCCAATACCTTTCCATTATCCATAATAAAACTATCCTGTGGAGAAATTCCCATTAACTCAGATAATTCCTTATGAATACAAAGGTGACGATATTCACCGTGAACAGGAACAAAAAATTGTGGTTTTGTCAATGCCATAATTAATTTTAATTCCTCTTGGCAAGCATGACCTGAAACATGAACCTCTGCCAAAGAAGATTCATAAATAACCTCTGCTCCCTTTTTAAACAGTTCGTTCACTACCCGAGAAATCAATTTCTCGTTACCCGGAATGGGGTTTGCCGAAATGACAACCAAATCCTTTGCCGTAATTTCCACCTTTTTATGGTCAGAAAATGCCATACGGGTTAAAGCAGACATTTCTTCACCTTGGCTTCCTGTTGTAATTAATACAACCTTATTGGCAGGATACCGATTAATTTCCTCCAAATCAATTAATACATTGGAAGGAATATTGATATAGCCCAATTCATTAGCAACAGAAATAACATTAATCATACTGCGACCGGAAATCGCAACCTTTCTTTTATTCCGGGCGGCTGCATCAATAATCTGTTGCACACGATGAATATTAGATGCAAAGGTTGCGATAATAATACGTTTTTCACAGTCTTTAAATATATCGCGAAAAGACATTCCTACCGTTCGTTCACTCATGGTATATCCCGCTCGTTCCACATTGGTACTATCCATGCAAAGAGCAAGAACGCCTTCCTTCCCCAACTCGCCAAGACGAGTCAAATCAATCATTTCTCCTTGAATAGGTGTGGTATCAATTTTAAAGTCCCCTGTATGAATGACAATCCCAACAGGTGTATGAATCGCTAAAGCGACTGCATCCGCAATGGAATGATTAGAACGAATAAATTCAACGACAAAGCATTCCAAATGCACTCTGTCTCCGGGAGAAACCACTCTTAACTGTGCAATATCCTGCAAGTGAAATTCTTTTAATTTATGTTCCACGATTCCCAATGTCAGTCTGGTACCATAAATAGGAACATTAATTTCCTGTAATACATAAGGAAGTGCACCGATATGGTCCTCATGCCCATGGGTCAATACAATCCCCCGAATCTTTTCCTTGTTTTTTCTCAGATAAGTAATATCGGGAATCACCAAATCAATTCCTGGCATTTCTTCATCCGGAAAAGCAGAGCCGCAATCGACTAAAATGATGTTGTTTCCGTATTCAAACACCGTCATATTCTTACCAATCTCATGCAATCCGCCTAAAGGAATCATTTTTAATTTTGTTTTTTTTGCCACAAATAAACCTCCGTTTTCTTCTATAATACCAATATCAATATTTAAAATTGTAATTTTCCGAGCATTACAATTTTCAATTTCAGATTTACGTACTGAAACGAAAGCACAATAAGAAACGCTCCCCTCACGAACAAGAAAGAGAGCTGAAAAAGTTGTGCCGCCCGATTATTCTGTTTTCGGTTCCGTTCCCGACAGCAAAAGTTTTTACTAAAAATCTTACTGTTCGGCGCATCATCTATTTTAATTATACCAAAAATCGGTAAATTTGTCAATTACTTTTTCTAATTTCTATATTTTATAGTATTGCTGTTTGAGGGTAAATTATGCTACAGAAAAGAATTTTTAGAAAATTAGGAAAAAAAGCTTGCTTTTTTAAAAAGAATATGCTATAATAATTAAGCATGGTATAAATGCAGATGATTATTTGATAGGAGGGTGCGGTAAATGGATATCGCGTTGAATATTATATATTTAATTATATGTGTTGCGCTGATTGTAATTGTTTTGATGCAATCCGGTAAACAAGCCGGTTTATCCGGTAGTATTGCCGGTGGAGCTGAAACCTTTTTCGGTAAGAACAAAGGTAGAACAATTGATGCTATGCTTGGAAAATGGACCAGTGTTTGTGCTATCCTGTTTATGATTCTGGCAATTGTGCTTCATTTTGTTCTGTAAGTATGATTTTTAAAAACGCCACGCATACTAATTGCGTGGCGTTTTTTATCTGGCGCCCTCAAAAATTTAAATGAATAAAAGGAAATTTTATGTCAAGAAAAGAAAGAATTTATGAATTTATGCAACAAAAAGATTACCTTCCCTTACGTCTGGAAGAATTGGTTGCAGTATTAGATGTACCGTTGGAGGACATCGGCCTTTTAGAAGAAATTTTAAACGAATTAATTCAAGAAGGAAAAATTATTCAAACAAAGAAGAAAAGATTTGCTCCTGTCGAAAGCGTTGGCTTGATTACAGGACGTTTCCAAGGCCACGAACGTGGATTTGGCTTTGTCTTAGCTGAACCTACCGACCTTTTCATTCCTGCAGATGCGCAAATGGGTGCTTTGCATGGTGATTTAGTTCTTGCAAAAGTCACCAAAGCCTCAGGAAAACGCGAAGGTGAAATCGTGAAAATACTAGAGCATACCAACCATATTGTAATTGGTACATTTGAACAATTTAAAAATCATGGTTTTTTAATTCCTGACGATAAACGGATTTCAAAGGATATCTATTTAGCTAAATCCGATCAAGCAGAGGCAAAAGATGGACAAAAAGTAGTAGTAGAAATCACAGAATTTCATAATTCAAAACGAAATCCAGAAGGAAAAATTATAGAAGTTTTGGGATACCCTTCAGAACACGATACCTTCATTCGTTCTGCCCTGCGCCGTTTTGGTATTCGAGACACTTTCTCTGAAAATGTGACCAACTCCCCCATTCCGTCTGTTGTATCAGAAACAGAACTTCAAAACAGAAAAGATTTTCGTAATAAATTAGTGCTTACCATAGACGGAGATGATGCAAAGGATTTTGATGATGCTATTTCTTTGGAAAAAAATGAAGACGGCACTTATCTTTTGGGTGTGCATATCGCTGATGTAAGTCATTATGTAACACCGGACAGTCCCTTAGACAAAGAAGCATACCAACGTGGAACCAGTGTTTATCTGGTAGACCGAGTCATCCCCATGCTTCCCGAAAACCTGTCTAACGGCATTTGCAGTTTAAAGCCAAATGTAGACCGTCTTACTCTCTCCATAGAGATGACAATAGATCAAAAAGGAACTGTGAAAGAATATAACATCGTTCCGGCTGTGATCCATTCCAAATACAGAATGACATACCACAATGTAACAAAAACATTGGAGGATCCCGACTACCATGAATATGACCATTTGCGTAAGCATTTTCATCTAATGGAAGAGCTTGCCGAAATTCTCCGTCGAAAGCGAATCCGTCGAGGCAGCTTGGATTTTGATTTTCCTGAAGCAAAAATTTTATTGGATAAGAAGGGAAAACCCACTTCCATAGAGAAATATGAAATTACCATTTCCAATCATATCATTGAAGAATTTATGCTTTTAGCAAATGAAACGGTTGCAGAGCATGTATTCTGGCTTGGCGTTCCTTTGATGTATCGTGTTCACGAAACACCCACTTCGGAAAAAATGGAACAATTTGCTAAAATGGCAAAACATTTTGGCTACTCTTTAAAAGGTGCTGCCGACCCCCATCCAAGAGCTCTTCAAGAAATTTTGAATGCATGCAAAGGAAAACGGGAAGAACGGATTTTGTCTACTATGATGCTCCGTTCTTTAATGAAAGCAGAATATAAAGGTGAAAATTTAGGTCATTTTGGTCTTGCTGCAAAATTTTACTGCCATTTCACCTCCCCTATCCGTCGCTATCCTGACTTAATTGTACACCGAGTATTGAAAGAATTACTCAAAGGTAATATGAGCGAATACAGAAAAGAATACTGGAAAAAATTCATCGACAATGCCGCCGGTCAATGTAGCGAAACGGAACGAAATGCTGAGGAAATTGAACGAGAAATTGACGATATTAAAAAAGCAGAATATATGCAACAATTTATTGGTGACTCCTTCGAAGGGACAATTTCAAGCATTACTTCCTTCGGAATGTTTGTAGAACTGGATAACACTGTAGAAGGTTTGGTTCGCCTGATTTCATTGGAGCAAGATGACTTTCGATATATCGAAGAACAAATGATGCTGTTGGGATATCGCACGGGAAAAACCTATCGAATCGGAGATGTGGTTCAGGTTCGGTTGATTGATGCCAAGCCCGCCTTACGGCAGATAGATTTTGTAATAGAGGAAGAGGAAAAGAGTGAAAATTAACAGGGATTTCAAGACATAACAAAAAAGGTATTTAATACCCCTTGAGAAAAAAGTATGTAAGTATTAGTTATCGTTGCATTTAACTAATAAAGAAATATCATATCCTATGGGTCAGAAAGAATACTTGCAATACCAATGTTCGAAACTGTCATACAATTTTGAACACGATTCTTTTCAGACGACTTCATACAAACAAGTTTGAAACGGTATCTTGCAATTTCACGAAGCTGACGAAAATCCTTTGGAGGAATAAAGGAACATCTGA
>SVJP01000034.1 GCA_015068925.1 Oscillospiraceae bacterium
CAATGCTTCAAACATTTTTGCAGCAACACCGGGATTGTTCACCATACCTGAGCCTACAATAGAAACCTTGGAAACGGTGTCGTCATGGGTAATATCGCTTGCACCTAAGGATTCCTTCGCTTCATTCAACACCTTCAATGCTGGTTCTACATGGTCACGGGATACAGTGAAGGAAATATCCTTTGTATCGTTACGGCCAATGCTTTGTAAAATAATATCTACATTGATTCCCTTCTTTGCAAGCAAAGAGAAAATTTTAAATGCAGTTCCCGGTTCATCCGGCAAACCGATAATCGCAATACGGGATACATTATTGTCTCTTGCTACCCCTTTTACTAACATTTTTTCCACTTTCTTTACCTCCTTGACAATGGTGCCCGGCACTTTTTCAAAGCTGGACAGTACTTCTAAATTTACATTATATTTTTTCGCCAGTTCTACAGAACGATTGTGTAACACGTTTGCTCCTGCACTTGCAAGTTCTAAAATTTCATCATAAGAAATTTCTTCTAATTTACGAGCATTTTTTACAATTCTGGGGTCAGCAGTATAAACACCCGTTACATCAGTATAAATTTCGCATAAATCAGCATGGAATGCCGCAGCCAATGCCACAGCTGAGGTATCAGAACCACCGCGACCCAACGTTGTAATATCATCATACTTATTCAAGCCTTGGAACCCTGCTACAATGACAATATTGTTTTTATCAAGTTCCGTATTGATTCTTTCTGTATTGATCGTTTTGATTCTTGCATTACTGTAATCAGAATTGGTAGCAAATCCTGCTTGCCATCCGGTCAGGGATACCACAGGATAACCCATTCCCTCCAACGTCATTGCAAGTAAGGAAATGGTAATTTGTTCCCCTGTGGAAAGGAGCATATCCATTTCTCTTTTAGATGGTTTTGCATTGACCTCTTTTGCCTTTTCAATCAATTCATCGGTGGTATCCCCTTGGGCGGATACTACCACAATGACCTGATCTCCTTTATCATAGGATTCCACAATCCGATTGGCAACATTTCGAAGCTTTGCTGCATCTGCAACCGAACTGCCGCCGAATTTTTTTACGATAAGACTCACAATCGTATCCTCCTTTTAATCTTCCTTCAATACACGGATGGCAGAAAGAACTTCAACGCCCTCGCCTGCCAATTTCGCAATTGCATCGGTCAAATCTCCGTCTTTTCCGACGCAAGTCATAAATGCCGCGGTTTCATCCTTAGAAATAATTTCAACCGTCCCAAACAAAGAAACAATCGCATTTTTCGCCGCTTCATTTCCCTTTACACGAACATAATATGCCAAAATATCTTCTTTGTAATCTAAAATAAAGTTTTCTTCCGTTTTATTCCAAATCAAAGGCTTATTTCTGTCAATATTACGGGCACTGTCAATCATGTCAGCCACAACTGCACTTGCAGTAGGCAATTTTCCTGCACCTCTGCCGTAGAACATCAAATCACCAACAGCACCGCCCTTTACAAAGATGCCATTGAATACACTTTCTACGCCTGCCAGCGGATGGTCTTTGGGAATCATCATGGGAGAGACTCTTACAATAATACCATCTTCCAGTTTTTTAAAACAACCCAACAGCTTAATCACATAACCCATTCGGGATGCAAATTCCACATCCTCTAATGTAATTTCGGTAATACCTTGGGTGTGAATCAAATCACAGTCTACATTTTTGTGACATGCCAAAGATGCTAAAATAGCAATTTTGCGACAAGCATCATAGCCTAAAATATCTGCATCGGGATTTCGCTCAGCATAACCGTTTTCCTGTGCTTTTTTCAGCGCATCTTCAAAACTGTCACCTTCAGAAATCATCTGTGTCAAAATATAATTGGTAGTACCGTTCAAAATACCTAAGATTTCATAAATATCATTTGCTGCCAAGCAAGAGGTTAAAGGACGGATAATGGGAATCCCACCGCCAACACTGGCTTCGAACATATAGTTAATATTCTTTTCCCGTGCCAACTGCAAAAGCTCTGCACCATGAGTTGCTACCAATTCCTTATTGGAAGTGACAACATGCTTTCCTGCCTCCAAAGCTTGCTTGGTGTATTCATAAGCAGGATGCAGTCCCCCCATCACTTCTGCCACAACACTAACTTCAGGGTCATTGACAATCTCCTGATAATCCTTTGTAAACAGGTGGCTGTGAGGCAACTCGGGAAAATCACGCAAATCAAGAATGTGTTTTACTTCCATTCGTTTTGCTTCCTCACTGCTGTTACGATTATTCATAATGACTTCGTAAACACCGGAGCCAACAGTACCGTAACCCAGTATTGCAACCTTAATCATACGAAATAGCCTCCTAAATCGAAGTTTTTTACTGATTTTGTATTCTATTTCTCTATTATACCATATAATTGATAGTTTTAGCAAGTCAAATTTGAAAAACTTTGGAAATAAAATTATCAATTTTTCCTTGGCTTTTTCCATTTTTTTTGATATAATAGTAGAAAAGAATGTTTTTTACAAAAAAGGATGTGAGTATTTTATGAAATACGTTGTATTTTTAGGAGATGGAATGGCCGACCTTCCTTGTGAAACTCTGAATGGAAAAACACCTTTACAGGTAGCAAAAAAACCCATGATGGATGCCATTGCCGCACAAGGAATGATAGGCATGATAAAAACAGTACCCCAAGGCTTTCAACCGGGAAGTGACGTGGCAAATCTTTCTGTAATGGGATTTAATCCGGAAGAATGTTATACCGGTCGTTCTCCTTTGGAAGCAGCAAGCATCGGTGTGGAGATGGCAGAAGGAGATATTTCCTTCCGTTGTAATCTTGTGACCTTATCTGACGAGGAAAACTATAGTGAAAAAACCTTGATAGATTACAGTTCGGATGAAATTTCCACCCAAGAAGCACATGAATTGATTGCCGCTGTGAATGAAGCCTTTCAAACAGAGGAGCTCTCATTTTTCGGTGGAGTCAGTTACCGGCATTTACTGTTGTGGCACGGTGTGAAATTTGATTTTCAATTAACTCCGCCACACGATATTTCAGGCAAAATCATCGGAGAATATTTACCCAACAACCCCGTTCTTTTAGACATGATGGAAAAAAGTTTCGAAATATTAAAAAATCATCCTGTCAATCAGGCAAGAATCGCCCGAGGAAAACGTCCTGCAAATTCCATTTGGCTTTGGGGTCAGGGAACGAAACCGGGGCTTTCTCCCTTCGAAGAACTGTACGGAAAAAAAGGAACGGTCATTTCAGCGGTGGATTTGCTGAAAGGAATTGCAAAATGTGCAAAAATGGAATCTATTGATGTAGCGGGAGCAACGGGAAATGTAGATACTAATTTTGAAGGCAAGGCACAAGCAGCCATGGATGCCCTCTCCCGCGGTCAGGAATTTGTTTACATTCATGTGGAGGCAGCAGACGAAAGCGGTCATCGGTTCGAACAGGAAAACAAAATAAAATCCATAGAACTGATTGACGAAAAAATTATTCGTCCTGTTTGGGATTATTTAAAGGCATGCGGAGAAGATTATAAGCTTCTTGTTCTTCCCGATCATCCCACACCGCTTTCCTTGGGAACGCACACCTCTGAGCCTGTTCCCTTTGCCGTATTTGACAGTAGAAATCCAAAAGAAAGCAATGCGGTTTATGATGAAGTAAATGGAGAAAACAGCGGTTTGATGGTAACACCCGGTTTTCAATTAATGGGGAAATTTTTAAAAGACTAAAGGAGGGGTTTGATGTCCAAATTACCTTTAGAAAAACATTTTCGATTTGTATTTTTATTATTTTACATTATCTTAGGATGTGTGGTTGCTTATTTCTTCTTTGCTAAACTATTTGGATGGTTTTTGCCTTTTTTATTGGCAGTATTATTTGCCTGGATGGCAGAACCGTTGGTGAAATTTTTAGAAAAAAAGGTGCGATTCCCAAGGAAGCTTGCATCCATTGTATCTATTTTGGTTGTCATCAGCCTAATTGTCCTGATCCTCTATTTGGTCGGAAAACGGTTGGTCACGGAAATCAGCTCCCTGGCTGAATATATGCCCTATCTGATGGATCGTTTTCCGGATGCCTTTAACACCATTGAAGAAAAATTAGATTTATTGAATCATTATGCAAACAATTTCGGAGTTGATATGGCATTAGAGCATTTGATTGGCAATGCATTGGAAAATTTATCCGGTATTCTGACCTCTCTTACAACAGCAGCAGGTTCCTTTGCCTATAAAGCAGTCAAACAACTCCCGTCCTTTTTCATTTCAATCATTGTTTGTTTGATTGCAACCTACTTCATGAGCAGTGACAAAGAGAAAATTTTAAGATTTATCAATCGACAGATTACAGATAAGTGGCAGAAACGAGTGAAAGAAATCAAAGGCTATCTGACAAGTGCCTTCTTTAAATATGTCAAAGCACAGTTGATTCTCATGACCATCACCTTTGGGGAATTACTGATTGCCTTTGTTATCATTGGAATAAAATCCCCCTTTATTTTAGCCATCGTTGTGGCAATTGTGGATATGCTTCCGATTTTAGGTACGGGAACCGTTTTGATTCCTTGGGCATTGTGTTCTGTATTACTCAGCAACTATGCGTTAGCATTTGAACTAATTGTTATCTATGTCATATGCTTGATTGTACGCCAAATTATGGAACCTAAAATTGTCAGCGGTCAAATTGGGATTCATCCGCTTCTCACCTTGTTTGCCTTATATATCGGTTTAAAATTGTTAGGCATTTTCGGTATGCTTTTGGGCGTTGTTGTTTTGATTCTGATCATCAACCTTCATCATTCCGGTGCCATTAAACTATGGAAATAGAAAGGAAGAAATCAATGAAATTTATTTCATGGAATGTAAACGGATTACGTGCCTGCTTGGAAAAAGGGTTTGAAGATATTGTAACAGACTTGGATGCAGATATATTTTGTGTACAGGAAACAAAAATGCAGGAAGGACAAGCAGACATCTCCTTGCCTCAATATTATAAATATTGGAATTGCGCTGAAAAAAAGGGGTACTCCGGAACAGCGCTTTTCAGCAAAGAAAAACCGATTTCCGTTCGTTACGGAATGGGAATAGAAGAACATGACCACGAAGGCAGAATCATTGCTGCTGAATTTGAGGATTTTTTCGTCGTCACCTGTTATACCCCCAATTCACAAAATGAGTTGAAACGTTTGGACTACCGAATGAAATGGGAAGATGACTTCTTACTTTATTTGAAAAAACTGGAGGAAATCAAACCTGTCATTTTATGTGGTGATTTGAATGTGGCACATCAGGAAATTGATTTAAAAAATCCAAAAACCAATCGAAACAATGCAGGATTTACCAATGAGGAACGGGAGAAAATGAGTCGATTATTAGACAGTGGCTTTATTGATACCTTCCGTTATTTCTACCCTCAAACGGAAAACATCTATTCCTGGTGGTCTTACCGTTTTCGCGCCAGAGAGAAAAATGCCGGATGGCGGATTGATTATTTTCTTGTTTCCAATTCTTTGGAATCAACATTAAAAGGAGCAAAAATCCATACTGATATTTTCGGTTCGGATCATTGCCCTGTGGAATTAACATTGCAATAAAAAAGAGGGTGCCCCCTCTTTTTTTATTATCGAAAAAACGATACTGTATTATCCATTACGCCTTACACAATGCAATCAAATCCTTTACTTCTGCCGTAGCAAGACATTCAAAAGAATCGGATGCGCCGTAATAAATCTTCACTTCTCCGTCAGGTTCTAAAATCATACCACCTGGAAAAATAACATTTTGACGATATCCGACTTCCGTTTCCCAATGATTTTCAGGAACAATCAAAGGTTCGTCATAAATTCCTATAACCTTGGTGGGATCTTTCAAATCAAGCAACATAATCCCTGCATAATAAATTTTCTGCCATTTCTCTTCCCAGCCGTTTTTCCCTAAAGTGGGATCAAAACGAACTGCATGAAACAGAGTCAGCCAACCCTCATCTGTTTTCACAGGAGGTGCTGCAGGACCGATTTTGTCATCTGCAAAGGGAACCTGATCGGTGGAAAGAATTAAGGTGGTATCCCCCCAATATCTCAAATCGGGAGATTGAGACATCCACACGTCAAATCCGGGTTCCAGCCATGCTCTTCCGTAAACAGGCATGGGACGTTCCAAACGGATATACTTTCCGTTTACCTTTTCAGGGAACAAAGCCATATTCCGATTATCAGGAGCAGCTAAACTTAACACCTCAAACTTTTTAAAATCCGTGGTTTTTGCAATTCCGCCGCGAATACCGTACTTGGTATCTAACGCAAAGCAAACATAAGCTACATCATCAATAACAGTCAATCGAGGGTCATACACCCAAAAATTGTCATCATCTTCCAACAATTCCTGCAAAATTGGATTTGGCTCTGCTTTCCAATGAATGCCGTCGTCGCTGAAGGCAACACGAACATCCACCTTTCTCGCTACTGTCTGAGTTTCCCAATCACCATAGTCATTCCGAAACAACATCACATATTTTCCCTGCCATTTTGCAACTCCGGCATTGAAAGTCAAAGCGGAGCCTTCTACAGAATCCCGATAAGTCAAAACAGGTTTTTCTATTTTTTTTATACAAGGATGGGTTTTATACATAATAATCTCTCTTTCTTTTATTTTTTCCTTCATCTCATTCTCGCAACATTTATTTTCATTGACATTATATCATAGATTTTTAAAATTAAATAATAAATTTCTACTATAAATATCAATATACTACTGTGTTTTTTTTAAATCATTTGTAATTCCCCTTCTTTTATGATAAAATGAGAAAAAAGGAAAGGTGGGGCATTAGTATGGTTTATCTACCCATTCAGAAATTGGAATTTATTCCTCGTTTTTGTTTTCACTATCAAAATTTCAATAAAAAAACTAACTTTCCAAACAGCAGAATGACAGAATTTTATGAAATTGATTTGATTACCGAAGGCGCTGCCCTGCTGACCATCGACAAAGTTGCTTATTTTTTTGAACCGGGAGATATTTGCTTTCGAAAACCGGGACAATGGAATAAATATTCCTGGAATCACAAATACGAATGTGATACCCTGCATTTTGAAATAAAGGCTCATAGCGTAGATGCGTTTGATACCATATTCAATACCTTTCCAACCTTCCTTCATGCAAAAAATTACGAAGAAACACACCGGATTTTTCAAAGCCTGAAGGAAAGCTTTTCATCATCTGCCGAATATGACCAACTTAATACTAAAATCAAGACAATGCAATTAATCAAACAACTATACATTACAGTAGGAAAAAACGAGGACTCAAAAACTCTTTGCCATCCGGCTATTCGGAAAATTATTCCTTTTATTCATGAGAACATCTCAGAGAATCTAACCACCCAAATCATTGCAGAAAAATGTGGTTTGAGTCCTTCTTATTTTCAAATGGCATTTAAAAGTTCAACAGGCAAAACACCCAATCAATTTATCACCGAGCAAAGATTGAATCTTGCCAGAAAGAAGCTTCTTTCCACCAAGCTTTCCATTGGGGATATTGCATTTGACTGCGGATTTTCTTCCAGTTCTTATTTTATTTATGTTTTTAAGAATATGTATCATCAGACACCCACTCAATTCCGGCAAGCATTTGATAATACAGAAAATCCATAAGCTTGTCTCAAAAGGAGATTTCACATGAATCATCAATATCAACTCAGAACCTGTTATGTGAATTTTGCAGAGCATTTACAAAATTCCTGGAATGTCAATTTTATGTATCATGATGCATCTGGAATGTGGAAAGAAAAGGAATGGCATGCTTTTTTCAAAGAAATCAAAGCCTTCGGATATACCAATTTTCAATTCTGGATTCCACCCACTTTAGCAAAAGCAGGAGCAGACAGAGACAGAGCAATCGGACAATTAAATACTATGATTCAATACTGTCACAGTGAAGGTCTGACCGCCAATCCTCTAATGGCAATCAACACCATCGGGGCAGAATGGTATTTCGCCTGTCCGAATGATAAGACAGACAGAGAAAAAATAATTGAATTCTGGACCTATTATGCCAACCACTTAAAAGGTGCAGATATCTTCGGTATTTTCCCCGGTGACCCGGGGGGATGCAACAGAAACGGCTGTAATCATAATACATTTTTAGAATTGGCTGCTGAAATCACTTCTTTGCTAAAGGAAAAAAATCCGGATGTTATCATTGAAATCGGAACATGGGGTACCCCCTTTACAGGATGGGGAGAGGACATGAGACATACTCCAAATTGGGACGGTACCTTTGCCATGCTGGTTGATCCTGCGGTAAACAATCCCGAGGTTCCTTGTCATATCTGGAACGGTCCTCCCGAACGAGTAGCAATTTGCATGAAGGATATGCTTGAAAAATTAAATTTATTTCCTAAGGATACCTTGTTTTCCATTAATTCAGGCTTCAACCCAGATTGTGAACCAATTGACGAATACGATGCTCGACCTTGGGCGAAGAAAATTGCAAAACGATTTCGAATTACTTCCTGGGATTATTCTGCATCAGAAGGAGAATTGATTTGCTATCCTCATTTTCGCGTAGAAAAATTCCAAAGAAAAAGAAAAATGGAGCTGGAAGCTGCTCCCTACTACGGTGCTATTTGCTACACCATGAGTCCAAAACTCAATTTACTCACCTTGTATACCTCGGCACAGCTGATGATTAATCCATACCAAGATGCAACAGAGCTTGCAGCCGAATTTACAAAATTGGTCTTCGGCGACGAAACAATCGGCAAGCTGATGAAAGCATTTGAAATTGTTCCCGGGTGGGGCTACGAAGGTACTTCTTATACAAAAGAAACACTGATTTTTATGTTTGAAGAGTTGATAGAAAGACTCAAAGCGGTAAAAGGAGTGCAATCAAAACTACCTATTTTCCCGTCGGAAGAAGAATACAGAAGCACACTCCTTTGGCATGCTAAAAACTTTTTGGAAATGCTGGGTGAAAATCCAAACCGAGAAGCAATCAGGCAAAGCTATTGGGATAAGGCACTTTCTATTTACGATAACATTCCTCAAGCGGTGGATGAACGCTCTCAACTTTCTGCCAACGGCTATTCCTCTATTGGGAAAACGTTGTCTGACCAAAGAACGATTATGATCTAATATAAAAATGGGTTACCGAAAAAATATCGGTAGCCCATTTTTCAAACTTTCTTTATTTTGTAATCGGTTCACCTGTTGTAATGGTGGATTCGTTTCCTTCTTCATCCTCAACAACTGCAAAACCCTGGAAGGTATAAGTATTTTCTTTCTTCACTGCTTTCCCGAATACACGAACACCAAACATATAATCTGTTGTCCAATCATTGACAGGCAATGCAATCGTATTGGTGCCATCACCAAAGTTCATACCCAATCCCTTCACTTGATAGGTGGCAGGAATCGCTGCCTTGTAGTAACTCACATAAGCAAAATGCTTTTCACCGTCACCGGTATCGTAATCATCCTGAGCAATAATATAGTCAGCATTGCTGCCCGAAATTTCGGGAGTGGTAATCACCTTTTCAAAGGTAACTGCAACTGCTTTATTTGCAGTAATGTTAGAGAGTGTTACCGTATTATCATCCTGCAATGCAACTTGCTGATTGTCAACAGTAACCTTTGCCTGATAGCCTTCATTTGCAACAACTTTCAAAGTAAGGGATTCTCCACCCTTCACCTGAATCGGTGTTCCGCTGACTACATCCGCATCCCCGTTTTTCACGGTACCGTTTTCGCCATAAGTAACAGTAACATTATGTCTTGCAACGGTTTCTACATGAGCAAAATCATCCATCCAGATGTCTGCTCCCTCTTCTGAACTCCATCTTTGATAACCGATGCCGACAGCCTTATTTGCTGCACCTTCCGTCATATTACCGTCAAGCAACAGTTCTCCATCATAATACAGAGTAATGTGACCGTCGTCATTATTGATTACAACCTGATGCCAACCCTTAGAACGAGCCTTTGTCTTCGGATAACCGGAAACGTTAATACAACCGCCGGAGGTTGTTGTATTTTCTCTGTTATCGGGATAAAATTTCCCACTTGAAACTGGCCATATCCACAAATTCAATCTGGGAGAGCTGCCCGTCATAAAATGGAAAAATCCTTTATTCGTATCTTCGCCGTCGTCATAATACCACCATTGAACCGTTTCATAATTTTGCGGAGCAGAGAAAATACTACTCACAGCCTCCGCTTGATTTGAAGAATAAGCATTTACCCAAAGAGAACGACCTGACCCCGTTCTGGTTTTGGTATCAAAATTTGCTACCGTTTTATCCGATACCGAAAAATCAGAATCCTTTTCAAAATCCTTAGAAGCGGTTGTGTTTCCGACTATCATCATCAGTGATTTTGTAGTACCTGAATATTCTGCAGTAATCAATGCAGTTCCGGGCTTTTTCGCGGTAACCAGACCACTTTCGGATACTGTTGCAACATTTGCATCACTGGTACTGAAGGAAACATCTTCCACTTCTGTTCCGTCTGCTTTTACCAATGTTTGAACCGTGGAATCAGACTTCACCAAATCAACAGCCATCTGAGAGGTTTCATCTGAAGCTAAAACAGTTTTTTCTGTTTTGGACAAATCCAATACTCCGTCCACTTCCCCGATGGTAACATTAAATTGAACAGGAACTCTGTCGTAAATCGCAGTAATGGTTGCTGATCCTGCACCAACGGCTCTGATGGTTCCGTCTGTATGTACTTTCACAACTCCTTCATTACTGCTCTTATAGGTGACCCCGCTTGTAATGGGAGTTTCTGCGCCATCTTTTACACCGTAAACCGTATGAGAAATTTTTTCATTCAAAAGATAAGAAGTTTTTTCATCTACCGTTACCTTTAACTCAGGATAATCGGCAACATACTTTGTGATCACAAAATCTTTGATATAGTAATCATCCGTATTAGAATCAGGCTTGTCTAACCAAAAGATAAAGCTCAAGCAATTTTCAGCTTTGTCTCCGATAGTTTCATCTCCGAGGAACGTAAAGTTTGTGCTAACAGTTTTCCACTCTGAACTATTGAGTGTAGCAGAATAATTGATATCATAAGCCTGATATGAGCCATCCTGATATCTGTTAATAACACCCGGCTGACCTACCACAATATAACCGGCTGACCTACCACAATATAATAAGAAATTCTTGGAGCTCCGCCCTCTACTGCAGCCTTTGCTTTAAAGGAAACATTGTAGTTAACCCCTTTTTCAAGGGTGATTTTTGAATTAATTCTTCCCTGACCATCCTTGGTGTGCTCCGCCTTCATGGCTTTTTCAGAAGAATCGTAGCTTAATGACACCTCTCCACCCAAAGAGGTCACCTCATTTGCACGGAACAAATCATAGTGTGCTTTAGAATTTAACGGTGCATTGACCAATTCCTGTGTTTTATTTTCTAAGGGTGCATCGTTCACTTCAATAATCTGAACATCGTCGATCAGATAATCATAAGCGGTTCCGGGTTTATGAACCAAGAAAAAATTCCCTTGTTCTCTGGTTGTTCCTGTGTAAGTAAAACTACCGTTGTATTCTGTCCAATCGGTATTGTTGATCGCAAAGGAACTGTCGTAATCGCGTTCGTTCACACTTGTACCGCCAATTGCAGTTCTTGGCTTGAAGGCCTCGGAATACACCCAAACAGAGGTGCTTGTTGCATCCATATCCTTCGCTCTAAAGCTAATCGCATAGCTTTTCCCCTGTTCCAATTGGTCAAAGCACATATACAATCTTCCCTGGCTTGTCACGGTGTCGGAATAGGTAATTCTCATTGCACCATTTCCTCCATCGTCATAGTAAGACAATTGTGTCCCTGCCAATTTGTCTCTCAGAACATACGACGATACAAAAGAATTAAAATCCTCCTCTGTATCAAAACCGGATGTAGCATCAAATTTCTCCGTGTACACCTTTGCACTGACTGCCGTCATCATTCCTGCCAGCATCAGCAGAACCAATAACAAGGCGCCAATTTTTTTATTTCTCTTCATGGATTTTTCCTCCTTAATAAAAACATTACTATAATAATTGTATAATATTTTCCTGCTTTTGTCAAGCAATTTTCTCATTATTTATAAATTTTCATAATATGAGATTTTATGTTTTCTTTTTGCAATCCGGATTGATTTCGATAACCTCAAAATGGTTAAAAAATGCCCCCACCCCAAAATGGGGGCAAAACAAATTATTCTTTTGGATCAATCCAATTGACTCTGTACACGAACATATTGGTTTCATTTTCATCGGTATCAGTATTCAAGTAAGTCACTTGTTCAATCTTACCGCCCTTCACTTGAGCCGTTGCAGAAATGGGTTCCAAGCCTGGTTCTGTCCAAATCATGGTTTTTACCAAGCGGTCGGAGGAATTGGAAATTTTCATTTGATTCTCAAGTTTCATGGTTTCTCCCGATGCAATTTCACGGGTTACTGTTTTTTGCTGAATCATTTTTTTGGTGCCCTGTTCATCCACCTCATACTCTGCCATAATCATGGATACCTTCAAGGATGCATCCTGCAAAATATTGGTAATGTAAGTTTTTGCAACCGTATCCTCGTCCTCTGACAAATAAGCGATGCCTGTGGTATAGAAGCATTCTCCCACGGGAGGCAGACAAACGAGAACAGGGTTGGAATCAGCCGATTTTCCTTGATTTCCAAGCAAATCAACGGGAGTCACACGGCATTTTACATATTTCCCAACCATATCAAAGCCGGGGGTATAGGTTGCTCCTTCTTTTCCCTTGATTGGTGTATAAGAACCGTTTTTACTGTCGCTTACCAGCCATTGGATGATGCTGTTTCCTTCTTCCTTTTCACCATTCAGATAAGAATAGAGAGCTTCCAATTCGGTTCCGTATGCTACATTATCCTGCTCGCTCAATTTGACATTGGACACGATGGGATCGGGTTGCTCGGGGTCTACCATAAAGTATCCGACCACAAATCCGTCTTCCGCACCCTTGTTTGCAGAATAGGTAACAATTTCAATGGTATGCTCGCCCATAGAAAGATCGTTTCTCAACAAGGAAGGTGCAGGCATTTTACTGTTGATGGTCGCGTTATATGGCTCCAACTGTCCTGAAATTGGGTTAGCAGAACCCCTATCGATTACATAAGCTGCATTGGATGCAGTATTTCCGAAAATCGAGAAAATTCCGATGGATCTTCCTGTAAACTGAAAGGTCATTGTGGATGCTGCCTGTGTGGTTTTCATCACCCCATCCTTAAACCACCAGGACACCAACTTCATATCCTGATTCCAGGTTCCTGTTGTGGTCACATTTTCATTATTGATAACAGGAACAAGCTGAGGGGAACCAAATTCGTAATTGCTCATGGGGATGTCATTCCAGGTTAATTTTCTGAAATATTGCTCCGGTTTTTCATTAAATTGCTTCAAAATGTAATCTGCATAGCCGGTATATCCCTTATCATTGGGATGAGTGAGGTCTCCTGTCCAGCTATTGGAATCGGAAGGATTCCAGATAATGGCATTTCCGTCAATGTCAGTACCGCCTGCAACATAGTCACAAAGATTAATGGAACCAATGTTATAATAATCTGCCACCTGCTGATGCACTTTCGCACTGGTCTGATACATTTCAAAGCCGGTATCCTCTTTCCATGCGGCAGTATAAACAAAGATAATCACAGGTTGCTTGGGAAGTGCGGATAACTGACGAACAATCCCTTCCATTCTTTGATGAATTTCATGAGGTCTGGAATTGGAAACCCACATATCGTTAACAGCAAATTCTACAAATACAACATCGGGGCCTTCTGTTCCGCATTGGTCAATCAATTGGTCTTTCATACGGAACAACCCTAAATTGGAATCTGTTCCGCCAATGCCTGCATTGACCTCGATAACATTTTTATTGGGATATTTCTTTTGGAAATATCGTTTTGTAATCTGAGAAGACCATCTGGCATTTCCACTTCCTGCACCATCTTTATATTGGATATTTCCGGAAGAACCTGCACCTGCTGTAATAGAACCGCCGAGAAAGGCAACGTACAAATTACCTTTTTCATTATTCAGATTGTCCACACCGTAGCTTTTGGGAGAAATTTTCGTGGTATCTCTTGCCAGTACGGGACACGCTGAACAAATAAGGCAACATAACAAAATAAGTGCTATTATTTTTTTCATGGTAAAATCCTCCTGTAATCATTTTTTAATATGTGTTGCACGAACGGGCTGCATTGTGCCGTCCGTGCAACAAAAAGGAGATAGAGAACACTTTATTATTGTTCTAACAACCGTTTCAACAAACTGGTTGCCTGAGCACGGGTTGCAGAAGCTTTTGGTGCAAATGTCGATTCGGACATACCGCTAATCAATCCCACACCTACAGCCTGACCAACCGCTTCTTTTGCCCAAGCCGAAATTTGAGCTTCGTCTTCAAACCGATTCAATTCTCCCGTTTGAATTTCCTTTCCGAGGAAGGAATATGCTTTCATCATTACCACTGCCATTTCTTCACGGGTAATGGTATCGTCAGGACGGAAATATCCGTCATGACCTGAAATCAACCCTGCAGCCGCTGCTGTTGCTACTGTTTGCGCATACCATGCATCATTGGAAACATCCTTAAAGATGCCTTTCTGCTCGGTGGTGGAAATCTTCAAACTGCGAACCACCAATGCTGCAAACTCTGCACGAGTAATATTACGGTCAGGTTCAAATGTTGTTTCTGTTACACCGCTTACAATTTCTTTTTCTGCCATGGTGTTGATATCTTTTTCTGCCCAATGCCCGATAATATCCGTAAATTTGGATTGATATACCGGTTTGGGAGTGCTTGTGCTTCCCACGCTCGTACCACCGCTTGAAACACTTCCGCCCGAGCTACCGCCAACAGAAACAGAGCCGCCTGAAGTACCGCCACCGCCTGATGTGGTTCCGCCTGCGGGTTTGGTTGGGGTGGGAGTAGGTGTCACAGTAGGCAATACCAAGCTATCGCACAACACAATTTCTCCACCCTGCTTCAACCATACAATCAAATCATTTTCAGAACGAAGATAACCGTAACGATCCTTTAATGCCTCGGCAGAATCTTCTTTCATTTGTGTCATTGTGGCTAATTTTCCGTCTTTTTCAGCAAACACTCTCTTTTTGCCCATGCCTGTTAATACCATTCTGACGGGCTTTGAAAAGACGGTTGCACTTGTTCCGATATTCAGTACAACCTCGCCTGTTGCCTTTGTTCCAAAGGAATTTTCCTCAGGACTGCTTAAGTGCATTTGTTGAGGTGTAATCTCCGTTCCGCTTGACAATTCCATGGAATATGCTGTTTCTCCGAAGGAGCCTGTTACTAAGGTCTTGCCTAATTCCCCTGAAAGATTCAAGGTGAAACCGTCTTTGACATTCCCTGTTTCTAATTCTCCGCCTTCCAACAATTCAGGAAGAGTATAATTTTTTTCTGTAGCGGTTGCTTTTGTAATTCTGCTTGCTTTCACTTCATCCATAGCTGCCTGCAACAAGGCGATTGCATCTAGATAGCTCATATCCTCCGCCTGCTCGATGGCAGCTTTCAGAGTTTCAACCATTTCCTCGGAATATTCACCAAGATTGGTTCCGACCACTGTATTTTTTGCCATATCCTTTGCAAGGCTCATTTGTTTTTCGTAGTCAGATTCATCCATTCGTCCAATCATTGCAAAGGGAATTTCGGGGAAGTTTTCGGGATATGCAGAGGGCACCAGAGTATAATCTCCGCCATCAAAATCTGCAAACAATTCTTTGTTTTTATCATACAAAACCGTATTGGTCTGTACATCATCATATCCGTAAAGAATATGAGTTTCCCCTGCAAAGGATTGCTGAACATATCCCCCGCTTGCCGGTTTGTTGTTCACATAAATCAACAAGTTTTCTGCAAATGTATTGCTATCATAGTAAATGGAATCTTTGTCAGTGGTATTTGCAAGCCAAGGCCATTTTACCAGATACAAAGGATTTTTGTTTACCTGATTGATTTTATCGTGATAGCTTGCCACCGTTTCTGCATCCACTTGTTCTCCCAGCATATACTTCAGCCACTTGTCATTTGACCAGATGTAAGAATAATATGCACTCGGAGTATCGATAAACAAATTGTTATAAAACTTATTGTATTGTCCTGCGTGGATTTTATTTGCCTGAGTATAATCCAAACCGGGACCGTAAACATTTCCGTAAATGTCGGTATCAGAGTTGGCATCATCTGCAAAAAATCCGCAAGGTCTCATGTTACTTTCAATATTACTTCCTAAGTTGATAAAATGATTGTACCGAACCACGTTTCCATGGTCACGCCAGTCACGGCCCGTATAAATGGAGCCTACGTCACCAACATTTTTAACCACTTCTCTGATTACATTATATTCCATTACATTTTCCGAACCGCCAAACCAGATGGCTGCGTGAGGACCGTTATAAATTTCATTATGATCTACGGTTACCCCTACACAATCGTTCAGCTTAATGCCGGGAGAAGATTCTACCAAAAGTGCAAAATCATACATTTCGTTATTGGTAACATAATTATTGCAATGGGTCAAGGTATCTCTGTTGCCGCAGGAATTGATTGTCATAAAATTGGTACCGATGTGATGAATCTTACAGTCAATCACACCGTTTTCTGTTCCGCCTGTCATTACAACACCGATTTTTTCACAAGAATCAATTTCACAATCTTGAATGACAACATTGTTACCGCCGGTCATTGTAATACCATTTTGTCTGGAACTGGTCAACTGCATTCCTTTTACGGTTACATAAGATACATTGCTCAGATCAATCAGAGTCTGATTCAAGGAGGTTACCTTGACAACAGGATTTTCCGCATCGGTTTTGGGATACATATAGAACATTCCTGCATGTCTGTCAATATACCATTCGCCCGGTTCATCAATTTCTTCATAAACGTTATAGACTAAGAAACTTCTGTCTATCCCGTTATTGGCACCTACCGTATATTGGTTTGCACCACCGTATAACATTTGTCCCAACGCTTCCATGGTTTTATTTTCTTTATCAAGCTTGCCGTACAGAAATTCACAGTACCATGTTTCTGCCCAATAGCCTGCATAAATGAAATCATCCACATTATGGTTCCAGCTATCAATAATGTCGCTTTTGTATGTCATTTTCATCAAGCCTTCGCCCTGACGGTAGTCATCCGCAGGATAACGGGCACAATAACCACGGTTTAAGATATCGCAAAGCATCCAATCCAGGATATTATTACTGTTGGGATATCTGGAAAGCTGCATCAATTCACCGTCAAACAAAACCATGGGGGCACTGTAGCCTGCCTGTCTTGCATCGTATTTTCCGGGATTTACCATTCCCAGTTCTTCCAGGCTTGCCACAACAACTTTATCTTTTGCCTCTTTGGAACGAAGCTTGTCCTTCATTTCTCCGCTGACAGGCTCAAACTTGGACCAATCTAAGGTTTTACCTCCTGAAATCACAACCTTTTCACCGGGATATGCAGAATAAGTAATGGGTTTTTCCTTGGTTCCGCTATCCTCAGTCGTCAATTTGAAGCTTGCCTGAGGATAATAAGTGCCTTCTCTGACATAGACGGTGATTCCGCCATCGGGAATGCACTCCTCATTCTTTAACTGACGAATGGTATCTCTTGCTTTTTCCAAAGTAGCAAAAGGAGCATCAATGGAACCGTCGTTTTCATCATTCCCGTCCAAAGACACATACAATTCAGAAAACACCTGGGGTTGTTGCGGTTCTTCTGTTTCTTCTTCTGTTTCTTCTGTTTCCGCTCTATCCACCCGTATTATTTGAACATCCTCGA
>SVJP01000035.1 GCA_015068925.1 Oscillospiraceae bacterium
AGATACAAACACTGTTTGCAAGATTGGGCAGTTCTCCTTTTGCTTTGTCGATTTGATTGAATACGGTAATGATAACATCCTCTTTCACACCCAGAGAAGTCAATAACTTTTGTGCTACTTTCATTTGAGTGGGATATTCAGGGTTGGAGACATCCACTACATGAAGTACCACATCTGCATAAATACTTTCTTCCAAGGTGGAGCGAAAGGCCTCAACCAAATGGTGAGGTAATTTTCTGACAAAGCCTACCGTATCGGTCACCACAATAGGAAAATCCTCTGACAGCTCCATGCGTTTTACAAGCGGGTCCAATGTGGCAAATAACTGGTCTTTGGCAAAGGTTCCTGCATCCGTCAAGCAGTTTAACAAGGTAGATTTCCCTGCATTGGTATAACCAACCAATGCCACCTGTGGAATTCCTTCTTTTAATCGTTTGCTTCGGGTGGTGCGACGATGCTGCTCAATCTCTTTTAATTCTTCTTTTAATTTGGAAATGCGCGTGCGGATATGCCGTTTGTCCGTTTCCAATCTGGTTTCCCCGGGACCTCTTGTGCCGATTCCTGCACCCTGACGGGACATGGATGCACCTACACCTGACAATCGGGGCAGTAAATATTGCAGCTGAGCCAATTCCACCTGACATTTTCCCTCTCGGGTTGTGGCGCGATTTGCAAAAATATCTAAGATTAATCGGCTTCGGTCAAGGACGGTTACCCCGGAAGCTTGTTCGATATTTCTCACCTGAGAACCGGACAGTTCATCATCAAAGAGCAAAAAATCCGGCTGTAAGTTTTGGCATAGCTCGCAAACCTCTTGCAGTTTTCCGGGTCCGATATAAGTGGCAGCTTCTATTGTCTGGCGATTTTGCATCACAATTGCTACTGTGTCGACCTCTGCCGCATCGGCAAGAGCCTCCAGTTCTTCCATGGATTGGGTGGTGGATTCTTCTAATAAATCCCGCCCGCCCGTATTTAATCCTACTAAAATGGCAGTTACGCGTTTTTGTTCTATTTCCATAAGCATCTCCTAAATGATTAATGGCAGTAGCCAAAAATACGGTAAAGAATTTTTGTTGTCTTTGTTTTTATTTCTTTTTTGCGGTCTGGACTTTTGGGAAAAAGAATCAGAATGAACAAACTGAGCAAAAGCAAGGGAAAGTCTTGCTTTTGGACACCCGAAGTCGTATGTGGATACGACGAGAGGCGAAGTTTGTTAATAGCAAAAAAGAATTAATTAAGGGAAAAAACGAGGTTTTTTCTTCCTTGAATAAAATAGTAGTAAGCAAAAATACAGTAAAAAATTTTTGTTGTCTTTATTTTTATTTCTTTTTTGCGGTCTGGACTTTTGGGAAAAAGAATCAGAATGAACAAACTGAGCAAAAGCAAGGGAAAGTCTTGCTTTTGGACACCCGAAGTCGTATGTGGATACGACGAGAGGCGAAGTTTGTTAATAGCAAAAAAGAATTAATTAAGGGAAAAAACGAGGTTTTTTCTTCCTTAAATAAAATAGTAGTAAGCAAAAATACAGTAAAAAATTTTTGTTGTCTTTGTTTTTATTTCTTTTTTGCGGTCTGGACTTTTTTACCATTCCTTCATTAGCGTTTTTCTTTGATAATTCTTACTGCAAGGGGCGGACAGTTGGGGTAGTTAATAAAATCATGGCACAACACACTGTATTCATGAGGATCCAATGTTTTCAAAAATGCCATCAACGCATCCTTTTCCTCAAAACCGCTATCGCCACCATAATAAATTCCCAACAACACCATACCGTCTTCCGAAATCAGCTCCAATGCGGCAAGAATGGCAGCAATGCTGGTGTCTGCATGAGTGCAGATATGATGATCTCCGCCCGGGAGATATCCGAAATTGAAGGTTACCGCTTTCACAGGACCTTCCACATATTGTTTCATGTTTTGATGACCGTCTAAAATTAGGGTAACCTGTCCGTCAACCGCTTCTTTCTCCAGCCTTTTTTTTGTGTTTTCCAAAGCCTGCGGTTGAATGTCAAAGGCGGTGATATGCCCGTTTTTTCCTACAAGCTTTGCCATAAATAAAGTATCATGGCCGTTTCCTGCAGTTGCATCAATGACACGGTCACCTGACTGAATCACCTGTTTCATATAACGGTGCGTAATACCCAATGCATTGGTTTCCATGGAAAATCACAGCCTTTCCTTGATTGCCTGACACAAATTTTTTCCGTAATGCAAAAATCCTTCTTCATTGGGATGCAAGTATTTATCTGCAAACAAATTCACATCGTGGGGAATCATATCCTGACAATCAATGACCTTCATATTGGGGAAAAAGGCAGCTGTTCTTGCAATATTTTCCCGAATATTTTGCAAATTCCCCCGTTTCATGGATTGCATTTCGTCTGCCCTCCATGTAGGAAGCAGAATGAAGGTCGGAACGGTTGGATATAGTGCATCAAGCCGTTTTAGATAAGTAGCACATTTTTTTAAGAAGGTAGACATATTTTCTGTCTGCCCTGCACTCCAGTCATTGGTGCCAAGTGCCACGGTAATCAGGTCGGGAGTAGGCATTGCTTCCATGCCCTGCAAGGTTCCTTCATTAAAATGAATCCCGCCAACCCCAAAATTCCAATGCTCCATTTGAAAGCAACGGGCAACCTGAGCGGGATAAGTATTGGCAGGGTTTTCTCCCGTAATTCCCTGTGTTATGGAATCTCCAAAGGCGTAATACCGTTTTGTTACAGGTTCTAAGGGTTTTGCAGTGCCTTTTGCTACTGCACTTTTTATCACAAAAGAAATCAAATGAGGGAAATAAACCATTACCCGATGGGATTTTCCGTCCAACGAAATGGTAACAGGCTGTTTCAAATCTTCGGGAATCAGAGAAATGACGGGTTGCACTTCTCCGTCAATTACCAGACCGAAGCTTGCTAAAGGAGTGTCCCCGTCTATATATTCCAAGGAAAAGGTCAGCTCGGTTGCATCTGTTTCTGTTTCCAGACGGATTCCCGCATAACAATGAGCGCGCATGCTCCATCGTTCGCTTTCCTCTCTGTACCATTCATGGGTTTTTTTTGGAAGGTGTGTTAAGAAAACACCGTTTTCTTTTTCTTCCCAGTCGCAAAAACCGTGAAAAAAGGAAGGGTGGCATAAATTTGTCATTTGTTTTCTTCCTCCTGTCTTGCAATCTTATAAGAAAGCGTCATGAGGCTGTCTGTCAGATGGACATTTTCCAGTGCCACGGATGGGGGTAAATCTAAATCCACATAAGAGAAATTCAAAATACCGCGAATACCGCAGTTTGCCAACCTTTTTGCCACATTAGCACTTGCCTCTTTCGGCAAGGTCAGAATGGCAACGCGCACTTCATTTCGTGCCATAAATTCTTCCAAGCGGTCAATATGATACACCGGTGCACCGCCAATGGTCTGACCGACCAGCTCTAAATTGATATCAAAAATAGCAACCACCGAAAAACCGCGGCGAGCCAATGCAGGGTAGTTGGCAAGCGCTTGTCCTAACTTACCTCCACCGATAATAATGGTTTCATTCAGGGTTCGCACCCCTAAAATTTCACCGATTTCATAATATAAATGCTCTACATTATAGCCGTATCCTTGTTGTCCGAATCCTCCAAAGAAATTCAAATCCTGTCGAATCTGAGAAGCAGTAACGCCCATTCTTTTACTTAATTCTCCTGAAGAAATCCGATAGATTCCGTCGCGAAGTAAGTCACTCAGATAGCGATAATATCGGGGCAACCGCTTAATTGTTGCCATGGGTACTTTTTTCTCACTCAATTTGGTTCCTCCTAACTGTTATGGTAACTGAAATTTTCTGTCATTTTTTTCCTTTTTTTCTTTCGTACACTATATCTTGTGGAGACAAAAAAGAAACCACAAGAGAAGTGATTTGTTGATAAACTACCGAATTTTGCAAAAGTAATCAACATATCCACAAAGTTATCCACATTGAAAGGGTGAATTTTCCTTGTTTTTTTAAAGTTATCCACATTTTTTTGTTTGCTTCATTCACAATTTCATGAATATTTATCCAGAAAATAAAATTTTTTATATCCTTTTATTTCCATTTTCTGTGGTTTACATAACATCAGAACGGCAATGTTGCATAAGCATTTTCATTCAAGGAACAAAAGTCCTCTTTTTGTGCCATAAAGTAGCCTGCCGCACCTACCATTACACCGTTATCGGTACAGTAACGAGGTCTCGGACAAAGGAAGGAAAATCCTTCTTCTTGGCATGCATCGGTAAATCGTTGCCGCAAATAGCCATTGGCAGAAACGCCTCCTGCCATAACAACCGTTTTGACTCCTTTGGCTTTGGCTGCAGCCAAAGTATGAGCAACCAAAACATCCGTTGCCGCACATTGAAAGGATGCTGCCACATCAGCTGCATTGATTGATTCTCCTTTTTGTTCTGCTTTGTGCATGGCGTTAATTACCGCTGTTTTCACACCGCTGAAGCTAAAATCAAAATTGTCAAATTGCACTCTTGGGAAGTCATAGGCATAGGCATTCCCTTTTTTCGCCAGTTGTTCTAACAAAGGTCCGCCCGGATATCCTAATCCAATGGTCCTGGCTACTTTATCAAACGCTTCTCCTGCCGCATCATCACGGGTTCTGCCCAATACTTCAAAGTCCACCCAGTCAGAGGCATAAACAATATGACTATGACCTCCTGATGCCACCAATCCAACATAAGGGGGGGTCAGGTCAGGGTGTTCAATGTAATTGGCTGCTAAATGCGCCTTAATATGATGCACCGCAACCAAAGGTTTTTTTAAAGAATAAGCAAGTGCTTTTGCATAAGAAACACCTACCAGCAAAGCACCGATTAAACCGGGGCCGTAGGTAACAGCAATGGCGTCAATTTCTTGAAATGTAACATTTGCCTGAGTTAAGGCTTCATTTACTACCTGAGAGATACATTCTAAGTGCTTTCGAGAAGCAATTTCGGGAACGACACCGCCGTATAATTTATGCAATTCAGCGGATGATGCGATAATATCACTCAGTACAATTCTTCCGTTTTCCACTATCGCCGCTGCTGTTTCGTCACAGGAAGATTCAATTGCCAGAATTTTCATTTTGTTCCCTCCATTGCATAATGATTGCATTTTCGCCGTCTCGGTAATATCCTTTTCGAAGATCAATTTTTTCAAACCCTAACGATTGATAGAGTCGTCTTGCAGGAGTATTGGTTACCCGTACTTCCAGAAAAATGACCTCTGTGCCTAACTCTTTTGCCTGTTCTATGGCAGCGGACGTTAGCTTTTTTCCGATTCCCTTGGCTCTGTATTCAGGATGTACTGCAACTTGCAGTATGGTTCCTTCTCCTGCAATAACGGAAATGAGACAAAAGCCTATTATGTTTTCTTCCACCTTGGCTGCCAGAAAAATATTGTGCTCCGAACCAAGCTCGGAACGAAGAGAATCCTTTGACCAAGGATGGGAAAAGCAAGTTTCCTCTATTTCAAACAGTTGGTCTAAATCCTGTTCGGTGGCTTGAATGATTAACATAATACCCTCCGAATACAATGCTCGATCTCGTCACAACAGGAGATATATTGTTGTAAAGAACCACCATAAGGGTCTGCAATGTCCCGATTTTCACCCAACAGACGAATTTTATCTGCATATTCAGGGCAGACAGAAACCAGAAGGTTCTGATGCATATGGGTCATCACAAGAATCAAATCGGCTTCTTTTACATCCTCCACTGTAATTTGACGGGACAGGTGAGAAAAATCGGTAATACCTTTGGATTCCAACGCCAAAAGAGCATGGTCGCTGATGGGCTGAGGGGAAGAAACCCCCAAGCCTGCCGAGCTTGCTTTTTCTCCTGTAATATGCTCATAAAGTGCCTGCGCCATAGGACTTCTGCAGGTATTTCCCGTACATACAAATAATACGCTCATGAATTTACCTCTACAATTTCGTATCCTGCTGCTTTGTTCAACCGATTGGAAATGGCAAGACCGATTCCTGATTCACCGCAATCCTGGGCATACACAATCTCTGCTCCTTGCTCGTCAAAGGTTCGAAGGTAAGAAAACAGATTTGCCGCCGCAGAAGAACGGTGATGAATATCTCCCAAAGATAACAGCACATCCGCATGGAGAATAGCAGGAAGCACTTGATTGTACACCATGGCACCTACCTTTTTTCCCAAACTGTGCTGATTTTTGATTTGTTGATTGATATAACGGATGATTGCCTCATTTTCTCCTTTTACCACAACGACCTGAGCATTGGGAGAATAATGAGGATATTTCATTCCCGGTGCAATGGCAGTTATATTAGAAGATAACTGCTCGGTAACACTTTGTCCCAAAGCAACTTCACCCAAAGTTTCACAAAGTTGTTCATAGGTAATTCCACCCGGACGAAGAAGCACGGGAATTTCACCGCTTACGTCCACAATGGTGGATTCTAACCCTACCTCTGCATTTCCACCGTCAATAATTGCATCAATTTTGCCGAATAAATCGTCAATCACATGTTGTGCAGTAGTAGGACTGGGTTTTCCCGAAGTGTTGGCAGAGGGTGCCGCAATGGGAACACCTGCCATGGAAATCAGAGCCTGTGCCGCAGGGTGCTTGGGAAACCGTACGCCAACGGTAGAAAGTCCTGCCGTTACCTCATCGGGAATGTTTTCATTTTTTGGCATAATCAAGGTAAGAGGCCCCGGCCAGAACCGTTCCATTAATAATTTTGCTTGCTCGGAAACATGGCTTACGATTTCCTCTAATTGATTCAGGTCTGAAATATGCACAATCAAAGGATTATCCGAAGGTCTGCCCTTGGCTTTAAAAATATTTGCCACCGCATCTCCCTGTAACGCATTGGCACCAAGACCGTATACCGTCTCGGTGGGGAATGCCACCAAGCCACCCTGACGGATGAGCTGTGCCGCAGGCTTTAGTGCTTCAAATTCATCTGTAACCCGAATGATTTGCATAAGATGTTCGTTCCTTTCTGTTTATTATGCTTCAGATGCTGCCAACTTTCTGCTCTGGTCCTCTGTAATCAGAGCATCAATGATTTCATCCAAAGAGCCGCCCAGTACTGCCTCTAATTTATGCAGAGTCAGCCCGATTCTGTGGTCGGTAACACGACCCTGGGGGAAGTTGTAGGTTCTGATTCGTTCGCTTCTGTCCCCTGTTCCTACCTGACTTTTCCGTTCTGCCGCAATTTCCGCGTGCTGACGGGATTGTTCTTCTTCATACACACGGGAACGGAGAATTTTCATTGCTTTGTCTTTATTTTTATGTTGTGATTTTTCATCCTGACAGGATACGACGATTCCTGTGGGAAGGTGAGTGATTCGTACGGCAGAGTCGGTGGTGTTAACGCACTGTCCCCCGGGACCTCCTGCACGGAATACATCAATTCTCAAATCGTTGGGATTGATTTCCACCTCCACCTCTTCCACCTCGGGCAAAACTGCAACTGTTACGGTAGAGGTATGAATCCGCCCGCCCGATTCGGTGGCGGGAATACGCTGCACACGGTGTACACCGCTTTCGAATTTCAGCTTGCTGTACGCCCCCGCACCTTCGATACTGAAGGACACTTCCTTGTATCCGCCAATATCGGTGGGACTGGAGGAAAGCACATCGCTTTTCCACCGTTTTCCTTCTGCATACAGGGCATACATCCGAAACAACTCTGCCGCAAACAAAGCCGCTTCATCGCCCCCTGCACCGCCGCGGATTTCGATAATAACGTTTTTACTGTCATTAGGGTCTTTGGGAAGAAGTAAAATTTTCAGCTCTTCAGACAGTTTTTCAATGGTTTCCTTTGCATCATCCAACTGCATCTGTGCCATTTGCTTCAGTTCTCCGTCCGATTCTTCACGTAGAATTTCTTCCGCTTCCTCCGCCTCTTCTTTTGCCTGACGGTAACTGCGGTAGGCTTCCACAATAGGGCTTAATTCCGCGTGTTCACGCATCAGCTTTTGCCATTGGCTTTGGTCGGCAATTACAGACGGGTCATTGATTTTATCGCTGAGTTCTACAAATTTGGTTTCCAAACCTGCTAATTTATCAAACATGGTTTATTCTCCCTTACTTACGCTTTGTTTCAGATAGGCATTGACAAATCCGTCCAAGTCCCCATCCATTACCGCACCGATGTTGCCCATTTCAAATCCTGTACGATGGTCTTTTACCAGATTGTAGGGATGGAACACATAAGAACGAATCTGACTGCCCCAAGCAATTTCCTTTTGTTCGCCCTTCAAATCCTCGATTTTTTCCTTGTTTTCCTGTTCTTTCAGTTCCATCAGCTTCGCCATCAGCATTTTCATGGCAATATCACGGTTTTTGTGCTGAGACCGTTCGTTCTGACAAGCCACCACAATTCCCGTAGGAATATGGGTAATACGGATCGCAGAGTCGGTTTTATTGATATGCTGACCTCCTGCACCGCTGGAACGATAAGTATCCACCTTCAAATCATCCTGATTGATATCAATTTTCACATCATCGTCAAGCTCGGGCATGACTTCCAAGGAAGCAAAAGAGGTATGCCGACGTCCCGAAGCATCAAAAGGAGAGATACGAACCAATCGGTGTACCCCTTTTTCCGCTTTGGAATAACCATAAGCATTAAGACCTGAAATCATAAAGGTCACGCTTTTGATTCCCGCTTCATCGCCTGCCAGAAAATCCAGGGTTTCGGTGGTAAATCCGCGGCGTTCTGCCCAACGGACATACATACGAAACAGCATTTCTGCCCAATCCTGAGCTTCTGTTCCCCCTGCTCCTGCATGAAGGGTCAAAATGGCGTTGTTTTTGTCATAAGGACCGGAAAGAAGGGTATCCAGCTTCATCTGCTCCAACCGTTCAATCAGAGAAGAAACACCGCTTTTCACTTCATCCAAAACGGACAAATCCTCTTCTTCGTCCGCCATTTCCACCAAAACGGTCAAATCCTCCCATGTGCTTTCCAGATTTTCAAAGGCATCAACGCTATCCTTCAAACCTTTTGTTTTTTGCAGGATTTTCGAAGAATTTTCCATATCATCCCAAAATCCGGGCTGAACGGTTTGTTCTTCCAACGCCTCAATCTGTTGCTTTAAGCCTGCAACGTCAAAGTGAATCCCTCAAATCCTTGATATCTTGTTCCATGCCCGCCAAAGTCAAGCGGGATTCGTCGAACTCTAACATTATTATCAACTCCTTATGGTATCATTTTTATTGTTATGCATTTGGTAAGTATGCATGAATGGTTTCTTTTAAAGTTTTTTGTAGTTCTTTGATGTTGACTGCTCTTGTTTCTCCTGATTCGCAGGCAATGGCTGCCGCCACCCCTGCTGCCTGACCGGTAATAAAGCAACCCGGCATCACGCGGACGGATGCTTGCATTTGCCGATCCGTTCCCATACATCTTCCCGCCGTTAGCAAATTGGAGAAGGAAGAGGCAATCAGAGACCGATAGGGGATTCCGTAGGATTCTCCCGGCTTGTACCGCAGATTTTCATATTCCTTTCGGAATTTTTCATATTCTTCCGCAGTGGCATTTTTGGGGTGAATGTCCACAGGATAGCAATATCTTCCGATTTCGTCTTCAAATACTGCCCGAGACAGAAAATCATTCACATTCAGCATATAATCACAAACAATCCGTCTGGATTCCCGCACACCCAAAATACTTGCGGTGGAAATCAGCTCGATTTCTTCGTAGCCTTCTTTCATGTATTCCCGATAATATTTCACATATTCGGGCACGATTTTTCTTCCCTGAATCATTCCTTGGGTCAAAGACAATTCATCGGTTGGGTTAACACCGTACACATGTCCCACATTTCCGCCGCCAATGCCCTTTTTTTCAATGGCTTTCTGAATGCCCGGCAAATGAAGGTCGGGTTGAGTAAAGATTCCGTCCTGCACCGCATCCTTTAACTTGATTTCCTGATAGGGGTTGGCACGGGAAAAATCAATGTTGGACCACAGACTGCAAAGGGTGGCAGGCATCACATCCCCCTCTTCATCGCCCATTTCAAACTGTCCGCCTCCGAAGGCACATAAATCACCGTCGCCCGTACAATCGATATATTGCTTTGCCTTTACGGTAAACAATCCCGATTTTCCGCAAAGCACCACACCTTCAATATGGTCACCGCAGGTCAGCACATCGCAAAGAGTGGTAAAAAAGGAAAACTGCACTCCCGCCTCTGTCATCATAGTATCATATGTGCGTTTTAATTCTTCCGCTCGGATAGGACACCAGTTTTCTTCTAAGGGGACGTCTTTGGAAACCTGTGTTCTGATTTCCATTCCAATGCCTTGCGCTAACAGGGTCACCTTATCTCCAAAGGGGGCAAAGGCAGGAACCAGTCCCGAAGTGCCCACTCCTCCGAAGCAACCGGTGGATTCTGCTAAAAATACCCGTTTTCCGCACCGCGCCGCGGCAATGGCAGCTGTCACTCCTGCCGCACCGCCGCCTGCAACAAACACATCGGTTTCATATTTTTGGGGAATTTCTTTTTGGTAGAACATCATTCTCCGCTCCCATCTGTACCGCAGCACTTTTTATACTTTTTCCCGGAACCGCAAGGGCAAGGGTCGTTTCTGCCTACCTTCGGTGCTTTTACCACGGTGCGGCTGCTCTTATCTGCGCCTCCTGCACCCTGCAGGTTTTCCATGGGAGAGGCAACCTGTTCTCTCTGAATGTTTTGTTTAATACGAACACGAAATGCCATTTCCACCATTTCACGGCGGATATTATCATTCATTTCGTCAAACATATCCGACCCTTCTACCTTATATTCCACAAGGGGGTCATGCTGAGCAAAGGCACGAAGGAAAATACCCTGCTTTAATTGCTCCATGTTTTCGATATGCTCAATCCAGTTTTTATCCACAATCTGTAATAAAATTACCCGTTCAAATTCACGAAGTACCTCGGGACCTGATTCCTGTTCCTTTTTGTCGTAAGCTTCATAAGCTTCTTCTACCAAGGTGTTAATTAAAGTGTCCTTGGTTAGCTCCTGAATTTCCTGTTTGGTAAAGGTGAGCTTCCCCGGTTCTAAGAAGAGAGATTCAAAATGCTCAACGATTGCCTTCAAATCCCATTCCTCGGGATAATTGCTTTGGGCGGTATGCATTTGAACAAATTCTGTAATTACATCCCGCATCATCCGTTTCACGTTGTCATGGATATCTGCACAGTCCAGCACCTGCTGACGTTGAGAATATACCTTCTGACGTTGTACATTGAGTACATCATCATAATTTAATACATTTTTACGAATATCAAAGTTTTTGCCTTCCACTCTTCGCTGGGCAGATTCAATCTGCTTGGTGAGAAGGCCGTTTTCAATGGCTTCGTCATCTTTTAATCCCATGGCTTCTACCATGGTTTTCATTTTATCCGAACCGAACAGTCGCATCAAATCATCATCTAAGGACAGATAAAATCTTGATTGTCCCGGGTCACCCTGACGGCCGGAACGACCTCTCAGCTGATTATCAATCCGTCGGCTTTCGTGACGTTCGGTACCGATAATAGAAAGACCGCCCGCCTTGATGACCGCATCCCGTTCGGGTTTTAATTCTTCTTTGTATTTTGCGGTCAGTTCTTGAAAGGTTTTTCTTGCTTCTAAAACTTCTTCATCGGTGGTCACACCGTTTCCGTCTGCTTCCATAATGGCACCTTCGGAAAAGCCTAACCGTTTTAATTCGCTTCTTGCCATAAATTCTGCGTTGCCGCCCAGAACAATGTCGGTACCACGGCCTGCCATGTTGGTGGCAATGGTAACGGCACCCGGTTTTCCTGCCTGGGCAACAATCTGGGCTTCCCGTTCATGGTGCTTGGCGTTTAACACCTCGTGCTTGACACCTGCCCGTTTTAATTCACGGCTCAAAAGCTCTGATTTTTCAATGGAAATGGTACCCACCAGAACAGGCTGCCCCTTTTCGTGGGTTCTGATAATATCCTGAATCACCGCCTGATATTTTCCTGCTTCATTTTTATAGATTAAATCGGATAAATCCTTTCTTGCTACAGGCTTGTTGGTAGGAATTGCCACTACGTCCAACTTATAAATCTGTTGAAATTCTGCTTCTTCTGTTTGAGCAGTACCTGTCATCCCCGATAACTTTTCATACAATCTGAAATAATTCTGAAAGGTAATGGTAGCCAAGGTTTTATTTTCGTTTTCGATTTTCACGTGTTCCTTAGCTTCGATTGCCTGATGGAGACCCTCACTATACCGTCTGCCGTTCATGATACGGCCTGTAAATTCGTCAACAATCAGCACCTGTCCGTCTTTTACCACATAGTCAATATCCCGTTGCATAATGCCGTATGCACGGATGGCAACATTGATGTGATGCAACAAGGAGATGTTTTCAGGGTCGGTTAAGTTTTCCACCCCGAAATACCGCTCTGCTTTTTTGGTACCTGCAGGGGTCAGAGTAGCCGTTTTTGCTTTTTCGTCTACCAGATAATCCCCTTCCATGTCGTCCTGAGATTCTTTGTTATTGAGTTCAATCACCTTGGTTCGTTGCAAACCGCGGACAAATGCATCCACCTGAGTGTACAATTCGCTGGATTTGTCACCACGTCCCGAAATAATCAAGGGAGTTCTTGCCTCGTCCACCAAAATGGAGTCAACTTCATCCACAATGGCAAAGAAATGCCCTCTTTGGACCATTTGGTTTTTGTAAATTACGGTGTTATCTCTCAAATAGTCAAACCCGAATTCGTTGTTGGTGCCGTAAGTAATGTCTGCCTCGTAAGCGGTTTTTCGTTCCTCTTTGTCCAATCCGTTTACAATCAGACCAACCGTCAGTCCTAAAAATTCATGTACCTTTCCCATCCACTCGCTGTCACGCTTTGCCAGATAGTCGTTGACCGTAACAATATGCACGCCCTTACCCGTCAGCGCATTTAAGTAGGAAGGTAGGGTTGCCACCAGGGTTTTTCCTTCCCCTGTTTTCATTTCCGCGATTCTGCCCTGATGAAGAATGATACCCCCCATAAGCTGAACGCGGAAATGCCGCATTCCAAGCACACGCCATGCCGCCTCCCTCACCGTTGCAAAGGCTTCGGGCAGAATGTCATCCAAGGTTTCTCCCTGCGCAAGACGTTCCTTCAAATAAGGAGTTTTTGCTTTTAATTCTTCATCGGATAATCCTTTGTATTCTTCTTCTAAGCTTTCTATTTTATCTACTGTACCGGCAATCCGCTTGATTTCCCGCTCGGAATAAGTGCCGATTACCTTTTCCACAATCGTCTTAAACATATTAGATTCCTTCCTTTCTCCTCCACACCTTCGGCGGAAGGGAAGATAAAATACCTTATCATCTTATTATACCATATATTTTCAAATACATCAACCATTTTTCACTTGTTTTTAAAAAAATCGGAAAAAATATGGACAAAAAAACAGTTGTGTGATATAATGGTTTTGCCAAACAAAAACCAAATAAGGAGATTACTATGTATATGTGTTTTACGTTCCGGTAAAAATGCATATGCTCTATTTCACGTATACAAGTAATTGCAAAGTGAAGTTTTTGTTTGGCGACAATCGGAGCTTGCGTTTTTCATGCGTTGGCTTCGGCTGGCGCATTTTTTTATTGAAAGGGGAAAAAGAATGAAACGAGAACTTGATCCTTTGGGAAGATTTGTCATTCCCAAGCATTTACGTCAGGAGTTAGAGATGCATCCCGGAGATAAGGTGGATATTGTTCGTAAAAATAATACCTTAGTATTAAAAAAAGCGGATGTTCCTTGTTGTCTTCTTTGCCGAAGTGAGGAAAAGTTACTTTATTACAACAAAAATTTTCTTTGTCGTGAGTGTTGGTCGGGATTTTCCCAAGCACTCTATTCTTAAATCATGACCTTTGATAAGTTTGACCGCAGATTTTTTCTGCGGTTATTTTTTTGCAAAAAGTATTTCAAAAAAGAGAAAAACATGATATAATAAATAAAACATGATTCTTAAAAAACGTATCAATGGGAGGTGTTTTGTTGAAACGGAAGAGATTTGGTATTTTCATTGTTGTTTTGCTTTGTCTGACGGTGTGTGTGATTGCTTGTGTAAAGCGCATGACACCTGTTTCTAATGCTGATTATTCTGTCACGGTTGGTTCTCAAGTCTTGCCCTTTGCCGATTATCCTGTCGGTTCTTATTTTACTGATAACGGCAAGCCTTGCAAGGATCACATGGTTTGTAAGGCAGGTGCATCGTTGTATGATGAAGATGCTTGTAATTGCAAATGTACTTGGAATGATATTGCGCTAAACTCAACCTCCTGTTACGGATTTGCCAATATGGTTTTTTACCGTTTGTTTGGACATACCACCTATTCTCAAACATCAAAAGTGGTCTCTGATATTTCTGCTTCGGAAATTGATGCCTCCTACTTATATGATTTGTTTACCAATGGTACCGTGAAAGCAGGGGCACATATCAGAACCCGTTCCCACAGCATGATATTTATGGGATGTGATAAATCTTATATTTATACCTACGAAGGGAATTATGACGGACACTGCAAAGTCGGTGTCATAAAAAGAAGTTGGTCCCAGATGGTTAAATATTTAAAAAGAAAAAAGGGAATTGATTTTATTCAAATGCCGGATTCTTATTCCGAAAATCCTCTTACATCAGAGTAATCTGTAGTTTTTGTTATAATTTTTATGATAAAGGAATGATGGAAATGAACTTAATCGGAACAAAGCCTGATTCAAAAGGAAAAGAGAATGTTCTTGCCCGAGCAAGGCAGTTAACGGAATTTGTGTGGACTCCTATGGGGGATATTCCTGCCTATTCTAAGGAAAAGGGCAAGTATTTTCTGAAAAAGGGAGTGCCGTTACGGGGGATGCTGTATTCTTCCACCGAACCTGTTGACAAATTTGTGGGAGAAAATGTGTCCATGGAAACCTTTTGTTCGGTCATTTCCAATCCTGACAGTGCCCTTTATACCAAGGATTTAGCAGGACACCACAATTGTTGGGCATATTTCGGTATGGTTTGTAACGGGCTTGTTCGTTATGCGCTGGACATTCGGGAACGGTTTTCCACCAAGCATTGGCCTGATGTTCCCGGGATGAAAAAAATAGCAGATGACGGGGATTATACACCTGAACAAATTCAACTTTGTGACATTCTTTATGCCCACGGAAAAGGAAAAAGCCATGTAGCGCTGATTACGGATATTCTTCGTGATGAAACGGGAACCATCAGACAAATTGAGGTTTCTGAGGCACTTCGCCCCCTTCATGCCAGACGGCAGTTTGATTTGTCCGACTTTTTTCGGGAATTTGAGGTGTACGGCTTGTGGAGATATGAAAAAATCAATGAGGTTTCTGCTCCTTCTCAGGAAGAAAATGAACTGATTTTCGGTAACACTCAGCTTCCGAATATTGGTGTGGATTACGGAAACAAATCCAATTATCGTGTAGGAGAAGAAGTTGTAATTTCCGCATTTCCTGACGGAACCAACGAAATTGAGCTGTACAACGGAGAAACGTTATTGGAAACCATTGTGATAGAAGGCCGTGGGAAGGTGGCAAAACAGCTTCCAAGAGGATATTATTCCTTGTATCACAAGCAAACGGGAGAAAAAGTAGAATTTTGCGTGGCCGAACCTGTGATTGGTTATCGGGCAGATGAGGGAGAACTTACCGTCTGGGCGGAAAGCAAAGACGGGTTCAGTACCATTCATCATATGGAATTTCGCGAAAAACCCCGTTCCGAACAAGAAAAAGAGAAAGGGATTCAAAGCGGAGTTTATCATTCCGACCAATGCGCGTCTCTTTCCAAATTGGAATTTTTAACAGAGGAAGAAAAGAAACAGGGAATGTTTACAAGAAAAATCCCTGCAGATGCTGCCAATTTCAAGGTTTATTTTGAAAATAAGTATGGCATTTGGACTCACACCATGATTCGGATTGAGTCAGATTCTGCACCCGGGAAATGGAACCGTACAATCCCTGATTCTAAAGGGAAAGAAAACATTCTTGCCCGTGCAAGACAGATGAGCGATATGAAATGGACACCTGTAAGGGATGTTCCTTTTTATAACAAAACAAAGGGAAGGGATTGGCTGCCTGCAAAAAAACCCTTAAAGGGGATGTTGTATTCTTCTGTGGAACCCACCGATACTTTTGTGGGAGAAAATCTTTCCTTTGAAACCTTTTATTCGGTGATTGCCAATCCTGACAGCGCCCTATATACCAAGGATTTACAGGGTCACAGCAACAGCTGGGCATATTTCGGTGCAGTATGCAACGGATTTGTCCGTCACGGATTGAACATTCGGGAACGGTATAACACTTGTCGTTGGGTACAGATTCCCGGGATGAAAAAAATTGCGGAAGAAGGCAGTTATTCGGTGGAGAGACTGAAGCTTTGTCAGATTCTTCATGCCTACGGAAAGGGAACAAATCATGTAGCGCTGATTACAGATATTCTTCGTGACGAGACGGGAAGCATCAGACAAATCGAGGTTTCCGAAGCACTTCGCCCCCTTCACGCCAGACGGCGGTTTGAACCCCGTGCATTTTTGGAAATGTATGAGAGGTTTGCTCTTTGGGAATATGAATTTGCAGATCAGGTTCCAATGCCTTCCGAGCAAGTGGACCAATTATTGTTTGAGGACGGTTGCTTGCCTATGCCTCAAATTGCAGTAGATCACGGAAATAAATCTAATTACCGTGTAGGCGACGACATTGTGATTTCTGCATTTTCTGACGGAACCAACGAAATTGAGCTGTACAACGGAGAAACGTTATTGGAAACCATTGTGATAGAAGGCCGTGGGAAGGTAGCAAAACAGCTTCCAAGGGGATATTATTCCTTGCATCACAAGCAAACGGGAGAAAAAGTAGAATTTTGCGTAACCGAGCCGATAATTTGTTATACGGTGGAGAATGGAATTCTTACCGTTACTGCAGATGCAAAAGACCCACAAAGTACATTGCGTCATATGGAATTTCGTTCCATGAGTCATCTGCAGAGAAAGAAAAAAGAAGGGCGGGAGAATGAGCCTGACACCGTCTTTTATGACCCTCGTTGCGGTGCTCTTGTGCAGGTTAACTTGCTTTCTTCCGAAGAAAAAAAGACGGGTATGTTCCGTTTCCCCATTCCGGAAGAAGGAGCGAATTTCAAGGTTTATTTTGAAAATAAATATGGCATTTGGACTCACACCATGATAACATTATAATTTTCTGCTTGTAATAATGGGAATTATCTGATATAATAATCTCATAGGAGGAATGAAGAGTGAAAATTAACAGGGATTTCAAGACATAACAAAAAAGGTATTTAATACCCCTTGAGAAAAAAGTATGTAAGTATTAGTTATCGTTGCATTTAACTAATAAAGAACTATCATATCCTATGGGTCAGAAAGAATACTTGCAATACCAATGTTCGAAACTGTCATACAATTTTGAACACGATTCTTTTCAGACGACTTCATACAAACAAGTTTGAAACGGTATCTTGCAATTTCACGAAGCTGACGAAAATCCTTTGGAGGAATAAAGGAGCATCTGACCAAATCAAATTTATATAAGTCAGCAATCCATTTAGAATCCTTTTTGTCGGTTTTCTTACCCTTGA
>SVJP01000036.1 GCA_015068925.1 Oscillospiraceae bacterium
TTCGATTAATAAGACGGAAAGTCCTTCCCGTGCGGCGCTGACTGCGGCTGCAACTCCCGTTAATCCGCCTCCTGCTACAATTAAATCATACTGTTTCATTATATTTTCACCTCGTAAGAATTATTTTATTACAGCACCATTTTTGATTAAACATTCTTGTAACGTTTTGATGTTGACAGTATGTACGGTTGACCCTGACTGATGAGCAACTGCCACAGCAGTTCCTGCTGCCTGACCGATGCAGGCACAAATCGGCATGACCCGAATGGACGCTTGTGCTTCGTGGGTCACAGAGATACACCGTCCCGCCGCCAACAAATTGTCATACTCTTTGGGCAGAAGAGAACGATAAGGAATCTGATAATATTCTCCGCCCTTGAAATAGTAGTGAGAAGTTCCTGTTCCTGACGGATTGTGAATGTCAATATCATAATTTCCCACCGCAATGGTATCTTCAAAATCCGCCATGTTCTTCAATTCGTCTTGGGTAAGAATATGAACGCCTTTCAGCTTTCTGCTTTCCCGAATACCGATTTCGTTGGCAATGTTAATGATGGTACTGTTTGTAAAGGCGGTGGAATTTTCTTTCAGGAAACATACCATTTCGTAAATCTGACGGCGTGCTTCTATTTCAGCACGACTGACATCAAAGGCATCGGTTGGGTTTAATTTGATGACTCTTGTGGTGTTCAGATGGAGAATGTCCTGTCCGATTCCGTAAAACACTAAAATGTTTTCTCTGGGATTTTTAATTTTGCCTTCTTTTTGCTGTTGTTGATACAATTCGTTCAGCCGTTGGTGGTCCTTTTTAAATTGCTCAATATCCACACCGCTCATCCGAAAACAGGTGGTCATGGGTTGGCAAAGTCCGTCTGATTCTCTGCCCAACTGGTAATCGCAATCGGTCAAAGCAAGTAAATCCCCATTTCCCGTTGCATCAATGAAGAAATCTGCGGTAAGGGTCAGCTTGCCTGATGGGGTGACAAGGCAAATTTCCTGCACCTTTCTTCCTTCTGCTTTTGCCCGAAAGAGGGTGGCGTGGAATAGGACGTCTGCTCCCGATTCGGTTAGGATATCGTCCAAAATAAATTTATAATATTCTGGCTTGAATAAATATTCCGGCCGTTCTTCCGGTTCGTTGCAGGCGGTTCGGTATTCGTATTCCCGTTTTCTGATTTCTGCAAAAATTCCTGCATTGAGATAATATTGTTCTCCTGTTTCGGGAGGGAAGGTCCAGTAATTGATAAACGGATATACCAGATTGTTGGAAATGGCTCCGCCCAGACAACCGTTTTTTTCGATTAATAAGACGGAAAGTCCTTCCCGTGCGGCGCTGACTGCGGCTGCAACTCCCGTTAATCCGCCTCCTGCTACAATTAAATCATAATGCTTCATTGAAATCATCCTTTCTCAAATGGTATGATAGTGTTAGTATATCATAAAAAAAGAAAAAAATCTTATAAAAAAGATAAAAAACATTGAACAAAAGATACATTTATGGTATAATACAACATATCATATGCCTGAACGTTGAAAGGAGGAACAAAAATGAAGAAAATTGAAGAAATTGATCGGAATTTTATGGTACAAACAGGATTAAACAATCAAAATGCCAAGCTTTATGATGTATGTGAGGAGCCCTTTCGGGTGTTTGGGGTATTCAAACCGGAGCATGAAGAGGACTGTTTTCATCGGTTGCCCTATGAGGTGGCAAAGGCGGTAAGTGAAGGGGTGGAAGGCTTACATGTGCATACTGCAGGGGGTCGTGTTCGCTTTGCAACCGATTCGGATTATGTCGGTATCGTTGCCGATATTCATTCTGCATCAAAAGGGTCTAAGAGCATGTTTATCAATAATGCCGGCTTTGATTTGTATTTTGAAGACCAAGGTGTGTTACGAAAGGTCATTACCTATGTGCCACCCTTTGATGTGGAGGAGCGGTACAGCGGAGAAATTTATATCAAGGAAAATCAGATGCGGGAATATACGTTGTATCTGCCCTCCTACGGCGGTGTGAAACATCTGTATATTGCGCTGGACAAAAATGCTACGGTAAGACCGTGTAAGGATTATTCCGATCCATCTCCTATTTTATATTACGGTTCATCCATTACCCAGGGTGCCTGTGCCTCTCGACCCGGTATGATTTATCAAAATATCATTCAGAGAAGGTTGGATTTGGATTATATCAATTTGGGCTTTTCGGGTTGTGCGTTGGCGGAGGATGCCATTGCGGAGTATATTGCCAAACAAAAGATGCGTATTTTTGTTTATGATTATGACTACAATGCACCTGATTGTGCTTATTTGGAGAAAACTCATGAAAAGATGTTTCGGATGGTGAGAGAAGCGAATCCAAACCTGCCTATTGTTTGCATGTCCATGCCTGCTCCCTCTTACTTGGGAGAACAATCCCAGTTGGAACGGAAAGAAATTGTAAAAAGAACCTATGACAAGGCAATCGAGGCGGGAGATAAATCCGTGTACTTTATTGACGGCTTTGATTTTTCCAAGGAGCTTGGTGCAGGAGATGATATCTTTGTGGATTTTGGTCATCCTAACGATTTAGGATTTTTTTGTATGGCAAACAGAATCGAACGGGAGCTTAGAAAAATTTTGGAAAACAGCTGATTCTTTGACGGAATCAGGAAGGAGAAAAGGATGGAGCAAGAATACAGTACCTTATATGATTTGATTACTTATCTGGAATATGGGACGAAGTTGCACATCGGCGTTCTTTTTTTGGGAAATCACGGGAATCGCCGTTTGTCCATTCCGTTTGACCATACCATTCATTCCTGTCCTGTGTGTGCGGAACTAAAAAAGAACAAGCAGGGTTTTCGTCGTTGTTACAGATGCCGAAATACTGCCATCCAAAAAGCCATTCGCACGAAAGTCTCTTTTGGAGGACTTTGCATCAACGGGGTTTATGAATACATCAGTCCTGTTGTCATCAATGGCGAGGTGGTTTGTATTTTGTTTATCGGGAATATCCTTTCAGAGCAAACAGAAAAAATCAAACATAAGCTTTCAGGAAGGGAAGCATTGCTTTCCACCATGGAGCCTGAATTCGGCTTGGAACAATGTAAACGAGTGGGGAAGCTGTTGGAGCAGCATATTGTCATGACCATGGAGCAATATCCCGACACGGAAGATTTTGACCCCTTGATTGATAACCTGAAGGGGTACATTGAAGAAAACTTAGAATATAAAATTGATTTACGCTTGTTGGCGGAAATGTTTCATTATAACGAAAAATACTTAGGTCGGTTGTTTAAGAAAAAAACAGGAACAACCTTTTGTGAGTATATTACCGAAAGAAGAATGGAACGGGCAAAGCACTTTTTACGGAACGGTGACGAAACAGTTCTTACCATTTCCGAAAAATGCGGATTTAACAATGTGACCTATTTTAATCGTATGTTTCATAAGTATGTGGGCAAAACACCCTGTGAGTATCGGAAGGAATTTTCAAGATAAAACAGCAATATTTTAATACAATTCCTAAAAGAAAGCAAAATTTTCATAGTTTTTGTGATAGTGATATGATATAATAGCCTTGTATTACAAAAAGGAAGGTGAGATTGGATGAAAAAAATGGTATTGGTAGGTGCCGGAGCCAGAGCGCACGGGCATTTGTGCCGATTGTCGCAGGAGCTGGGAGATGCAGTTTCCCTGGAAGGAGTTTATGACCGGAATCCTTTACGTGCAGAATATTTTATAAAAAACTGCGGTGCAAAAAAAGGATATGATGATTTTGATACGATGTTGGATGAAGTAAAGCCTGATATTGTGTTTGTTTGTACCATTGATGCAACCCATCATATTTATGCAGTCAAAGCCATGGAAAAAGGCTATGATGTGATGCTGGAAAAACCTATGGCAACCAATAAGGAACAATGTCTTGCAATTTTAGAAGCGGAAAAAAGAACAGGCAAAAAAGTGACCGTAACCTTTAATTGCCGTTTCATGCCCTTCTTCACGGCAATCAAAAAGGCGTTGGATGCAGGGGTTGTGGGAGATATTTTGCATGTTGATTTGAGATGGTATCTTGACCGTTCCCACGGTGCGGATTATTTCAGAAGATGGCATCGGAAAATGGAAAACAGCGGTGGACTTCTGGTACATAAAGCCACCCACCATTTTGATATTGTCAATTGGCTCATCGGTCAATCTCCCCAAATGGTTTCTGCCTTCGGTTCCTTGAAGTTTTACGGAAAAAACGGGCAAAAGCACGGGGAACGGTGCCGTACCTGTGCCAAAGCAAGCACTTGTGCCCTGTATTTTGATTTGGAACAGGATCCTATCTTGAAGGACTTGTATCTGGATGCAGAACGGGCAGACGGATATTTCCGTGACAGATGTGTGTTTGACGAAGAAATCAATATTTATGATAATATGGCGGTCAATGTGAAATATGATTCCGGTGCGGCGTTGTCTTATTCCTTGGTGGCATACAGTCCTCATGAAGGGTGGGATTTGATTATCACAGGATCTGAGGGCAGACTGGAAGCCAAATCACCTTCTCCTAAGTCGGACCCGTATGAACATATGACGTTGTTTACCCCTGATGGTAATATCACGGAATATAACGTAAAAAAACTGACCGGTGCTCATGGCGGCAGTGATACCAAATTGAGAAAAGTGCTGTTTGCTGATGACCCCGTAGAGGATATTTTGGGCAGACGGGCAACCAGTCTTGACGGTGCAAAATCCTTGCTGATTGGTGCTTGTGCCAATGAATCGATTCAAACAGGCAAGATTGTCAATCTTGCTGAAATTATAAAAGAGTATGAATAAAAAGGAGTGTTGAAACATGGAAATCAGAGTATGTAAGGATAAGATTGCTTTAGGGCAAAGTGCGGCAGACTATACCGCATATCTTCTCAATCAGGCAATCAAGGAAAAGGGAAGTGCAAGAATTGTATTATCAACCGGTGCTTCGCAGTTTGATACCATCACCGCGTTGGTAGATGCAGATGTGGATTGGAGCAAGGTGGAAATGTTCCACTTGGATGAATATGTGGATCTTCCCGAAACCCATATTGCAAGCTTCAGAAAATATTTGAAAGAACGGTTTGTCAGTAAGGTAAATTTAAAGGCGGCTTATTTTGTTGACGGAACGGCGGAAGGAATCAAACGGCTGACAGAGGAAATCAGAAAGTCTCCTGTGGATGTAGGGCTGATTGGAATCGGTGAAAATGCGCACATTGCATTTAACGATCCACCTGCAGATTTTGATACAAAGGATGCATATATTATCGTGAACTTAAATGAGACCTGTAAGAAACAACAGGTTGGGGAAGGATGGTTTGCAACGGTGGACGATGTTCCCAAGCAGGCGGTGTCTATGTCTGTTTATCAGATTATGCAATGTAAGCACATTATTTCCTGTGTTCCGTATCCCGTAAAGGCAAATGCGATACAGGCAACCCTGGAAAATGATGTGACCAACACCGTTCCTGCGACCATTATGAAAACACATCCGAATTTTATTTTATACATAGACAGTGATTCCTTTGCTCAAGTTTGCGCAAAAGAAATTCTGTGGAAATAGGAGGAAACTTTTATGTTTACTTATGCAAAGCCTGAGGAAGTGGGGATTTCCTCAAAAAACATTAAGAGATATATTGAAGTTTTGGAAAAAGCAGGTCTTTCCACCCATTCTGTAATCATTGCCCGTCATGACAAAATCGTGTATGAAAATTATTGGGCACCCTTCCATAAGGATTTTCTGCACAGAATGTATTCCGTCACAAAAAGCTTTGTGGCTTTGGGAATCGGTTGTTTGATTCAGGAAGGAAAGCTTTCTTTAGATGATAAAATTGTGGATTTGTTTCCTGCTGAAATTACGGAAGGTGCCTGTGAAAATGTAAAAAAACAGACCATCAAAAATATGTTGATGATGAGCACGGGATATCCTGTCAGTATGCCCGGAAATTGGTTTACAAGAAGACATCCTGACAGACTTCGTGATTATTTTGAATCCAGCGGTATCGGCACTTTTTCGAAGACTCCCGGAAGCTTTTTCGATTACGATTCCTTTGGTTCTTTTGTGCTTGGTGCATTGGTGGAGGATTTGTCGGGAATGAGCTTGATGGATTATCTTCGCAGTAAATTTTTAGATAAAATCGGCTTTTCAAAAGAAGCTCACTTTTTGAAATGTCCCGGCGGTCATGCTTGGGGTGATTCGGCTTTGATGTGTACTTCCTTGGATTTGCTCAAGGCGATTAAATTCACCATGAACTTAGGCTCCTGGGAAGGAGAACAGCTGATGGATAAAGAGTATGTTCAAACAGCCGTTTCCAATTTGATTCCTACTCATCATGGGGAGTATCCTGCAGTATATGGTTACGGTTATCAGATTTGGCGGCTTCGGGATAACAGCTTTTTCTTTAACGGAATGGGTTGTCAGTTTGGCGTTTGCGTTCCGGATAAAGACCTTCTTTTTGTCTATAACGGAGACAATCAGGGTAATGAGTCTGCCAAAACCGTTATCCTGGATAATTTCTTCAATTTGATTGCAGATGAAACGGGAGAACCTATGACGGCAAATGATACGGAATATCATGCTTTGACCGAATACAGCAGTTCTTTGATTTTGCATCATTGCGGGGAAAGTGTGCCTGAAACGGTGGCAGAACAAATCAACGGAAAAACATATTACTTAGATGAAAATCCCATGGGCATTCAATTTGTTCGCTTTACTTTCAACGGTGAGACAGGGATGTTGGAATACAAAAATGAACAGGGAGAAAAGAAGCTTCCCTTTGGAATGGGCAAAAATGTATTCGGCAAATTCCCTCAGGAAGGTTATTCTGATGAAATCGGCGGAATTTATGAGCCCGGGCATTATCTGGATTGTGCCGTTTCTGCCCAATGGCTGGCAAAGCATATTTTGTACTTGTCTGTTCAGGTGATTGATAAATATTTCGGTCGGTCCCATATGTATTTTTCCTTCATGGAAAATGGTGAAATCTTAGTCAGAATGGAAAAAACCGCAGAAGATTTTCTGAATGAATACTGCGGTAAGGCAAAAGGAAAAGCACAAGCATAACAGAATATGAACAAAAAAACAATATCCCACACAAAAACCGTGTGGGATTTTGTTTTTATACGAAATCGGATTGGTTTAGTCTGCCGAAGGAAAAGAGTCCGTAGCCGTAATAAGGGTCCCAGCCTTTGCCGCCCAAATCCTCGGTGTAAAGATGAAGCAGAAAACGGACCTCTTTTGGGGATAAGAAACGGCGATAACGGTACATTCCCTTTGCCTGCATCAGAGCTGCGGCACCGCTAATGATGGGGGTTGCCATAGAGGTGCCGCTTAATTTTGCGTAGGAATTTCCGGGATAGGTGGAAACAATATCCACCCCTGCGGCACAAAGCTCTGACTCGTATCCGACGGAGCTGAATGCGGTAGATTTTCGGTTTGGGTCAACAGCGGTGACGGCAATCGTTTGTGGAAATTTGCCGGGAAACCCAATGGTATTCCTTCTTTTGCTTCCTTCATTCCCTGCGGCACAAATGAGGGTGATGCCGTGATTGATTGCTGCCTGTAAAATTTCTTCATAGCCTTCGGAGGATTCTTCGGAGGAAAAGGACATATTCACAATCTGTACCCGTTTTCGAATCATCCATTCCAGACTTTTTTTGATGGCGGAAAATTCTCCGTTTCCATGTTTGTCAAAGGCTTTCGCGATATAAAGACTGCATTCGGGAGCCATTCCCACCACACCAAACCCGTTTTTTCGGGCACCGATGATGCCTGCAACGTGAGTGCCGTGACCGTTGTCGTCTTGGGGACTGTCGGAAACAAAGCTTACCGCATCGGCAATGTTTGCTGATAAATCCCGATGGATTAAATCAATGCCCGTATCAATAATTCCAACCCGAACGCCTCTTCCCGTTACCTCTCTCCATTCCAAAGGCGCACCTGCCATGCGGATGCCGTAGTCGATGATTTCCTTCGGTTGAGTTGCTTTTACTTGGATAATGGTGTAATCAGAAATTTTATGCATAAGATCTCCGTTTCACAGATAGAATTCGGAATTTTTTATACCAATACAGGTTGAATTTGCTTCCCTTGCAGTGCTTGCTCCAATGTGGGCAGAATCAACTCCATGTGTGCCACCAAAGAATCGGGCTTATGAACAGGGTCATCCTGACCGAAGGGAACCAGATATACGCCCTTTGCATTGGAAAGCAGACCAATATTTTTTCCGCTGGCACCAAGTCCGTCATTGGTAGAAATTGCAATAATCAGCGGATTGTTGTTCCGAAGATTTGCTTTTGCTGCCATGGCAACACAGGAATCTGTAATTCCATTTGCGATTTTTGCAATGGTATTTCCCGTACAGGGAGCAACAATCATTGCATCCACCAAATTTTTCGGTCCGATGGGTTCACTGTCGCGAATGGTATGAATGACAGTATGTTGCGTAATGGTTTCTATGGTATCGATAAAATCCTTTGCCTTCCCAAATCGCGTGTCTGTCTGGTAAGAGATTTCAGACATAATAGGCAAAATACGGTATCCTGCATCTGTAAGTTTTTTGATTTGGGGCACTACCTTAGCAAAGGTACAAAAGGAGCCGGTAAGTGCAAAGCCCACCGTAAGGTTCTCCATTCTTTTCTCCGTTCTGCCGTGTTAAGACGGCGGTTTATTCTATTATATTTTGTTCCTGCAACAGATGAAGAACGGTATCTTTAATGATGATTCCTGCCGTAAGGGGTGCTACCTTACCGGGCAAGGAAAGTGCATGGATTGCTTTTCTTTTCAGGTCTTTTGCTGCATTAAAATCTACACCGCCCGGTTTGGATGCCAAATCAATCAGTAATACATCCTGTTTTGTTTGATGGAGTACTTCCTTCGGAAACAACATCGTGGGAACAGTATTGAAAATGACATCATAATCAGACAATGCTTTTTGTATTTCCCTCGTGGGAAGCTTTTGATATCCAAACGCATCGATCCAAGCCAGGTCTGCCGGTTTTCTTGCGGTGCAGGTGACATTGGCACCCATTCCCTTGAGTCGGTGTGCCAGCAGTTTCCCGATTCGCCCAAAGCCCGTCACCAGGCAATTGGCTTGGGAAAGGGTGATGGGAAGCTCCTTCATGGCAATGGCAATGGCACCTTCTGCTGTAGGAATGGCATTATAGATATTCAGTTCCTCTCTTAAAAAATAATCCTGAAACCGGCAGTTGTTGTCACGTGCTTCCTGTAAAAAATTCGGTCCTGCCTTTCCACCTAAAAACAACGGCTTGTGATACCGAAGTAATTCATAAAAGGGTAATGTTCCTTCCATGGTTTGAATGGTTTTATCATCGTTTGAAAGAGGCAAGGGAAGTAAAACAATGTCTGCTTGCTCCATTGCTTCTTGTAAGGAATCTGCTTTTTTTAATGTTGTTTCTGCTGTAAGATAACAGCAAACAGAATATCCGCCAGCCGCTAATTCGGTTGCTGTAACGATGAGTCGCTGATCGCCGCCAATGACGGTGATGGTAGGTTGCATCATTAAGAATACCTCCTTCCGGAATCAATGTGATTCCTTTCGTTTTATAATATGCAGAAAAAATGCAATTGGTGAAATAAAAGAGAAAGGGTTTTTTCTTGCATATTCCCTTTTTTTGGTTAAAAAATTTGACTTTAAAAAATTTATGTGCTATAATAAAATTAACATATTTTTTAGGAGGGTTTTTGTGATGAGAAAAGTATTGTGCTTTGCTTTTTGTTTGACTTTTCTTATGAGCATGCTGACAGTTGTACCACATCAAGCAGTTTATGCAGAACAAGGCGTTACCTATTATGTTTCTGTCACAGGAGACGACAGTAATGATGGGTCTTTTGATGCACCTTTTGCAACAATCCAAAAGGCAAGAGATACCATTCGTTCCTTAAACGGTAATCTGCCCGAAGGCGGAGTGGTGGTTCGTATTATGGGAGGCACCTATCCTGTTTCAGATACCATTTCCTTTACCGCAAAGGATTCAGGAACGAAAGATTGTCCCATTGTTTATGAAGCCTATAACGGAGAAAAGGTATCCTTTATCGGCGGTGTCACCTTGGATTCTTCTAAAATGCAGAAGGTGACGGATTCTTTGCTCCTTGACCGTTTGATTGAAGAAGAGGCAAAAGACCATTTGTATCTGTTGAATTTAAGAGAACAGGGGATCGAAATGGATGCTTTGGCACCCTACGGGTGGAGCAATGGCTCATACAGACCCAAGAGAATTTATATGAACAACAATTTGCTGACAGAGGCTCGTTGGCCCAATGATGACCAGAGTCAGTTGTTGATAAAGTGCCGTCCCTTGACAGCGGCAGACGGTATTGATGAAGATAGCATCAATACCACCAAAACACCGATTATGTATGAATATCCCGACCCTGAAAACCGTTCTGAAAAATGGACTTTGAAAGAAGGAGATACGTATATCGGTGGTGCCATTGTTTATTTTTGGGCAAGTGAAAATCTGTTGATTGACGAATTGGATACGGAAAATAAGATTGTCACATCACTGACTCCCTCCAGTTATGCAGCTGTTAAGAATGTAGGTTGGGGTCCTCAATATAAAGTATATTTTTCCAATATTTTTGAAGAAATTGATAAGCCCGGTGAATCCTATATTGACCGTGAAAAGGGCATTTTGTATTTTTACCCCATAGGAGTTACGGACAATGCCAATCTTGTGGTTTCTACGTTGAAAAAGAATATGCTGAATCTGAATGGCGTTTCCTATCTTTCTTTTAAAGGAATCGACTTTAAAGAAACGGTCGAAACACCTGTTGTGATGACCAACTGTAATCACATTCTCATTGAAAACGGTGAAATTTCCAATACCTCTGCAGGTGGAATGAGTATCAAAAATTGTACGAATACCGTTGTTCGCGGATGTAATTTTTATACCACGGGAATTACTGCTATTACCTTAAGCGGCGGAGACAGAGTTCAGTTAACCCCCAGCGGAAACATCATTGAAAATAATCTGTTTCATAACACAAACTTATTGCCTTCCAGTCGACAGAGTCGTTCGGTAATTTCTATGAACGGTTGTGCCGGGGATGTGATTCAGTATAATGAATTTAATGATATCGGCTATGGAGCATTGGACATTATCGCTTCCAATGATATTGTGTTCCAGTATAACAGAGTGCTCAATGCAGAACAAAACAGCTCCGATGCAGGTGTCGTTTATTGGGGTCGTGAAATTGATACCTTGGGAAATGTGGTGCGGTATAATTATTTTGAAAATGTAGGCAGTGATTTGATTTATCATTATCTGAACGGTGGAACGGCTTGCAGCTTTTTTGCAGATGACGGCTCCACAGGCGGAGATGTGTACGGAAATGTATTCTTAAACGGCGGTACCAATCAAGCAGTTGTGGGAAATGGTCCTCAGTTTAGTCGGATTCATCATAATATTTCTATTTGTACGGAATTGAACAAGATGACCCGTTCCTTCCAAATGAGAAACTGGGCACCTTCTACGGGGTTAAGTAACGTATACGGTGTAACTCTCCCGAAAAAAGCAAATATTGGTACCTGGCTATACTTAATGGGAATGCGGCAGCCGTTTGGCGGAACGATTTCCGCTCCGACTCAAAGTGATTTGAATTTGATGTGGAGTGAGGCTTGGAAAACAAAGTATCAAAATACCCTATGGGAAGGGGCGTTGAATCAATACAGTCAGACAAAATACACCGAAGCAAAAGCCCTGTTTGATGCCCAAGATTATGCAGGTCTGCTGACTTATTTGACTGCCAACTTGCCGGATGAGTTAAGTAATGATATTTATGAGAACGTTTCCATCGGAAGAACCAAGATGGACAGCTTAGCAAATCATTACCGTAATTATAATGGGTCAGAAGGAACCATCAGCGCAGAAGATAAAGCATTGTTCGTAGATTTCGACGGAAAGGATTTTACCCTGACTGCCGAAGGACTTGCAAAAATCAAAACGGTTGCTCCTGAATTTGAGGCAATTCCTTTCAGAGAAATCGGTTTGAAAACCAATGTGGGCGGAAACAAACCTGCGGTAACCGTGGATTCTAATGTAATTACCACAGGGGTTGCTGTACCCGGAATTGCAATTTCTCCTGCTTATACCTTTACGGATGCAGACGGAGATTTGGAAGGAAACACCAGGATTTATTGGTATGTAAGCGACACGAGAGACGGAACCTTTGAAAAGATTTATTCCAAGGAAGGAAAATCCTTCTCTGTAACAGAGGAATATGTGAACCGTTACCTGAAATATGAAATCATTCCTTATGATACCACGGTATTAAGAGGAGAAGCTACCTGGTCAGAACCCATTTTAGTGGAAGAAAGCGGTGCCTGTGATGTCACCTATCAGGTAGGAGAACAGGGAACCCTATGGAAGAATGAAGCAGAAGTATCTGAAAATGAGGTTTTGGTATCAGGAACCTATTCCTATCAGGTTTTGCCTGAGGAGGGATATGAGGTGGATTCTGTTACCGTAACAAGCGGTGACGTCACTCTGCCCATTACCTTAAATGCCAACAGCGAATTTGATGTTACCATTGTGCGGGATACTACTATTACGGTTTCTTTCCGTGAAATCGTGAAAACACCGACCATTGTAACAGACAGTACCATTTTGCCTGATACTGTCACAGAAGGAGAAACTGATTACCGGGCATATCTTGCCTTTGCCACCATTTCGGCGGTAAAGGAGATTGACGGTTACGGAATGTATCTGAATTTCCCCGGTGGACAAATCAAACTGGAAGGATTGACAGATGAAGCCACTATGAAGCTGATGACAGAAAGTAACGGAAAATTTGCATTCCGTGTGTACGGAAAAGCATTGACAGGGAAAACCGTTACTTTGCTTCCTTATATTATTATGGATGATGTTGAAACAATTGGCGAGGAAACGGAAGAACTGAGCTATCAATAAAATGCAAATGAGGGTGTAGCAAAATACACCCTTTTTTGTTGAAAAATTTGACTTTTGGGAGAATTTGTGATATACTAAGACGGAAAGGAGGCGGAAGCCTTGGTTTCTAATTCGGAACAGCAGACCATGCAGATAGGGAAAGCTTTTTCTGCACAGTTAAAAGAGAACGATATTGTGTGCCTTCACGGGGAACCGGGTGTGGGAAAAAGCGTGTTTGTTCGCGGTGTTGCAAAGGGTTTGGGAATTGATGAGTATATTACCAGCCCTACCTTTACCTTGGTGAATGAATATCATGGCGGAACACTTTCTTTATATCATTTTGATATGTACCGTTTAGGCGGTGGAATGGATGCGGAGGATGCAGGCTTGGATGAATATTTTGATGCAGGCGGTGTTTGTATGATTGAGTGGCCTGAAAATATTTCTGATATTTTACCCGGCAAGGTGTATCATGTGACCATTGCACGAGAGTTATCCCGCGGTGAGGACTTCCGCAGCATTACCATGGAGGAATCGTAAGATGAAAATACTGGCAGTGGATACGACCACGCCCATGTTAACTGCAGCAGTCTGGGAAGACGGTGTGGTGCTTGGAGAATATTCTCTGAACAACAAAAAAGCCCATTCCCAAAAGCTGATGCCGCTGATTCAACAGCTTTTGCAGGAGACAGGGGTTTCATTAGAGGAAATTGATTTGTTCGGTGCAGCAAACGGTCCCGGTTCTTTTACGGGAATCAGAATCGGTCTTGCCTGCATCAAGGCATTGGCGCAGGTGACGGGAAAACCCATTGCCCCGGTCAATACCTTAGAAGGACTGGCATACAATGCTTATGGAGAGTTGTTGCCCGTTTTTGTATTATTGGACGGGGGCAGACGTCGTGTGTATGCAGCAGAATACCGTTATGAAGCAAATAAAATGGTGTGTGTAACCGAACCTTATGCCACAACGGTAGATGAGCTTGCCCAAAGCTTACAAGGACGAAAGGTACTGTTGGTGGGAGATGGAGGTATCCTTTACGGAGAAGAATTGGGATTGCCATTTCTTACAGGAAGAAGAGGAATGCCCATGGCATCTTCAGTGGCAATGGCGGCAAGTATGTTACCTACTGTGACGGCAGAGGAATTAACGGCAATCTATATCAGTAAACCACAGGCGCAAAGAGAGCTTGAGGAACGATTACAAAAAAAGGAGCAATAAAGCATGAAAATCGGAATCGGATGTGACCACGCAGGGGTCAAATTCAAGGAACAAATTAAGGATTATGTAAAAAGCTTGGGGTATGAGGTGGAGGATTTCGGAGCCTATACCACAGACCGCGTGGATTATCCTGACATTGCAAAAACGGTATGCGAGAGTGTAACATCGGGTGCTTGCGAAAAAGGAATTTTGATTTGCGGTACGGGAATCGGAATGAGCATGGCGGCAAACAAAATGAGAGGAATCCGTGCGGCACTTTGCTCTGATACATATTCTGCCCATATTACCCGTGAGCACAACGATGCAAACGTGCTTGCAATGGGCGCAAGAGTGATTGGAATTGATTTGGGTTGTGATATTGTAAAATCCTTTTTAACTGCAGAATATGTAGGCGGACGGCATGCTGTAAGAGTAGAAAAAATGATGGCGTTTGAGGAACTGTAAAGGAGAAAAAGATGGAAGATATTATCAGATTGGTTGTCATGCGCTTTCCGAAAGGAAGGAAAAAGGCGGTTACCTTAAGCTATGACGACGGTGTGAAGACAGATGAGCGGTTGATTCGGATTATGAATGACCATGGCTTGAAGGGAACCTTTAACATTAACGGTGGCTTGTTTCGTTCCGAGGAGGAAACAGATGTGAAGCCTACCTCGAGAATGACTTATCAAGAGGCGAAAGAGGTGTATTTGCAGTCCGGTCAGGAGGTTGCTCTCCATGGATTGCGTCACGGGTTCTTTTCTTATATGTCAAATCCGGTTGCTAATTTGGAAGTCTGTGAAGACAGAAGAATGTTAGAGGAAATGACAGGAGAAATTGTTTGCGGAATGGCATATCCCTTTGGCTCTTACAGTGAACAATTTTTGGATGTGCTGCGGATGAATGGAGTTGCATATGCCAGAACCACCCGTTCCCATTTTCAGTTTCACTTGCCGGAGGAATTTCTCACTTGGCATCCTACCTGTCACCATAAATATGATAAGCTTGAGGAGTTGACTGATGCATTTTTGACAGAAAAGACAGGGTACGGAAAACGGGATTGCATGCTTTTTTATTTGTGGGGTCATTCTTATGAGTTTGAAACGGACAATAACTGGGATGTAATTGAACGGTTTGCGGAGAAAATGGGAAACCGTGAGGATATCTGGTATGCCACCAATATGGAAATTTATCGGTATGTAAAAGCCTATGAACAGTTGGAATTTAATGTGGCGCAAACGTGTGTCTACAATCCTACTGCCATTGATTTGTGGGTGGAAGTACCTAACTGGAGAGAAGAAGGAGCGCCTGCCATTTGTATCCCTGCAGGGCAAATGGTGAGATTATAGAGCGACGAAAGATAGAATTGGAGTGTAGCAAAACAATATTGCTCCATCTCCTCAGGTCGTCGAAAAAGTCAGTCTGCCGTATGCAAAAAAATACAGAGGTTGATGATGAATTTCTAATCGAATATAAAACAAGAGAACAACCGTCAGGAAATTTCGATCGTTTCCTGACGGTTGTTTGCTTTTTATTCTATTTTTTCAAAATCAGAGGCTCCGTGTTTACAAAGAGGACAAATAAAATCTTCCGGTAATTCCTCACCTTCATACACATACCCACAGATTTTGCACCGCCAGCCCTTTGCCTTTTTATCAGGCTTTGGTTTTACATTGCTGTGATAATAGGAGTAGGTCATGGAAGACTCATCTCCCAGTACCTCCGCATCTGTCACCTCTGCTAAAAAGAGACTGTGGGTGCCGGCATCTATCACCTCTTTGATCTTGCACTCTAAGTAAGCATTGCAATTCTCTTTGATGATTGCCACACCGTTATTTCCGCGGGAAACCGTTTGGTTTTCAAATTTATCCACCGTTTTCCCTGATTGGAAGCCAAAGTGTTGAAATACGGAAAAAGGTGCGGATTCCGACAAAACAGACACATTGAATTTTCCTGTTTTTACCATCATGGCATGGGTGTAATTACTCTTGTTCACACCGATAATCACCTGTAAGGGTTGATCTGTTACCTGCATGACGGTGTTGATAATACAACCGTTGTCCTTTTCGCCATCACGGGCAGTTAAAATATAAAGACCATAACCAATTCGAAACATTGCTGATAAATCCATTGATTCATCCTCCCTTTTAGTTCATCTTATCCGTTTTTTTAAAAAATATGCTATTTTGTTCCTGTAGAACCAAAGCCGCCGCTTCCCCGTTGGGTGTCTGACAAGTGTTCCGTTACTTCGAATTCTGCCTTTAAGAATGGTGCTATTACCAACTGAGCAATCCGTTCTCCTGCTGCAACTGTTCTGTTTTCTGCAGAATGATTATAAAGGGCTACCATGATTTCGCCACGATAATCTGCATCAATGACTCCAACCTTATTGGCAGGTGCCAGTCCTTTTTTACTGGCGAGTCCGCTTCTGGCATAAATAAATCCGCCGTAGCCTTGGGGGATTTCCATGGCAAGACCGGTATGCACAAGTACTGTTTCGCCTGAGGCAATCACCGTGTCTTCTATGGCATATAAATCTGCACCGGCTGAAAACTCAGAACCGTAAGTGGGAATGACTGCACGTTCATCCAATTTTTGAATTGCTACTTTCATTGTTGTTCCTCCTCTGTATTCGGGTCGCTCCACAAAACAATTTTGCCTTGCTTCATGCTTTTTTGCACATCGATGAGCCGTTGATTTCCCGACCCTCGGAAACGCAGGTTCAAATCCTTTTTTGCCTCGATAAAGGGTCCGTCTACCAATACATCCACATAGGGAAGCAATTGTTTGTCAGGCAGGGTTTCCCATGTGTAACCGCTATACGCCCATATGGTTTTTTGGGGCAAGGTTTCCTTGATTCTTTGAAGCAAAGGCAATAGTACCGCTTGATGCTCCGGAACAAAGGGCTCTCCGCCCAATAAGGAAAAGCCTTTGATGTAGGTCGGAGATAATGCGGTTATAATTTCTTCTTCTGTTTCTTTTGTGTAGAGAATGCCATATTGGTAATCCCAGGTTTCTTCATTAAAGCAACCGGGACAATGATGAGGACATCCGCTGACAAACAGGGACACCCGTACACCGGGACCGTTGGCAATATCATGAGATTTTATGGTTGCATAATTCATAACTGTTAATTCCTTACGATATCAGATTCACTTTTTATTATAAAATAAATACTCGAAAAAATCAAGTGCTTTTACAAAATAAATCATCAATTTCGAACATTGGTTGACGAAAACAATTATTTGTGATATAATGATTTCATCTCCGATGAAATCAACAGCCTGTCGATAAACCTATCGACAGGCTGGCAGACCAAGAAAAAGGAAGGGATATTTTGTCAAAATGAATCGCAGACAGTACGGCTATCCGCAAGTGT
>SVJP01000037.1 GCA_015068925.1 Oscillospiraceae bacterium
ACACAAAGATGTCGAAATTGGGATGTTGTTTTAAACTATCTCAAGGTCATGTTTGAAGACAGAACGGCATAAATTTGCCCTGAAAATAGTATGTCCGAAAACCCGGTGCGGCATTCGCAGAAAAATCCGCAAATACCTTCCGAGTTTTCGGACGAAGGATAATTACAGGCAAATGCATCAGCCCGTTTTCGGGCATAAAACCACCATTAAATATTCGTACTATGTCTGAAAGGAAATTCTATTTACACAAAATTCGCCGGGGTGCCATAAAAATCGTTGTATCAAGAATTTTTACCTCTTTTTTTCTGTTATTCATGAAATTTTAGTTTGTCAAACGGCTTAAATAAAGGATTTTTTGCTTTGTTCGATCTGCGCATTTTGGCAGTTCTTTTTGTGCAGCTTCGTATTCTGTCGGAGTATGATCAGTTACTTGGCTGTATTCGTCAATTGCAGAAGCCCAATTTTTTTCTTTTTTATATTTTTCTGCTTTTTTAAAATGATCAAGAGAAAGATTCTTTTGACAGTTCTCAATTTCTGTAATTGCTATATCGTAATTGATATCGGTTTCAATTACTTTTTTATATTCTTCGATAGCATTATCCCATTCTTTTTTTTCTTTCATTTCCTGTGCGTTCGAAAAAGCGGTTTTTGAGGCTTTTAATTCGCTCAAATCAAAAGAATATTCACTTGCTGCGGAAGAAACATTACAAAATGCAGAAATTAGTTTGTGAACCGTTTCATAAGATAACTTTTCTTGATTGTATTTTTCCAGTTTTTCTTCACAAGTCTCTTCAATTTTTTCATCTATTTTTTCTTTCTTTTTTTCACCGGCATTATTATAAATTTCTTGGGCTTCTTCAATATTTTCTTCTCCAATTGCATTCATAATTTGGTTGTAAGGATTTCTTAAAATTCCGGATAAAATAATAATTACAGCAATCAATACTGCTGAGATTGCAATAATATATTTAGATTTTATTAACTTTTTTAAAAATTTATTATTGTCTTGTTCTGATTTTTCTAAGAAGGTAGGTTCTTTTGTTTCATTAAGTTGTTCTGATTGATCAAGTTCTGCTGGTTGCTCCATACTAATATTTCCCATATTTTTTTGTTCTTCCATAATAGCTTACTCCTTTGCAATTTTTTAGTGTTAAGATAACTGATGTCTACCCTCCTTCTAAAACAATATAAATGTTACAATATTGTCAAGAGGTGATTTTTTGAAAGGATTGCGAATGATCAGAAAAGAAAAAACTTAAATCAGTTAAAGGTTGCCCTTGATTTGAATATTTCTCGGGAAGCCCTTTCTCATTACGAAAACGGAAAACGAGAACCCAGTTTAGATATGCTCAATAAACTTTCTAAATACTTTAATGTTTCTATTGATTTTTTGATTAACGGAGAAGAATTCAAGAAATATTAATTAATCTTTTTGGATTTTTTTCTTAATGATTTAGACAAAAAAAGCTGTAAACCTTTTGATTTGGTTTACAGCTTTTTTCTGATTTCTTATTTATTTGTTCCGAAGGTAAAGGTATAATCTTCTGTATCCCCTTGTCCTACAGGGTCAATGATTACGGTGTTTCCTTCATTGTTTTGAGCAATCCAGTAAGGAGCTAATACATAGTTGTTTCCTACTGTCAAGCCTGTTCCGTGAATCCGAACACCATATCTGCCGTCCCAGTTTTGGTTTGCATAATCAGACAACATCTGATTGCTTTCCAGCTTCAGGGGATTTTGTTCGGAGGCAGTATTTCCAATCTCATAGAGCTTTGCAATACCGTCTGTAAAGGTATAGCCATATCCGGGATTAATGATAAAATATGCTACCTGAGAACCGCCGTTTTCACTACCGAATACATAATCAGGAACGATTTCGGAATCGACAGAAGGTGCAACCGCTGCTTTTTTCTTAAAAGTAACAGCTAACGTCTGATCAACTGTAACCTTTTCTAACACAATACTGTCCTTCACAGCAACAGTTTCATTGTTTACTAAAATGCTTTCAATCTCATAACCTTCGTTTGCTACAATACCAAAGGTAGCATCTTCGTTATAAGCCACAGTTACCCCTTCGCCGGAGGTTACCGTTTCGTTGTTGTAAGTCACGCTTCCGCCTTCGTTATAGGTAACGGTAACAGAGGCATCTTCCGGCTCGGATTCTTCTTCCAAAACCTTGTAAATGCTGAAATCGTCGATGTCAAAATCAACACTTTCGGTATTGGCAGGATCTTGTTGGAACATATTGGTATATATTCTATTGAATTTTGCTGGTTGTGTACATTCGGTGGTGGTTTCTGCAGTGGTTATCAGATTGGTTCCGTTTGCATCATCAATTTCCAGTCTGGAAACCAAGGTGTCATTTTCTTCATCCAGATTGCAAATAATACGGAAGGTATACCAAGCACCGTTTTGAAGATCAAGAGTGGCATTGGTGGAGCTATCCTTTAATTTGACTTTAGCATCTCCGCAGAAAATGTAGTCAATGGTATCGTCCCCTACACCAAACCCTGCATTGTTAGCATAAGAAGTACTGCTGATGTTGTAAACAACCAAATTTGTTTGCATTGAAAAATGATATGCCTTTGAAGGATTTTTCAATTCTGCAGGTTGAATCCATCTCATTTTTGCTTCCACAACATATTCACCCGAGCCAAGATCAAAAGCAAAATCATCACTTCCGTAAGTGTAAGGATAGATAAAGTTTTTACTGCTGCTTGTATGAGCAACACGGCTTGCCTTTACAAAGGTGTTTCCGCCTTCTGTTCCGTATTGGCAAGTAATATCAGAAATGTTGGATTCCCCGGTACCCAGCATAATTATAGTGTTGTCAACGGGCCCTGCGATATATTCGCGGGAAGCATCCTGAAATGTTACTGCAATTTCTTGTGCATCGGTAACGGTTGCTAAGGTCACGGTGCCATCTTCTGCTACAGTCGCTTCTTCTCCGTTTACTAAAACAGTATCTACCTTATAACCTGTCTTGGGAGAAATGGTGAAAACTGCGTTTTCATTGTAGGTAACCGGTGTTTTTTCTCCACTTACTGCTTTTGCATTGTTATAAGAAACGGTACCCTTTGCTTCATCATAGGTTACGATAACAGGTTTTTTCGCTGTTTTTACAATCATAAAATCATCCAGTGCCATGTGGGAACCTTCCGATTCTTGCACAAAAATGTTGTTGTATATTCTGTAGAACTTTACAGGATCGGTACATGGAGTAGTGGTTTCTGCAGTGGTAATCAAATTGTTTCCGTTTGCATCGTCGATTTCAAATCTGCTAACCAAGGTATCTGCTTCTTCGTCCAAATTGTAAATCACACGAACAGTATACCAAGCATTGTTTTGAAGCTTAAGAGAAGCATTGGTGGTTCCGTCTGATAATTTTGCTATGCTATTTCCTACATAAATGTAATCAGCAACATCATCGCCTACGCCAAAGCCGGTGTTGGAATACCCGCTATTACTAATGGCATAAGTGACGCCTCCTCCTTGTGGCTCCATTCTGAAGAAAAATACATTGTTGGGCTTGGACAGTCCTTCTGCAGGCTGAGTCCATCTGACCTTTGTCTGCACGATGTATTCCCCAGAACCCAAATCAAAGGCATAATCGTTGCTGCCGAATTCCAGGGGATAAATGAAGTTTTTCTTGTCTAATGCTGCACCTGTACGGCAGATATCCACATAAGTGTTTCCGTTTTCTGTGGCATATTGGGAGGTAACATCTGATCCCATGTTGTTGGAGCCAAGACCTAATTTTGTAGCATTGCTTTCGTTGGTCGCAGGACCGACAATGGAGGTATAATACCCCTCGTTCACTTCATTTACGTCAACTGCCCCTGCTGTCAGTACCGTCATCATGCTTGAGAGAATCATCATCAGCAATAATGACATTATTTTTTTCATTGTTTTCATACCATCCTCTTCCTTTCTTTTTAAAAAAGTAGTGATATAACCAATTTTGATTATATCACTACTTTTCAAGACACTATATGAAAATAGTACTGACTTTTTAGGAATAGTAAGAAAAGTTTTAAAAATTTATTTTTTCTGCTCGGTTACAAGCTGTTTCCACTGTCCCTGTTCCTTTCGTTGTTCAAAACGATAGGATTTTCCTGCAATCCGCACATCCTCTAAAACAAACTCCTCCTGAACAAAGGGAGAAAAGGTTATCGTGTCATCTGTTACACCGATTCCTGCCCAGTATTTCATAAATAAATCAATCCAGGTGGAATGAAAATAGTCACAGGTACCGCTGAAGGTAACCCCATCGGTAGGGCGATAATGCTCTAATACCATGGGAGTAGAACGGTCACCGTGTAAAAATTGCACTTCCACATATCCGTCAAACAATTCCAGCCAGTTTTTCCGCAAAGATTCGTCTATTGTTGCTGCCGCACCGAGAGCATCCAGCACATTACTTGCAGCATAGGGCCAGATGGGACCGTTCCAGGCACAAACGTAAGGATGAGGCTCCAACATCGAACATTTAGTAGGTCCTGCAATGCAATTATCAAACCAGTACATGGGACAATTTTTATCCACTGTAAGAACAGAAAACTCGCTTGCAATAGCATCCTTTTCAAACAACAGGTCAAATCCCTTATGATACTCTTTTCCCAACATATTCCAAAGGAAAGGATAAAAGCTGTCATAACAAACGCCTTCATCGCATTGCTTTCCTGTTTTCATATCAATGGATACAAAACAACCTCTTTTTTCACTCCAAAAATGTTGCTTCAGTGCTTCCAAGGAACGGACAACCAAAGCTTCCATTTTCTTCTGATCTTCTTTTTTGCCCAGTTTTTCTGCCATCTTTCCGCAAGCAATCACATTGCCCACAGAATAACAAATCTGATCCAAACGATACAGCTTTCGTTGTTCCTTACTCCAGCCTTTCCGAACACCTTCCACATCCTCTGTCCAGTCCCAGGGTTCCTCGGTATGCTGATAAAAAGCAGGCTGATATTCTGCCCCTGTATTCCAGCTTCCTTCCACCACAGGCAAAAATTCATAGCCCGTCTTTTCCGGCATAAATTCCTTTAAGGCAAATTCCTTACAGGAATCATAGACCTTTTTCAGAAATTCCTCATTGGGATGATGGCAATATAAATTCCAGATTGCCATAGGGGTGGATTCAATATAATACTTCCAGTAATAATCCAATTTCCGATTCCAGTTTTCCACATCGGAAAATACTGCTTTAGGTTCCTTCATCCATTTGCCTTCTTCATAATGCAATGCCACAGGCAACCCGACGGGGCAATCATACCCTGCACCGTACGGAGATTCATAGATACATTCTCCTTGCACCTCATGATTTCCCAGTACATCCTCCGGCTTATGAATTCCACGGAACAGCAAAAACCAACGGTAATAATACATTTTCAGCATATCAGGGTTTTCACAACGAAATGACGGAACATTTCTTTCAAAAAATTCATTGACTGCCGCTTCTTTTTCTTCAAAATGAGTTTCCCTCTTTAATGCTTCCTCTGCCAAAGCTTCCGCTTTTTCTTTTTCCTTATCAAAGCTGAGAACATAAGAAAAGGTAACACTGCTTTGCGCCGGAACAGAAAGTACAAAATCTGTTGTTTCTGACACAGAATTTTTTTGAACAAAAGTTCCGTCTAAGGACATGGTGTTTTCAAACCGCGTGATTGTATCGGAAACATGAAAGTCCTGCAAAGAAGAGGTCAAGCTGACACGGATTTTGGTTTCCTCCCGCTTGTCCGAAGACAGAGTAACCCTGGCATAAAAAACATCCTTTACGGTAAAACACTTGGTTTCGCAAAAGGAAATACAGCCTGTCTTTTTATAATAAGTCGGGTCGGGCTCACAACGGTAATAGGTCTTTGACCAGGCAGGTGTCCACTGATGGCGGACTGCACCGAAATGTAGTTTCTGCTCACCCTCATAAAAATGAGGCATGATTAAATCCGACAAACCACTGTGATGCCCAATATAAAGTGCTCCCGTAAGACCGGGAGAGGGTTCCTTCCATGCTTGTCCCCAGGGCTGATTATAGTCTGTTCTGCTTCCAAGATATCCTTCCGCAGAATAAATATTTTTTCCAATCACACAGGTTCGTTTGGAATTGGTTAAAAATCGATTGATGTTCATAATAGCAGTCCTTTCCGATTGCAAAATCATCGACACTGTTATTTTAATTGCAAGAAATCAGCTTTTGCTTTTTATAATCCCAACATAGCACTTTTCTGGTGCGGAGATAGGGGTCAACATTATTTCCGATTCTGATTAATTTTAATACATTGATATTGGTATCCACTGCCACAACATTGAAACAATCATAGGTTCTGGTTCCACGAATTCTTGTACAATCATTTCGGTGATTTGCCCAGGTACCGCAAGGTGCAACAATATTTAACACGCCTCGCTCGGTAAATCCAAAATGCTCGGTATGCTCATTTCCTGCTAAATGGCAAACATGAATCCCGCCTGCTTTTTTGAAATCGGCAATCAGCTGATCCACTCCCAAACTTTCCAGATGATCCGCCGTTTTGTTCTTAACGGTCCAAAAATCGTCATAGGTACGGAAGGATACATCCGGTTCATGAATAATTCGTTGCGTCATTTCGTGAGCCGCTGTTATCACATGGATTCCCTTTTCTAAAGCATCGTCCAAAAGCTCCTTCAACCATTTCTTTTGCGCTTCTCCGCCAAAATAATAATCCAACACAATCAACCGCAAATTAGATTCGGGAAACTCCTTATGATAATTCATGGTACAGTCGCCCTCCATGAAGGTAACCTCCCAATCCTCCACGGATTTGGGAAAACAAACATCATAGGTTTCTTGAGCAGTACAATCATGGTTTGCATAGGATTTCACATTATCGTGATTTCCCACACAGTTCAGAACAGGGCGAACACAAGGCGTTCCTTTCCCGTACAAATCACAATAATATTCTGTATGAGAACAACCCACATAATCTCCTGTATGAAGGGCAAAAGAAATATAATTACTGTAAACATTGATGTATTCCATGATTCTGTTCCAAAGCTCTAACATATGGTGAATATCAGTAAAATGAACGAACTGCAACACTTTATAAGGGTCTTTAAAAAGAGGGTTCCTCCCTTCTGCCCCTTGAATGATATAAGGCTCCATCTCTTGATTCAACTCTGCAATCGAGGGAATAGGTAAATGCTCCGGTGTAGGGTACACAAAAATTCCTCCTTACTATTCTTCTTTACAAAGAAGAAATCATCTTTTGATTTTTATAATCCCAGCATATCACCTTTTTTTGACGGAGATAGTGGTCTAAATCGTTACCGATTCTAATAATTTTCAGTAAATGCAAATTTGTGTCTACCGCGATTACATTAAAGCAGTCATAGCTTTTTGTACCACGAACCCGCAAGCAATCACAAGAAACTGTATTATAAGTAGCACAAGGTGCCACAGAATTTAACACGCCTCCGTCGGTAAATCCAAAATATTCGCAATGCTCGTTTCCTGCCAGGTGACAAACATGCATTCCGCCTTTGTTCTTAAACTCTGCAATAATAGGATCAAACAAAGGCCATTGTAATCCCATGGGACGTCGTCCGTCTTTCAATCCATAAAAGAAATTGTCAAGAGTCTGGAAAGGAACATCAAATCGATTGGTAATGGGATTGGTCATTTCATGAGCCACTGTAATGACATGAATTCCCTTTTCCAATGCATCATTTAACAATCCTTCCAACCAATTACATTGCTCTTCCGTTACAAAATAAGCATCTAACACAATCATCCGCAGATTGGACTCGGGAAAATCCTTATAGTAGCTCAAAGGATATTCGCCCGGAATAAAATTAACATCCCACTTTTCTGTAACCTGTGACGGAAAACAGATTGGATGAACATCTTTCGGTGTGCTTGATTCATTGGCATAGGATTCTATGCAGTCATGATTGCCCGTGCAATTGAAAATCGGACGCTTGCATTCTATTCCTTCTTTGTATAAATCACAAAAATATTCCGTTTGAGAGCATCCGCAATAATCCCCGGTATGTAAGGCAAAGTCAATATATTCACTATAAGTGTTGACATATTCAATCAATCTGTTCCAAAGCTCCAACTTATAATGAACATCGGTAAAATGAACAAATTGCAACACTTTATAAGGATCTTTAAATCGCTTATTTCGTCCCGATGAAGCTTGAATGACAAAGTTTTCCATCTCTTTATTTAACTCTGCAACAGAGGGAATAGGTAAATGTTCAGGTACGGGATACATAACAATTCCTCCAAATAAAATTCTTTCTTATTATATCATACTTTTCATAAAAAAACAAGTCCTTACAAATCAGACAATAATTTTATCCATATTATTGACAATATACCAAACTGCCTGCATGGTCAAAAAGTGGTCATAATGCTGTTCAATTTCTGATTCATAATGACCAAATTCCAATCTCATTTTGTCAAATGCAGCGTAAGCTTCTTCTCCCTTTCCGTCCGCCTTCAGGGCGTAAATTTCGCTGATGTGCTTCAGATACAAGCTATAATAATGCAAAATCTTTTTGCTTTCTCCATGAATCCGATAGGGAGAGTTTCCGATTTTTTCACAAAGCGCCAAGCCCTTTTCACAAAGCTTTGCACCCTGTCTGAACTTTTCCGCCCGGGGAGGATTGTAATAAGCGGTTCCGTTTAATCCCTTTTGGGATTCCAACCAGGCAAAATCGAAATGCTCTTCCACTTCATCAAACAAAGCCATCACTTCTTTGTAATGTTCCCCGTAAGCATGAGAAAAATAATCCTCTTTGATTTGCTCCAGGTCGGCACTCAAGTCAAATTGTTTTCTGGCATTCAAATAAAAAGCATAGCCGTTGGGGAAGGCGTTGTGCATAGAAACAAAATGCATGATTCCGTCAATTCCGCACTTTTTGTACATGGGAATATCCTCGTATAACCGTTTGGCAAGGGCAAAGCTTGATGGGTCAAAGAAGAAATGCGCCCAAAAATGATATTCCGATGCAATGGTGGGGATGGAAATAACCTTCCGCCATTCTGCCAAATAAGCATAATAATCGTCCTCATTGGTGGGCAGTACATTTTTGTTCAAACGATAAGGCTCTACCTTTCCCTTTTTGGGGTCTCCCGACATGGTGTGCTGATAATGACGGGAAATGGGAGAATAACCCATAATAAACCGTTCGGGATGATGGAAGGTTTCCGAAACGGGTGCCCAAATGGAATCCACGTAGGCATAAGGTCTTATCTTGGTATCAATTCCCTTTTCAATTAATTTATCGTCAATTCTGTTCAGCAACATCACATACCAGTCAGAAGGACGCTTGGTTCTGCACACCTCACACTCACAGTAATTATTATCCAAATCTGCCAAAGGAAAATTGAAGATATCAAGATTGGAATGGCGTTCCAGATAAGCAACAATATAATCTGCTACTTTTTCCCGTGCTGTAGGGTTGGACATACAGAAATTGGTATAGTTTGGTTTGTCTTTATAAAGCTTTCGTTCACCGTCCAGTTGGGCAAGATACTGCACCGCATCTTCGGGAATCTTGTCCTGTTTCGGGTCAAAGGTGGCGGAAGAAATCCCAAAGGGTTCCATTACATATCCGTGGCCTCCCGACATATAAATCAAGCCTCGCTTGTTGATTTCCGCTTCGCACTGCATTTTCCATTGCAACACCTGTTGGTCGCTGACCGTTTCTTTGGGCTTTAATTCCTCATTGTGTCTGTGGTGGTAATAAAAATGATGCCAGGTAGCGGGAATTTCCCCTTGGATATAAACACAGTTCATGCCGATTTTAGGTGCAAACTCAATCATGTCCAACATACTTTGCTGGCTCTGGCTTCCTTCATTTCCCCAGGCACGGAAACGGCAATCCGGTTTAAACCGATAAGAAACCGATTCCACTTCCTTCATGGGAATATACTCTCCGTCCACTCCTGTCATCAACCAGCGACATCCATTCTGACGGAAATATTCATATACTGCCAGCAAAACGGAACGGGGGTTGGCGCCTGCAATAATGCCCGTTCTGCCTTTTGTTTCAATATAAAGCAATTCATCCCAGACAGGATCTTGAATTTCAGGCATTTCTAAGCCGAAATCCTCCATCAGACCAATACGAAAACCATCGGTTGCTGTCGGATGATAGGAAATCTTTGCGGCTCCCCCTTCCGGCATCATCATCCGTAAGTATTTCGCTAATTCTTCTGCGGCATAATCAATCGTTCTGTTGGAAGTAACCTTGTAAATTGAAAACATTTTTTCCTCTCCCTTCCTTCAACTTTTTTATTATACCACAGATTTTTCTTTTTTGTTATTACAATAGTATTCATTTTTAAGAAATAGTAAGATGGAGTTAATTTATTTTAAACAAATAAGCAACCGTCAGGAAAAAAATATTTTCCTGACGGTTGCTTATTTTTTAGTCTGCCTTTTTATTCTATTCTTTTTTCAACTACTTTGTCCAATTTTTAATCGCGTATACATCCATCAGACATAAAACCATCTTACTTGGGTTATCTTTAAATGTGTTATTATTTATGTTATAGATTATAACATATGCTTATACTTTTTGTCAACATATAATTTATATGAGGTGATAATTTTATGAAAGAAAAGCTTATTATCAATAAAAAGAACTTAAAAGGAGAAGATGGATATAAAGTATTTTCGGTCAGGATAAAAGAAGATACTGTCATAAAATTAAACAACTTATCCAAAGAAACAAATCGGTCAAGAAATGAATTAATTAATCTTTTATTGGATTATGCTATTGATCATAGCCAAGTAGAATAACGCTTAGACAGAGGTCGGTTCTTCCTTTCTTCCATGAATCCCTATCAACATCGGAGTATAAAAAGGAGCTGCAGCAAAATATGCTACAGCCTCAACTTTTTGTTTATTCCGTTGCAATCAAACGGATATTTTCCGTAAATTCTTCTTCCCATTCCAAAATGAATTCATCCCATTCGGTCACGAGACGGTCGTTCCAATACAGATTCTCAATGGTAATATCTTTGGTTTTATGGTCTTCGTCACGCCCCAAAAATTTCGCCTTGGGACGATGCTTTCCGTAGATATAAATATCCTTCATCAGAATGTCGTGATTGCTTCCTGCACGATTTGATCCGTAAGTGTATTCGGGATGGGCATAGGTTCTCATACAAATCAGATAGGGCGTCCAGTCAGGGATCTTGTTTTCATAGACATGGTCATCCGATTCCTGTCTTTGTGGAGATAAAATCACATCATCGTATTCCACACGAATATTCTGATAAGTAATATGGTGAATATCTGCCCAATTGAGATTATGGCAGTCTAAAATACAGCAATTGAAATGAATCACATCGCAATCTTCAAACAGCACATTGCAAATTTCTTCCGCCTGGGTTTCTGCACCGATGGTAAATGCCTGACTGTAATCACTCCAGATGGTGCAACCTCTTGCATGAACATTTTCACAGGTATCATATACCTTGCCGTTATGATGGGTGAAATCGTACACAACCTGTTCCACATTTTCCAATCTGTAAAAATCCATTCCCTTAACGCAAATCGCATCGTCAAAGCTTCTGAAGAAACAATTTTCAATCAAAACATTTTTGCTGTTGTGCATATTAAAACTATCTGTATTATACCGCCAGCTTCCAATAACCTTGGCATGGGAAACATGTACACCATCACAGCAAACCATCTTAAAATTATACACCAAAGAATCGCGGATGGTAATTCCGTCAACTGTAATATTGTCACTAAATTCAAAGTGAATGGTATGCTGCCGGGTGGCATTCATTACTGCCATTTCGTTATGCTCTGCATTTTCTTCATACAGAATGACTTCATGATTACGGCTATTGTCCAGAATCCCTCTGCCCAAAATTTTCACATTTTCTACATCAATTCCATGAACACAGGCATATACAACCGCGCCTTCGTCAAGGAATAAGGTTTGATTGCTTTTTAACTCAATGGTTCCCGCCTCGTGTTCTCCGGGACCAAAATACAGCACATTTTCATCTTCAATATTAACATCATATTCAGAAACAGGGTCGGCAAAAATATGAAGTGCACGATTGATTCCATACGGTTCCACCGTTAAAAATGCAGGTTGTTCCAAAGTAAAACGAATGGTTCCGTCAACAATTTCAGGTTCAATGCCCAAAGAAAGAGGGCGAATCACAACAGTTTCAAACGGGTCTTTTGGCTTGATTTCAAAGGTCACGGGACCATCCATTTCCATAGAAAGAAAATTAATCAGCTCCGTTTGGCTTTTTTGTCTTTGATGGCCGGGCCAACGGCGGTTGAAGGGTTGTTTGGAAACCCGCGCCGTGTTCAGCTCTGCAAGTACACCGTTAATTTTTACTTCATAATCTTGGCAGGTATCTGCCCAGGGTAAAACAGGATAAACATGATAACTCATACGTCTCGACTCCCTTTCTGTACCATATTAGTACACCGTTTGACTCATTATAACATATTCCTTCTGAAATTACAAGTAGTATCAATCAAATTTTCAGAAAAATTTTTAGAATCAAATAAATTCTGATCACCTTTTTTCTCATTATATCAATTCATCTGAATTATTTCAATGACCAATTTTCATACAACAAGACCGATTTTTATATTTCTTGGTAAAACACCTTGTTTTTTTCTGATATTTATAGTAAAATGAAAGAAAATGAATCAAAAAGGGGTTTGAAAAAACCATGTATGGATATAAAGTTTCATTTGAAGGATTTCCCAAAACAATTGTTGCCTGCGAAACAACTGTGACCAATTACAGTTGGGAAAATATCCATCCAGATAATATGCTGGAGATTTCCATCAGCAAAGCCGATTCCATTACAAAGGTTTGGTGTAATCAAAAAACGGTATTCCGCAAGGTTCACGCCTTAAGCTGCACCACGGCAGAACAGAATTTCTTTTCTTACAGCGAACCGGAAACAGAAGTTTCTATCACTTCGGTGATTGTAACCTTTGACAAATTGAATGTCGTGAAAAAGGAATTCGAACCGGAGGATGCAAACGATTCTTCCCTGCTTTTGTTACCTGCATTTCTCCCTGATTTATCTGAGCAGGAGCTGAATGAATGTAATATCTTATTGCATAAATACATTCATTATAACACAGAAAAATCCGCATCTAACAAGTTGATGTGTTGTTCGGTATTGTATGAGCTTTTATCAAAAATTGATGCCATCGTCAGAAAACAATTATCCAAGGAAAAGGAAGCCTATCTCTACAATCAATATTATATAAAGAAGGTACATTCCATTGTTCAAAAAAAGTATCACACCAAGCTGACCGCATCCGAAATCGCAAGGGAACTGGGCATTTCGGGTGGATATTTTTCTTCCATGTATAAACGGGCAACGGGAAAAACCTTTTCCGAATATCTTCTGATGACCCGAATGGCAAAGGCAGAGGAGCTCCTAAAAAACAGTGATTTTTCCACCTCAAAAATTGCCACAGCCGTTGGATTTGAGAACGATAGGAGCTGTAGCAAAATGATTTTGCTACAGCTCCTTTATTTTTATTCTTTTGTTCCTAATGTAAATTCCGATTCGTCTGCATATACCGTTTTACTTTCTGAACCATTGGTATAGGTTACAAAAGGTTTGAAGTAATAGGTTCCGCCTTTAAATTCGGCTCCGTATACAAGAATTCCAAAAAATCCGGGAAGAATTAAATTCTGATTTTCTGTATTTTTCGCAATCAGCTCTAATGAACTCTGACCATCACTCAACATACTTCCCATTTTTTCAATGGTAAATCCATCACTTCCTGCACTAACTTGAGTATAAACTACAGCCGCTGGCATTTCATTGTATGTTTTATCTGTTTGGATGGTTGCTGTTTTGTTAATAGAAGGTGCTACGGGAGCAGTAGACTTGAACAAAACATCTTATGCTTTTCCTTCTGTTACTGCTTCTGCTTCTACGGTGAACTGATTATTGCTATCCAGTGTATAGGCAGAACCGTCATAGGTAACACTTTCTATAGCATATCCTTCCGCAGGTGTCACCGTATAAGTTACGCCAAAATAATCATTAGTAATAACCGTTCCGCTCTCTGTCAACGTGGTACTTTCTTCGGTTACAGGATTGGTCAATGCTGTAACACTGCCTTCTCCTGTGATAGAAATTTCGTCTTTGTAGATTGCGGCATCTGCCGTGACCTTAAAATCATCCATAACGAAGAAATAGGGATAGCTATCCAAATATTGCTTCAGCTTCAGCAGTCGGGTAGGTGAATAGAGGAAAGAACAGTCGTTAGCCAATGAATATTGCTTTTGAACCGGTGTTTCCGCATCGGGATCCACATAAATGTAGGAATCCATCACTGCATTTTTCTCATCCTCTGTCATACCTTCAGTAAAGAGAGGAGTTCCTCCCTTTCCTATCGTTTCATCGCCATAGAAATCAGAGCGGTCTAATGTAAAGGTATAACCTTTTCCCCAAGGCTGCGCAGACTGCAAAGCACCGGAGCTATTATAAAGACCGGTTCCTTTTCCGCAATACAATTTATCTGTTGCCATCTTTTTGGCAATATCTTCAATAAATAAGGTACGAATTTGCCAATCGTTGAAGGTGGCAGTACCGGAAATGGTTCCATCTGCTGCTTTTGTTCCGAACTGATAAGAAGATAAATTATTATAATATTGATAAAATCCGGTTTTCCCAATCATACCGGTTGCGGTTACACCGGGATATGTTTCTTTTTCTGCAGCTGCCGTACTGCTGATAAAAATGTTTTTGTCTGTAGTACAGAAAATGGCGCTGTTAATTTGTGATTTCTGCCCGTCAGAACGTTTTCCGGTTGCTGCTTCTTCCTTCGCCATCAACCATTCTATTTTATAATTTCTGCCGTTTGACAGGGTAAGCGGTTCGGGAAATTTAATTTCAAACCGTCCGGTCATAAATTCTCTTCCCCATCTTCCGCCTTGCCATCCGCCGTCTTCATCTTTGTTCACCCAAACCGGATTACTTGCGGGGTGGGTATAGGTAGCATAAACTTCAGCCCGATCAGCATCTACCATAAAAGCAACATAGCCATTGTCGCCATCTGTTTTTTGCACAAGCTTCACGGGATCATTCTTTTCAACGAAGCTACCCAGTCCTTCTTCAAAATCTTCTTCATAAATCACAACTCTGTTTTTTTCTCCGGAGTACAAGGTAATATCTTCTTGAATTTCAAAGTTATCCACGAACAATGTAAAATTACTTGCTACATCAACCGAAGGTGTTAAAAAGAGTCTTGCAGATTGGGAGCTTACACCTGTAGGAGTAGAATCCTCTTTGCTCGTTACATAATCAAAAATTTCTACCGTAAAGGTAAACTCTGTCCAGTCGGTTCCCACATTAATACGTGCATTGGGATACTGATAATTAAATGGGGTTCCTCCGTTAGTGGATTGATAAATAAAAACGCCCAGATTCAGGCAAATTTCCAATGTGGTAGCCTCACTTGCCTTGATTCTGCCGGTCACGGTATACAGACCGTTCTTTCTCCAATTAATGGCAGGCGGCTGCAATCTGGTTCCCTTTGCCAAACCGGTCACCTTCATAGCGGTGCCATCGGCTCCGGCTTCCGTTACAATGGAACGGGTTCCGTTTGCCCAAAGATTTGCTTCGCTTTGGGACAGGAAGGTATTGTAAAGAGGTGTGTTGGATTGAACCAGAATCGGTTCCTCTTCTCCTGCCTGTACCGCTGTCATCGTACCAAACAACAAGGTCAAACACAAGCAAAGCAACAATACTTTTTTTCCTGATTTCATCATGATATCATCTCCTAACATAAAACTTACCTATATTATATCATTTTTGTGCAGATACGTCAATAGATGTATCTGCACAAAAAATAACTGTTTTCTTTGGTGCTTTTGCTAGCCGAATTTTTGATAAACATCATTTTTTCCGCTTTTTATGACATTTTTTCTTGCTAAATTCTAAATTGTTTGTTATACTGAACCTATACTATCAACATAGGAGGTTCTTTTATGAAATATGTAAATTTTTTCGGACACGAGGTATCAAAGCTGATTGTAGGGGATAATCCTTTTAACGGCCATTCTTACATTACGGCTTTTATTTCCCGTGAAGAAATGCTTGATTACAATACAGAAGATAAAATTTTGGATGCAATTCACAAAATGGAGGAATTGGGCGTGAATACCATGCTTCCTCTGGCAGATCCTTATATTATTCGGATTCTCCAGCGGTACAGAAGAAATGGGGGTAAAATGAATTTTATTTTCCAGACCTATGCTCCCTTTATGATCAATCCTGACATTGCGAATTTCAGCATTGGTCAGATGCTCAGCGTGGATCCCTTGGGTATTTACATTTCCGGTACCTTTACCGATGTCAGATTTGAAACAGGTCGCTCGGATGAAATTACAGATATGATTCAACTGTTCAGAAACCATGAACAATTCCAAGAAAAATGCCCAAAATTAGGCTTGGGAACACATCATCCTGAATTAATAGCGCATTGTGAAAAAGAAAAATGGGATATTGATTTTTACATGGCTTGCATGTACGATTTGCGCAGAGGCCGTGAAGGGGAAGAAAGTGGATTTATTACAGGCAAAAACAAAAGTTCTGTTCATCCGATTATTCCAAGTGACAGAGATATCATGCTCCGAACTCTCAAAAATGTGGAAAAACCCATTATTGCATTCAAGATTTTTGCAGGGGGTCAGATGCTGGTAGAAAAAGAAGAAGCCGAAAGAAGGGCATTGATTAAAGATGCTTACAACACCATTTTCCATGCATTAAAGCCGGACGATTTTGCCGTTATGGGAATCTTCCAGAAATACCATGACCAGCTGACAGAAAATGTTGACGTGTTCAACGAATGGTGTCAGGAACAAAAATAATATTAAAGTCATAATAGATATAGTAAAACAGCGATTCTGATGTAAAATCAAAATCGCTGTTTGTGATGACTTGCATATATAAAATTTAACAAAAAATTCAATAAAGATTACTTATATTTGTCTTTGTAGTAAGGCAAGCGGCACCCCGGCGAATTTTGTGTAAATAGAATTTCCTTTCAAGCAAAATATGAATATCAATGGTTGGATTTCACCCTGAAATCAGGTTGATTCATTTGCCCTTAATTACTACTCGTCCGAAATCTTGGACGGTATGCACGCGCTTTTTCGTGAATGCCGGTCAAGTTTTCGGACATACTATTTTCAGGGCAAATTTATGCCGTTCTGTCTTCAAACATGACCTTGAGATAGTTTAAAACAACATCCCAATTTCGACATCTTTGTGTCCAACGTTTTACAATGTTTTTCGACGCAAGATACAACATTTTGCGTA
>SVJP01000038.1 GCA_015068925.1 Oscillospiraceae bacterium
TTCATTTAAATATTTTTCCATTCCATGATAGGAACCGACTAAAAACAAACGACTCTCAGGATGAATTTTATGATATAAATAAAAGGCTTTAATGACATCTTCTTGTTTCTTATTTGGTGCAATTCTGCCTAAAAACAAAATGTTTGTTTTATCTTTCATCTGTTGTAAAAATGCCGAGTCATATTCGTCGCTGATTTTGCTGAAGTCATACAAAATCGGTAGTACATGCAAATTGCGAAACCCTAATTGACGAAGCTCGGAACAATTGTATTCAGAAACAGCCAAGCTCATATCATACGTATCAGAAAGAGTTTTTAATTGTTCCCTTGCCTGACTGCATAAGGTTTGACTATGCAAATGATACCCTTCAAAAAATTCAGGTGGCGTAATATTATGATAAATAAATATCTTTTTTATATTGGAAAATCCCTTAATCCGTTCATTTAATTCAGAGCCGATTGCAAAATGATGAAGTAACAAATCACCTTTTTGGTATTCGGAACTATGTTTTGTTTTTGCCAACAGTGTGGGATGAATGTTATCCGCATAAATCTCACTTTGAAATCCCATGCTTCTCAACCGACTTTGCAAAGCAAAGGCATGGTCTGTAATGGCATCTCCAAATTGAACATCTGCTAAAATCTGATCAGCACGTTTCATAACGACTTCTCCTGCTTTAGTTGATTTAATTCATTTCGCAATTCTTCCAGTTCTTTTTTTTGCTGATAATAAGCTGCCCACATGGTATGATTAAATTCAACTTGTTGATCAAACAAAGCATCCACATACCATTGAAATAACTTTTTGGTTTTTTGCTTGAAAAAAACAATAAATTTACCGCTTCGCTTTCGGTGAGATGTAATAGGAAAATTAGAAACAATTTCCCACCTTCTATCAACATTAATATTATGTTGAACATCTCCAATTCTTCTGCGAATTTCACCATCGGATAAAAATTCATAGTCCGACGGCTCTCTTTCAGCAGCCTTTTTCATGATTTCCTGCATTACTTCATCATTCACATTACCAAAGGTTTTCATTTAATTATCCCCCTCGTTTTGTGCCATTGCAGCTAAATATTGTTCACCGATTTCTTTGGTATTACCGATTGCTTTAATATGTCCATGATCTAACCACACAACACGGTCACAAATTTGATACACATCTTCCATATTATGTGATACAAAGACAATCGTAATCCCCTGCTTTTTAAATTCTTTAATTTTATTAATACACTTTTTTTGAAAATTCGCATCGCCTACAGCTAAAATTTCATCCATCAATAATATCTGCGGTTCCACATGAACAGCAACTGCAAAAGCCAGACGAATATACATTCCTGATGAATAAGTTCTGATGGGACTATCAATAAACCCTTCCAATTCAGAAAATGCAATGATACTGTCTAACTTTTTATCAATTTCTTTTTTACTTAATCCAAAAATAGAAGCATTGATATAAATATTCTCACGTCCCGTAAAATCAGGATGAAAACCTGCTCCCAATTCCAACAGACTGGAGACTCTGCCCTTTGTAGTAATTTTACCTTCTGTAGGATATATGATCTTTGTTATTAATTTTAATAATGTACTTTTCCCAGAACCATTGTGCCCAATCAATCCCACTGTTTCACCTTGGTCGATATGCAAATTAATATTTTCCAATGCAAGAAAAGTATCCGACTTGGATGAGCGTAACATCAAAAGCCGTTCTTTTAAAGTAGTCGCTTTATCATGATAGCGTTTGAATTTTTTTGAAACTCCAATGACATCAATCATTTATATTTCCTCCGCAAAACCGGGTTCCAGTTTATTAAAAATCAACACCCCAAGTGTAAAGATAACAACAGCTTCTATTGCAGCAATTCCGATTTCTCCCCAATGGGGTGCCATACCATAATAAATTACATTACGAAATCCCTGAACAAGAGGCGTCATAGGATTTAACAATAAAATCTTTTGCAACCAATCAGGGAGCATTGTCAAAGGATATACAATGGGTGTAGCATAAAACCAAGCCATTGTAACAATATTATCAATGTGTTCCAAATCACGGATATAAACATTCATCGCAGAGAACATCAAACAAAATCCCGATACTGTCATATACAGAATCAACAGCAACAGAGGTAAAAATAAAATGTTCCATGTTAAAGGAATGCCGGCAACAATTAACCCAATTAATACGATCACCAAGCCGTAAATATAATTTACCAAACCACCTGTTGCCACAGATAAAGGTAATACTTGACGAGGAAAATAAATTTTTTTAACAAGATTATAATTTTCTACAATACAATCTGTACTTGTTTGTAAAGAGGTGGAAAAAAATAACCACGGGAGCAATGCTACAAATAAAAACATTGCATAATTCTTTTCATCCACACGCATTAAGTAAGGAAAAATCAATGCATAAATAGCAAGCTGCATCAACGGATTGATAAAAGTCCATAAAAAACCCAAAAAGGATCCTTTATAACGGGTTTTTAAATCTTTTCGCACTAAACTTTTTAACATTTCCCGATAGGCATACAGCTCAACAAAAAAACGTTTCATACTTTATTTCTTCTCCTCAAGTGCTTTAAATTGATCCATAATACGAATTGCTTGCAAGACAGAATCCTTTGTTGCTCTGTCCATTTCAAAGGACCAACCTTTTTCTTCACAAATTGCTTTTTGCTCATCCCATAATGTGGCGAGACGTCCCATGGCTTTTTTTACCCCATCCATGTCTCCATTTTTTTGACATATTTGCCCAACAGTCTCATAAATACGAGCCACTTGCAAATAGCTTTCTTTATTTAACGGTTGAATGTTCAATAAACGGTCAATCAATTCACAACCTTTTTCAAACTCACTGATGTTTACATAAAATGTCGCCAATTGATTCACAAGCAAATGGTCATTGGGGTTATTTTGATATGCATGTTCTAACGTATTTCTCGCTTCATCGGCATACATTTTTAATTTGTATTGATCGGTATTTGCTGCTGCAAGATGAAATGCAATATTTCCTTTTGTAATAGAATACATAGAATTACTCGGGTCTATAGAAACAGCTTTTGATACACATTTATATGCTTGATTGGCATCTGTTTGCATAAATTCTGCTGTTTTGTAATAGTTGTTCCATGCTACTTTTCCCAATACTCCGCATACAGCAATCAAAATGGATACAATCAATCCTAACCACTTTAACCAACTAACATTTGGTAATTTTGATGGTTCAAATCCAGAAAGCATTGCCAATAAAATCCAAGTTAACGTAGTTACGGTAAAGTATGAAAAATCAATATCAATCATACTGTGAAGGAAAATGGATATTACAGCCACTAAGAAGGGAGCTGTTTCTATTCTTGCATCAGATTTGGATTTTAATAATTTTATCATGTATCGAATCAGTGTAATGATAAAATAAAGGAACACCAGCACACCCAAAAAACCTGCTTCAACCATTAAATGCAACAAGAAACTGTGTGGGCTGTTTGCTAAATACCGATATGACTGATATGCTCCGTAAATATAGGGCCATCCCCCACCACCGATTCCGAAAATGGGATATTCCTTAAATACAGAAAATGCATCCCGATAAAACGTCAAACGTTCTGTTACCGTTCTTGATTCAAAATTAAATGTTGTCAATCGATGAAAAATAGATTGGGGTAAAATATATTTTCCAAATAATAAAAACAAAACCGCTAAAATAATTACAACAACAAAAACCCATATTCCCATCGCTTTACAAGACCGAATTTTAGATAAAAACGTCTCAAATAAAAAGCCCAGTAAGACAGCAACCAAAACGGAAGCAAGCATATAAATGATACAGATTGCAGTATTTTGAGATGCGAGCGCATTCCCTGTTCCGCGCATAAAAATTCCCACAGAAAGAATCGTGCCCAACAAAGGAACAGAAATATGTCTTTGTCCTTTGGGCAAAAACCAAAAATACAAAAACAACATTATCGGGAATAATAACCATGTACCACGTGATTCAGAAAATACTACTGTTAATAATGCAATCATATTACCTGCGCAAAGCAAAAGCTTCATCCAAAGTTTTTTTGTTTTTTGATACAAACTTAAGCCAAACAAGAAAACACATGCCAATACAAGGGCAGATGTATTATGATATTGAAATAATGACATAACAAGATTTTTAGTGCTGTCATAAGCTCCACTGATGAAATACGCTCCCGATGCTGCTCCCAATCCAATAAAAGACATGATAACACCACCAAGATAAACCGCCGTCAGCAACCATGTTTTTTTATCGGTCAATAATCTTTTTGCTATTAGATAAACCAGAAAACAAGATACATATTTCAGCAATTCCATTGCAGCATTTCGAAAATAAATTGCAGTAAACAATGTAATCCCATAGACAATTACAATCCCCAAAACAAACCAATCCATACTATTACCAAAAGGTTGTTTACTTGGTATTAAAAGAAAAACAATTGCACTGAAAATCCCCAATAATCCCATGTACAAAAACTGTTCTCCTTCAAAAAACATTCCTTTCATAAAAAAGGTAGCAAATGTTAAAATCAGAAACAGAATTGCAAGAATGGATTCTTTTGAAATTTTTTTCTCCATTGTTTCTTCACACTCCCGGTGTTAAAAATTTTCTATAATTGTATCAACCGAATTTTTATTCACAATAAAACAAATATCGTCATTATAAGCGACCGCATAGTTCCGTTCATCTAACGGATAGAAAGCAATTTTTGTTTCCGTTCCGTCAGTCAGCTTTGCGGTATAAGAAATAATCGGTTCGCCATTTGCCTTTGCCTCGTTTGCAAAGTCTATAATTTCAGCTGTCAAAAGAATCTGGAATTTTTCTTTCCAAAGCTCGCTTTCTACTTTTTCGCCATTAAAATAATAATTTGTTTCTTCATCAATACGTTCAATTAACATAGAAAATTCTTTTCCCTGTATGGTTCCGATAAAGGATTCAACCGTGTTAATTTGTGGCAAATAAACATAAGATTGCATAAAGTTTAGCGGACTTACTTCTAAAAACGCCAATGAATCTTTTTGAATTCCAAATATCTGTTCTTTATTTTTCCATTTGGCATAATAATGACCGGATTCGTTTTCATCACCAATGAGTAAAACATCACTTTCGTCTCCGGCGGATATTTGCAACTGATATGTCGGTTGATTTAATCCACATTTATCTGCAGTGAGTTCATCGTAAAATTCCGTGATTGTTAATTGTAAAGCAGGTGTGAGAAATTGTTCTGAAAAACTAAGTGCATATACTTCGCGTTCATAAGGCTCTGTCATTTTCCATTGCTGTTGTTGGATTTTTTTGATTTTATAGGAGATTCCTCCCACTTGATAAAATACATTTTTTACACTTTCTTCCGCAAAAGAAAACAACATGGATTTTCGATAATAACTCAAGGGATGCAAAAGATTGTTACATTCCAAAGATCCCATTAAATAAACCGTATTTTTTCCTGCTTCCATAAAATAATATCCACCGCCACCCTCAACTTGATTTCCAAGAAGGAAGGTAATCTCGGAATGATTCTTCAATATAAGATGAATCGAAGCTTGCGGTTGCTGTAATCCATACGGTTCTAAATTTGCAGCTTGTTCTTCAATTGTTTTATTCGGTTTCAATGTAATATAATCCCAAGAAAGACTGTTTATGTTACCTTGTTCCAGTTCGATTTCCGGTTTTTCCTGACAAATCCAATCCTCACCATCTTTTTTAAAAGAAAAACTTCCATCAGAATTGGTTATTTGCATTTCAATAATATCATCTTTTTCACTCTCGAAAATTGCTTCTGAAAGTTCGTAATCGTTGGGAATATCCACGATTTCAGGCTCAAGTATTCCCGATTTTAATGCAACATAAATCCCGATCAGACATATCAGAATAATTCCTGCAATCAGATTATTTTTTTTACTCACAGAAATCTCCTCCTCGCCCAAATAACCAAACCGACAATCAACACAAGAATCGATATCACAAAAATGACAACAGTATAGGTGATTCCTTTTCCTACTGTTAATTTTAATGCATCACTAACCAGGCTTTTTGCTCTGATTTTTACTGCATCCTTCATTTGGCTCATCCAAGCAATGCTGTTCAAGAAATAATCACCATTTGCATAAGTAGAATTGTCTTCCAGTAAGCTATTTAACAAAAGCTGAGAAGTTCCGGTTACCATAACATTGGATTCTTTCCCATCTTTTTCCATAATAGACAATGCAGACATGGTATGATACCCCATCGTGTCCCCTTCTACGGGACTTGAAAAACCATCAGCAGCAAAATCTGTTCTGGAATAGGCTTTTTCCGAAGTGGAAAGTAAAGGTAACACAGTCGCTTTTTTCACATTCGAATCTGACAATGTCAAAGAGGAAGAAAACGGAACGATCATCAACGCATTTTGATTTATCCCTTCGGTAAATGCATAAGATTCCACAATGGGAATAATGTTAATTGCAGCTGTTGCTCCCGAACCATAAAAACGATTGGCATCAGACTCATACAAATAATCGTTATTAACCTGAATACCCCATTCTTTCAAATATACATACAATCGTTCCAAATCGGTACTTCCTACATCAAAATAAAATTGAACATTTCCGCCATTTTCTAAATATTGATCCAGTTTTTCAATTTCTTCTGCTGAAAAATCCTTTTTCGGTGCAATACAAATCATGATTTTTGCATCCTCAGGAATTTCGTTATTTAAAAATTGAAAATCCTGAATTGTATAAAAACTTTGATTTAATAAAGTTTCCATGATGCCAAATTCTTTTTCTCCATGCCCTGTCATTAAATACACATTTTGTGTTTCTTCTGACATAACATACAAAATTGCATTGGTTAATTTGTTTTCTGCAGTATAGGTTTTATTTTCAGAAGATGTAAAATCAGAAGAATTTAAGGTTTTTACTCGTTCATCACATGCAATTACAATTGTGCCAAAATTCAAAGTCGCTTTTCCATCAAATTTTTTTGCAAATGTCGGATTTTCGGAAATATCAACAGATTCTACAGTAATTCGACCATTGGATTCTTTTCGATAACGGTCTATTACTTCAATGGTATCATGATTGATAGGCTGCTTTTCCGATTCAATTAAATAAATAGAAACATCCTTTTTCATTTCGTTTAAAATCCGTTTTGTATCTTCCGTTAATGCATAAACCTTGTTTCTTGTCATATCTGCTTTTAAAGGATAAACAGATACAATTTCCGTAATAATCAAATTAACAAATAACATAATTGCCAAAACAAGACAGGTAAACAGCAATGCATTTCTGCCATACTTAAAGTTTTTGCTTTTTTTAGCCATATTTCCTGTCCTCCTTAGCTCCAACGTCGCTTTTCAATCATCTGTTTTGTCAAAAACAAAACACCGACTGCTACAGTTACATAAAAAATTATATGTTCAAAATTAAATACTCCAAGGTAAAACTCTTCATATCTAAATTTAAGTGATACCCATTCAATAACAGAGACCCAAAAATCGTTATTTACCGCTGTTTTAATTGCATCAAACACTTGAACAAATAACAAAACACCAAAAGTGGAAAGTGCTGCAATGACAATGTTTTCTGTTAATGAAGAAAGAAAAATACCAATGGCAATAAACACGCATCCGACCAGAGTAAATCCTATATAAGAAGTAATCAACACACCAATTTCAGGATTTCCATACATAAATAAGATAAAAGGAAATACCAAAGTACATGCAATAGCAATTAAAAACACACCAACTGCTGCAAAATACTTTCCAAGAACAATTTCCCATACGCTGACGGAAGATGTTAGCAAGATCTGATCACTTTTGGTTTTTCGCTCTTCTGATAAACATCGCATAGTCAAAACAGGCACCAGAAATGTTAAAATAGTAAGCATATTATAAAATACTGCCCGCATATCTGTAGTCAGCCCTGCAATATTGGTAAACAGAAAATAGTATGAAGCAAACACCATAAAAACACTAACAAACACATAACCGCTTACTGCTTTAAAATAAGACTGAAGCTCCCGCTTTAATATCGCTTTCATGCCGTTTCCTCCATTTCGTGGTTTGTTTCTTCAGAGGTTAAATGCAAGAAAATATCTTCTAAAGAAATTTCTTCCGGTTTTTCCTGTAAAATAGGCATTTTATGTTCTGCCAAACGATAAAACAACTCTTCTAAAATTTGAGAATCATTCATACCGTTGACAAGCTCAACACGATATTCTCCCGATTCGATTTCTTTTGCATTTAAAACACCATCAGTATTTTTTAAAACAGATAATACTTCTTCTTGATCTCCTTTAACGGTAATACGGTAACAAGAGCCTATCATACGCTCTGATAAATTCTGCGGAGTATCAACTGCAACAATATTCCCGCGATTCAAAATAATAACACGTTCACAAATTGCACTGATTTCAGACAGAATATGCGAACTCAGAATAACAGTATGCTCTTTTCCTAATTCGCAAATCAAATTTCTGATTTCAATCATTTGTTTTGGGTCAAGACCAACTGTAGGCTCATCCAAAATCAAAACCTCAGGATTTCCGATTAGTGCTTGTGCTAAGCCAACTCTTTGTCGATATCCTTTTGATAAATTTTTAATCAAACGACCGGACACATCCTGAATATGAATTTTTTCTAATATTTCAAGAATATGAGATTCTCTGTCACCTGAAACACGCTTTAATTCATATACAAAATTCAGATACTCCATGACCGTCATATCAAGATACAACGGTGGTTGTTCAGGAAGATAGCCAATTCTCTTTTTCACCTCAAAAGGTGATTGCAATACATCAAATCCATCTACTGTAACAATCCCTTCATTACTGGAAATATATCCGGTCAAGATATTCATTGTTGTGGTTTTTCCTGCTCCGTTCGGGCCTAAAAAACCAACAATTTCCCCTTTTTTTACAGAAAAACTTACATTGTTTAAAACCGTTTTCTCACCATAACGTTTGGTCAGATTCTGAATTTCAATCATTTTTTCTTCCTACCTTTTATTCCATTTCTTTTTTCGGAGGATGGGTACTGATGAAAAGCTCATCCAACTGTTTGCCATCAACCGTTTCCGGTGCATTTGTCATCAATTCCGAAGCATTTTGTTGTTTCGGAAATGCCATTACTTCACGGATGCTGTCAGCACCTGCCATCAGCATAATCAAACGGTCAAAGCCAAATGCCAATCCGCCATGAGGAGGTGCGCCATACTTAAATGCATCCAACAAGAAACCAAATCTGGTTTGAATTTCTTCCGGTGAAATATTAAGAAGTTGGAACATTTTTTCCTGCATATCCTTTTGATAAATACGCAGGCTTCCGCCACCCAACTCATTACCGTTTAAGATAATATCATAAGCTTTTGCACGAATTTTACCGGGATCAGTATCGATATACTGCATATCCTCTTCCATAGGTGCGGTAAATGGATGGTGCATTGCGGTATAACGGCCTTCTTCTTCATCGTATTCCAAAAGAGGAAACTCTGTAACCCACAGGAAATTAAATTGCTTGGGATTCAACATATTCAACCGTCTTGCAACTTCCAAACGAAGATTTCCCAAGGAATCAAAAACAACCTTATCCTTATCAGCCACAATCAGCAATAAGTCCCCTGCTTTTGCATTCATACGTTCCAAGATGGATTGAATTTCTTCTTCCGTTAAGAACTTAGCGATAGGACTCTTTAACGAACCATCTTCGTTTACAACAATCCATGCAAGACCCTTTGCACGGTAAGTTTTCACATATTCTCCCAATGCGTCAATTTCTTTTCTGGAAAAATCTTTCGCATGACCATCTACATTAATTGCACGAACACTTCCTCCCTGAGCAACTGCACCGGAGAATACCTGAAATCCGCAATTTGTAACTAAATCAGACAAATCACGAAGTTCAAATCCAAATCTTGTATCAGGTTTATCAGAACCGAATCTGCTCATTGCTTCAGCATAAGTCATTCTCTGCATAGGCAGTTGTACATCCACATCCAATAATTCCTTAAATACACATTTCAACAACCCTTCGTTTACTGTAATTACATCATCAATATCAACAAAGGACATTTCAAGGTCAATCTGAGTAAATTCGGGTTGACGGTCAGCGCGCAAGTCTTCATCACGGAAACACTTAACAATCTGGAAATATCGATCCATCCCTGATAACATCAGTAACTGTTTATACTGCTGCGGTGACTGTGGTAATGCATAAAATTTTCCGGGATGAACACGACTGGGAACCAAAAAGTCTCTTGCCCCTTCCGGTGTACTCTTAATCAGCATAGGAGTTTCAATTTCCAAAAATCCCTGCTCGTCATAATAATTACGAATAATTTTCGCTGCTTTATGACGCAAAATCAAATTTCTCTGAATGTCAGGACGTCTTAAATCAAGATAACGATAAGTCATCCGAATTTCGTCTTTTACATCAGAATTTTCTTCAATTGCAAAGGGAGGTGTCAAAGAAGTATTGAGAACACGAAGTTCTTCCACCGCAATTTCAATTTCACCTGTCTTTAAATCAGGATTAATATTTTGTTCATCACGCAGACAAACGGTTCCCTGTACAGCAATGACAAATTCTGCACGAAGAGTTTCTGCCTTTTCTAATAATTCCTTGTCAGCATCGCTTAAAAATGTAAGCTGAACAAGACCTGAACGGTCTCTCAACCAAATAAAAATCAGATTCCCCAAATCACGTCTGCGTTGTACCCAACCTGCAAGCGTAACCTTTTTTCCTGCATCTGCAGCAGACAAGTCAGCACACATATTGGTGCGTTTTAATCCATTCATCGATTCTAACATCATCATCCCTCTTTTCGTTGTTCTAAAAATCCTTTTAATTCCTGCAAAGCCATTTCGGTTTGTTCGCCTGTTTCCATTTCTTTCACAGTCACACATTGCTCGGCAACCTCATCATCACCCAAAACAACTGCATATTTTGCACCGATTTTATTGGCATATTTCATCTGAGCTTTGACGCTTCTCGCCAAAGCATCTTTTTCACAGTAAATTCCTGCTTTACGTAGTTGGTATACAATGGTTTGTGCCGTTTGTTCTGCTTCTTTTCCAATGCTTGCAATAAACAAAAGAGGTACTGTTTCTTCCGGCAAAGCATTATTCTGCTGATTTTCCAATACCATTAAAAGGCGTTCCAAACCAAGTCCGAATCCGACTCCCGGAGTTGGAGAACCGCCAAGCTCCTCCACAAGTCCGTCATATCTTCCACCACCACAAACGGTTCCTTGAGAACCGATGGCAGTAGATACAAATTCAAATACTGTTTTTGTATAATAATCCAATCCGCGAACAATATACGGATTAATGGTATATGAAATTCCCATTCCTTTAAGATATTCCTGTAATGCTGTGAAATGGCTGCTGCATTCCTCGCAGATATAATCAAGTATCACAGGAGCATCCTTTGCAATTTCATGGCAAACAGGTGATTTGCAATCCAAAATTCTTAACGGATTTTTTTCTAAACGTTCAAGACATGTACCGCAAAGCTTATCTTTCCTTGTATTAAAGTAATCTGTCAATGCCTGGTTATACACTTTTCTGCAATTGGGACATCCGATGGAATTGATATTTAATTCGATATCGGATATTTTTAATTCTTCCAATAAAACGGTAACAAGTGAAATGACCTCTGCATCAATACAAGGTTCTTCTGAGCCAAACACTTCCACACCAAACTGATGAAATTCACGAAGTCTCCCTGCTTGGGGCTTCTCGTAACGGTAGCAGGATTGCTCGTAATAAAGTTTGGTTGGCTGAGGACCTGCATATAAATTATGTTCCAAATATGCACGTACAGCCGCTGCAGTTACTTCGGGACGAAGGGTAATACTTCTTCCCCCTTTGTCCATAAAAGTGTACATTTCTTTTTGAACAACATCTGTTGTATCACCAATGCCACGATCAAAAAGCTCGGTGTATTCAAACACAGGGGTTCTTAACTGGCGATAACCGAATCGGTTACAAATATCTTTGATTTTATCTTCAACATAATGCCACTTATGTACCTCTCCGGGCAAAATGTCTTTTGTACCTTTAGGTGCAATCATGTGTAATGCTCCTTTCAACAATTGAATCAATATAATCCCAGACAACTTCTTTTCCCGCTCCTGTTTTAGAAGAGAACAACAGTACTAATTCAGGGTCGGAAAGGGCAAGAGTTTCCATTATCACCTGACGGTTTTCCTCTGCGGCTTTTTTGGAAATCTTGTCTGATTTGGTTGCAATAATCCGATACTCGAGCCCCGTACTTTTAATCCATTCCATCATCATGCAATCATCCTTTGTCGGTTTGTGTCTGCTATCAACCAACAGAAAAATTGTTGCAAGATACGGACTTTCTTCCAAATACTCATTAATCATATCTGCCCATTTTTGCCGTTCTGACCAGGATACCTTAGCATAACCGTATCCGGGCAAATCAACAAAATAAAGCTTATGTTCAATATCGTAAAAATTGATGGTCGCTGTTTTTCCCGGACTTGCACTGATACGAGCCAGCTTATTGCGGTTACACAGTTTATTAATCAAAGAGGACTTTCCCACATTCGACCTTCCTGCAAATACAATTTCGGGATAACCACCTTTCGGGTATTGTTTTTTTGATACTGCCGAAATAGACAGTTCCGCTTGATTTACATTCATACTATACTCCTATTGACGGATTTCAACTCCCTTTTCCGGTTGTTGCGGAAGAAATACCGTTTCTTTTGGTTCCGTTTTTTTCGTTAAGGTCAATTCTATTACTTCTTCCATTCGACTCACCGGAACAAATTGCATTTGATTTCGGATTTCTTCGGGAATATCTTCTAAATCCTTTCGATTTTCTTCCGGCATCAATACCGTTTTCATTCCTGCGCGGTAGGCAGCCAACGATTTTTCTTTCAAGCCGCCTATAGGCAGAACTCTTCCACGAAGAGTAATTTCTCCTGTCATTGCAACATCACGACGAACAGGGATACCTGTTAATGCAGAAAGAATTGCCGTTGCCATAGTAATCCCTGCTGACGGACCATCCTTTGGAGTCGCACCTTCCGGAACATGGATATGCAAATCCTTGTTTTTATAAAAGTCAGCATCTATTCCCAATTCATCTGCACGAGAACGAAGGAAACTGATTGCCGCCTTTGCAGATTCCTGCATTACATCTCCAAGCTGACCGGTTAACTCTATTTTTCCGTTTCCGTCCATCACATTGACTTCAACAGTAAGTGTGACTCCACCTACTGCTGTCCACGCCAACCCGTTTGCAATACCGATTTCATCATGTTCCTGCATTAAATCAACATGGTATTTTCGTTTTCCTAAATATTGTTCTAAATTACCTGCTGTAATTTTAATTGACTTTACAGTTCCTTCCGCAATTTGACGAGCAACTCTGCGACATACAGTACCAATTTCTCGTTCCAAATGACGAACTCCCGCTTCACGAGTATAAAAATCCAAAATATCTGTAACAGATTGTTCATCAAAACTGATCTGTCTGCCGGTTAAGCCATTTTCTTTGCGTTGCTTGGGAATCAAATATTGTTCTGCAATTTTTTTCTTTTCATAATTGGTATAACCGGAAATATCAATTACTTCCATACGATCAAGCAAAGGTGCGGGAACGGTATCTAATTGATTCGCGGTGGTAATAAACATGACCTGTGACAAATCAAAGGGAACTTCCAAATAATGGTCACGAAAGGCATGATTTTGTTCGCTGTCAAGTACTTCTAACATTGCTGATGCAGGATCACCACGAAAATCATGACTCATTTTATCAATCTCATCCAACAAAATCAAAGGATTGTTGGATTTCGCCTGACGAAGAGCATTGATAATGCGACCCGGCATTGCACCGATATAGGTTTTTCTGTGTCCGCGAATTTCTGCTTCGTCACGAACACCACCCAAAGACAGACGAACATAATTTCTACCCAATGCTTTTGCAACGGATTTTGCAATGGAAGTTTTTCCAACTCCCGGTGGTCCTGCCAGACATAGAATAGGACCTTGTAACGTTCCGGTCAGTTTTTTTACAGCCAAAAATTCCAATACGCGTTCTTTCACATCTTTTAACCCATAATGGTCTTTGTCTAATATTTTTCTTGAACGGCTCAAATCAACTGTTTCCTTGGTAGTAAGATTCCAGGGAAGCTCGCAAACCACATCAAGATAAGAACGCAAAACAGAAGCTTCTTGTGATGAAGATGGTAATTTCTCCAATCGTTCCAATTCTCTGTCTAATTTTTCTCTTGTTTCACCTATTAAACCAAATGCATCAAATTTAGCTCGATATTGCTCAATTTCTTCTTCACTTGTGTCTCCCAGCTCGTTTTGAATGGCTTTCATTTGCTCTCGTAAGAAATATTCACGTTGATTCTGATCCATCTGATTCTTAACCATGTGATTGATTTTTTGCTCAACCTGAAGAATATTCAACTCACGAAGCAGCATGGAAATCAGCAACATAATTCGACGATAAGGATCAAATTCTTGCAGCAATTTCTGCTTTTCTTCCACTTTAAGCGAAACCCCGGAAGCAACGACATCTGTCAAACGATTGGCATCGTCGATATACTTTACGGTTCGCAATGCCTCCTCCGGTGCTTTACCGGTTATATGGCGATATTCTTCAAAGATTTCGACCAATTTCCGTTTCATTGCTTCTTCTTCATCAGGCTCCAGTTTAGGAAACACATCTTCTCTTTGAGTAATTTCGCAAGAATGGAACTTTTCTCCTTCAAACAAATGGGAAAGCTTTGCTCTGCTGATCCCCTCTACCAAAACACGAATTCCATCACCCGGAAGCTTTAACATTTGCTTGACACGGGCAATTGTTCCAATTCCATACAAATCATCCCGTTTTGGTTCTTCGGTTTCTGCTGATTTTTGTGTTACAAAAAACACTAATTGATTATGTGCCATTGCATCTTCTAAAGCACCAATTGATTTTTTTCTCGCAATATCAAAATGCATCAGCATAAAAGGAAAGATTACCACTCCTCGCAAAGGAATAATAGGTAAAATTTGTTTTTGAATAATTACTTTATTTTCTTCCAAAGACTCACATCCTTGTTTTTTTATCTATTTCAACTTATATATTATACCACAAAACAAATTCAGATACAATGTTTTTTTTGATTTTTTTTCGAAAGAATCAAATTTCTTTTACTGCTAAAACATTCAAGCTATATAAAACGACTTAGACGTCAGACTATCGAAAAAGTCGGTCTACCGCAAGCAAATAAAAAATACAGTGATTGATGATGAATTTTTAATCAAATACAAAACAAGAGAAAAACCGTCAGGAAACTATCATATTTTCCTGACGGTTGCTTGCTTTTTTCCAGTCTGCAGCGTATCGATAGGTTTATCGACACGCTGACATCCATGTCATATAAAATGACTTGAATGTTCATTCAATGAACTATTTTCTTAATCATATCTTTCATTAAATTATTCGTATTAATTTTGGTAACATAACAAATTTTATGGCGACTTTTTGTAATTGTCCATTGATGATTATACTCAGGAATCGGGCTGGAAATCAATTCAGCCTCCATAAAATTGTTTTCTTCATTTAGCAACCAGGCAACAGCCGTTACATCCCATATCACCTTGGAAGCATATGCATCAAACCCTCGATGATTCATCAAAGCAACAGAAACATCAGCAAGATATTTAGAAATTTCATTTCCTTTTAACCATTCTCGGAATTCAGGTCTTGACATCCTAAAGCTATCAACAACCCCTAAACAAGGCAATTGACAAAGACGAACACCGCACCCAAACACAACTCTGGCTGCTGCAATATCCTGGTATAAATTAAATTCCTTGTTATGTACATGGTCCAAAGCATGTCCTCCCAACCAAACCACAACTATTTTTTCTTTAATTTCAGGCTTTAATAAAAGTGCTGAAGCAATATTGGTAATAGCACCAATTGCAACAACAAACAACGGATTTTCAGGGGTATAATTCATTGCACGAGTAACGAGATCCAAAACCGCCTGCGAACAAACTCCTTCCTGTTCAGAAGGCAGATAATCTGATGCACCATAAAAGACGGGAACATCTTCCCGATTGATCATTTTTAACACCTTTTTAATTTCCTGATAACTTTTTTTCATGCCATCTTCCGGTGAATCAGAACGTTCATTCAAAAATGGAGCTGCATAGATTGCTTTTGTCTTTAATTTTTCTTGTGATTTCAGCAAATATACAATGGCAAATAAATCATCAATTTCATTATATGCATCTGTATCCAGTACAACATCTGCCATCCCTTTTGGTAAATAATCTTTTAACATTTATAATATCCTTTCTTTCATTCGCTTTCTTAATTCTTCCAAAGCATCACTGATGCCGCCTACCCTGTCAATCAACCCGTGTTGAACCGCATCAGAACCAAACAGCACCGTGCCGACATCGTTTGCAATTTCTCCTGTTTCTAACATTAAAGACCGAAATGTGTGCTCTTTAATATTAGAATTGCGACATACAAATGACACTACCCGTTCCTGCATTTTATCAAAATATTCAAATGTCTGAGTTACACCAATAACTACACCGCTCATTCGGATGGGGTGAACTGCCATGGTAGCGGATGGAGCAATAAAGGAACAATCTGCCGATACCGCTAAGGGTACGCCGATACTGTGACCACCGCCCAGCACTAAGGATACGACCGGTTTTTTCATACTTGCAATCATTTCAGCAATTGCAAGACCAGCTTCTACATCACCACCT
>SVJP01000039.1 GCA_015068925.1 Oscillospiraceae bacterium
CCCAGGCGGTTGCTTGCTTTTTGCCAAAATGAACACTTGCCGTACCCACGTACTGTCTGCGATTCATTTTGGCAAAATATCCCTTCCTTTTTCTTGGTCTGCCAGCCTGTCGATAGGTTTATCGACACGCTGAAACGGGATGATAATCCCGTTGTTAGGTTTTTCCGTTCTGAACATTTTTTCCTATCCCCTACAAAGAAAGTGTTATAATAAATTTACACCCCTTTTCCTATTGTTCTAACTGTTTTTTGAACTTTCCCGGAGAAATCCCTTCAAATTCTCGAAATTGTTCAATAAAATAACTGGTGGAAGAAAAGCCTGTGTCCAAGGCAATTTCGGTAATAGATTTATCGGTGGAAATCAGTATTTTTTTGGCTTGAGTAATGCGAATATAATTCAAATATTTCACAAAATTACACCCTGTGGCAGACCGTATCAAAGCAGAAAAATGGCTGTAACTGATGAAAAACTCTTTCGCCACCTCAACTCCCTGTAATTTTCGGTCATAATTTTTCCACAAATAGTCCAGAATGTGATTCAATTTTTTCGCCTGCTTGCCGACAGGTAAACGGTGCTCTGCCTCCCATTGACGCAAAATCCAGAGAATCAATCGTTCCGCTTGGATTTTCAAAGCAATTTCATAACCATATTTCTTCTGTTCAAATTCTCGTCGGATTTCCTCGATGATGCCGGGAATCTGACCTTCCTCCAGCTCCCGCGGGAAAAATCTGGTTCGATATGAGGTGCCTCCCGTATGAAAAGGCAGTAAATAGCTGAATTCCGACACCGCACCAACCACCGAATACATCACATTGATATCCACCGTAACCACACTGTAAAAGCTTCCCGGGTCACACAAAGAGGTAATCCTGTGAATGGTATTGGGCGGAATCACCACAAGTTCCCCCGTCAAAAAATCAGAGGCAATGCCGTTCAATTCCAATGTGTGGCGTCCTTTGTGGCAATAAATCAATTCCAGATATTCATGCAAATGATTCCGAGCGCACAATCTTCTTTTTTCCGTATCCTGCTCGTGATAGGCAAAGGGAATCCCTTTCTCCCCTTTTACCTTTCCTTCCAAAATATATTCCTGTATCATAATTTTCTCCAAATCGTTGGTTTGTTATATTTTTAAATATATTTATTATATCATATTATTCACAATTTTGCTATACTTATCGTGAAAAAATTTTTCTTGAGGTGAAGAAAATGATTAAAATTGGTATTATCGGATGCGGAGGCATTGCAAACGGTAAACATTTACCCTCCCTGTCCCAATTAAAAAAGGATGTAGAACTGGTAGCATTTTGTGATATTGTGGAAGAACGGGCACAAAAAGCAAAAGAACAGTACGGCACAGTTGATGCGAAAGTATACACCGACTACCGCGACTTGCTGGCAGACCCTTCCATTGATGTGGTACATGTTCTTACTCCCAACCGTTCTCATGCCGAAATTTCCATTGCATCTTTAGAAGCAGGAAAACATGTTATGTGCGAAAAGCCCATGGCAAAAACCGCGGCAGAAGCAGAAAAAATGGTAGAGGTTGCCAAAAAATCAGGAAAAAAACTGACCATTGGTTATCAAGCCCGTCATGCGGCAGAATCCCGTTTCTTAAAACAGGCAATCGAAGCAGAACAACTGGGTGAAATTTATTATGCACAGGCAAAGGCACTCCGTCGGAGAGGAACTCCTACCTGGGGCGTGTTCTTAAATGAATATGAACAGGGCGGCGGTCCCTTGATTGATATCGGAACCCACTCTCTGGACTTGACCCTGTATATGATGAATAACTACAAACCTCGTATGGTGGTAGGTACTACCTATAAAAAGTTGACCAATCCCGATTGCGGTAACCCCTGGGGCCCCTGGGATGAAAAGCAAAATACGGTGGAAGATTCCGCCTTTGGTTTTATTGTGATGGAAAATGGTGCAACCATTCAGCTTGGTGCAAGCTGGTGTTTGAATATTGACCACGAAGACGCTCCCGCTACCGTTCTTTGCGGTACCAAAGCAGGTGCGAAATTGCAGGATGGTGTGCTCACTCTGAATAAAGATGAATTTGGTCGTTTGGTAAAAATTTGTCCCGATACCAAATCAGGCGGTGTTGCTTTCTATGAAGGGATTCAGGAAACTCCTGCAAACAACGAAGCGTCTGCATGGATTGACTGTATCAAAAACGATACCGACCCTGTTGTTCTTCCCGAGCAAGCATGCGTAGTATCTCAGATTTTAGAAGCAATTTATCGTTCTGCAAAAACCGGAAAACCTGTTTATTTTGCCGAAGGGAAGATGTTGGATGATTAAGGTTGGACTCATTGGCGGATGGCATGTCCATGCCAAAGGCTACGGAACAATGATTTCTGATCACCCTGATTGCACCCTTTCCGGTGTGTGGGATGATGACGTAGTCCGTGGAAAAGAATTGGCAGAAGAACTAAACTGTCCTTTTTATTCCGATGCAGATGAACTGATTGCTCTTTCTGATGGGGTAATTATCACAAGTGCTACCAATCAACATCCGGAGCTTATTTCAAAAGCCGCTCAACAAAAAAAGAATATTTTTACAGAAAAGGTGCTTGCCGTTACGGTCAAGGAGGCTCTGCAAATCAAGCAGACAATTGAGGAAAACGGCGTTCATTTCACCATTTCCTTTCCCTTTCAAGCAGGAGCAGGAAACAGAGCAATCAAAAAAGCAGTAGAAGAAAAACTGTTGGGTACCATCACTCATTTAAGAATCCGTAATGCCCACGGAGGCAGCAGTGACGATTGGCTCCCGCCCCACTTTTATGACAAAGAAGCTTGCGGCGGAGGTGCAATGATGGATTTGGGTGCACATCCCATGTATCTGATTCAATGGCTTTTGGGAATGCCCAAAACCATCGTCTCTGCTTTTACCAATATGAAAGAACGTGATGTGGAAGAAAATGCGGTTTGTGTGATGACCTTTGAAGGAGGCGCCATTGCTGTTTCAGAAACCTCCTTTGTTTCCCCTCGTTCTCCCTATAGTTTGGAAATCAGTGGAACAAACGGATTTTTAAAAGTAAAAGATTCTGAAGCATACGGTATTATCAACGGAGAAGAAAAAACCATTCAATCAGAACCGGGAATCCACCCTATGGAATACTGGATTCAAAGCATTTTAAACAATACAGAAAATGACTGCTACGGAATTGACGAAGCAGTTCGGCTGACCGCCATCATGGAAGCCGCCTATTTGGCAGATGAACAGAACAAAATCGTTGAATTGGAGAAAATAATATGATTCAAATTACTGTTTGGAATGAGAATTTCCACGAAAGCACAAAAGAAGAAATTGCAAAAATTTATCCCAAAGGGATCCACGGTGCCATCAAGGAAGGGTTGGAAACAGAGGCGGATTTCACCGTTCGTACCGCCACCCTTACTGATCCGGAGCATGGATTAACCCAAGAAGTGTTGGACAATACCGACGTTCTTCTCTGGTGGGGACATATGAAACACAATGATGTGGCAGATGAAGTGGTAGAACGGGTTCACAAAAGAGTGTTGGACGGTATGGGACTCATTGTTCTTCATTCAGGTCATGCTTCCAAAATTTTTAAAAAATTGACAGGAGCCGCATCTGAGGATTTGAAATGGAGAGAAACGGGAGACATGGAAAAAATCTGGCTGATGGATCCCTCTCACCCAATTGCAGACGGACTGCCCGAATTGATTGAAATCGAGCACGAGGAAACCTACGGAGAGCATTTCAACATTCCTGCTCCTGACGAAATTGTATTCATGAGTTGGTTTTCCGGCGGTGAAATCTTCCGAAGCGGTTGTACCTTTAAACGGGGAAAGGGAAAGATTTTTTATTTCCGCCCGGGTCATGAATCCTATCCCATTTTCCATCGGGAAGATATCCGTCAGGTATTAAAAAATGCCGTTCGCTGGGCAAAGCCGTTACACAACAGTCCCTCTGTTGCCTACGGTCATTATAATTTTGAATAGAAATTCATATATCAAGTGCCTTTTTTCAAATGAGGCACTTGCTTTTTTTTAAAATTATAGTATAATAGAACTATCATATAATTATGAAAGGAAGATGATTTATGAAAAAATTAATGACATTGCTTTTTTCAACATTATTTGTACTGATTGGTTTGACAACAGTAAGTGCTGCCGACATTCAATTGCCCAATCTGATTGGCGACCATATGTTGATTCAGCAAGCAAAACCCATCAAACTTTGGGGAACAGCCACTCCCGGGGAAACTGTTACCATTACTTTGGGAACGGCAAGCAAAACGATATCTCAAGGAACTGCAACAGTAAAATCTGACGGAACCTTCCAAGCCCAATTGCCTGCAACTATGGCAGGCGGACCTTACACCCTGACCTTTTCTTCCCCTTCAAGCACCAAAACAGTATCTGATGTTTTAGTAGGAGAGTTGTGGGTGCAAAGCGGACAGAGTAATATGGAAAGAGCCACAGCGGGAACAGGTTCCTTTGCTAAAGATATTTTACCTACGGAGCAAAATAACAACATCCGAATTTTTATGAACACGGAAGCAATTAAGGCAACAGCTCCTGCTACTGACTTAAAAGGGTCATGGAAAATTGCAAACAAATCAACGGTTAACGCCTACTCTGCGGTAGGGTATGTTGCCTTGGAAACCATGCAACAAGAACTGAATATGCCGGTAGGAGGAATCTGTAATGCAGTTGGCGGTGCGGGAATGTCTGCCTTTACAGGACCCGTCAACGGAACTGCAGGAGACTATTATTATGCAAAAACCTCTCCTCTGACACAGATGAACATCCGCGGTATTATGTGGTATCAGGGAGAAGGAGACCGCGGCCGTACTCCTGAACAATTTACCACCGTCTTTAACCAATTGATTCAAAGCTGGAGAGAGGATTGGAAGGATTTGGATTTGCCTTTTGTCTATGTAGCACTTCCTCCCAGTCCCATGAAATATTATGCGAGCTGGACCGGCGGTTATATCATGGAGGACTTCAGCTCTGCCCGTATGGGTCAACTGCAAAGCTATTATGAAAATGACAATGTAGCAATGGCAATTTCTATGGACTGTCCTCCCAATCCGGGGGAAGATTCCTTGCATCCCAACAACAAAAAGCCCATCGGACAACGTTTGGGATGGGCAGCTTTGGATATGATTTATAATGTGATTGACAAGGGATGCAGCCCTCTGTTCAAAAGTGTAACCGTCAACGGAAAAACTGCTGTGATTACCTTTCATCATGCGTATGAAGGATTGAAAACAACAGATGGGAAAGCACCCCGTAATTTCTATGTTTCTGAAAGTGAAAACGGAACCTATCATGAAGCCGTTGCTACCATTACGGGAAAGGATACGGTAACACTCACCTGTGATAAGGTATCTGCAATCAAATATGTTTCCTATACAGTAGAAAAGCATATGTATCCGTATACCTCTGCTGATGATGCTGTGGTTAATACTTATGCCGATGTAAATCTGGTGAATTCCGAAGGACTTCCTGCTTGTCCCTTTGCATATGCAGTAACACAAACAAAACCCGAGAAAAAGCCGCAGCATACCGTCAATCAAAGTACCAACTTCATTGCTCCTTTGCATGAAGGTTTTCTCATGCCTGATATCGAAATGATCAACCATAATTTATCTGCCGATGACGAAAATGCTAAAAGTATTTCTCCCACCATGTGGTCAAAAACAATCAATACAAATAAAACAGGAACAACCACTCTTTACGGTTTTTCGGAACATTCCGATGCTTTGATTACAGCGGTTGTCACCGTAAAAGAAATGAACGAAATTCCTTTTGCTGCAATTCAAGCTACTGCATCAGAAACGGAAGTGCAAATGGAGGTTCCCGTCAACGAATCAGAAGCAACAAGAAGCGTCTATGCCATGATTTCATTCTACGACGAGCAAAACAATTACCTTGGCACGCGAATGGCTGAAAAAACAGTATTATCCGATAAAACCAAAACCATTTCCTTGAGTGCCCCCATCCCGTCGGGAGCAAAAAAAGCCAAGGCAATGCTTTTGACCTCGACCTTACGGCCTTATCTGTCGGTTGCTGAAATTGAGTTAATCAAATAAAAAGAAAAGGAGGTGTAGCAAAAACCATTTTGCTACACCCCAGACTGTCGAAAAAGTCGGTCTACCGCAAGCACACAAAAGGAAAAGAGATTGAATTATGGATGTTTCATCTATAATAAAACCGTAAAAACCGTCTGGAAAATATTGAATTTTCCAGGCGGTTGCTTGCTTTTTGCCAAAATGAACACTTGCCGTACCCACGTACTGTCTGCGATTCATTTTGACAAAATATCCCTTCCTTTTTCTTGGTCTGCCAGCCTGTCGATAGGTTTATCGACAGGCTGAGGTGTAGCAAAAACCATTTTGCTACACCCCATTTTTATTCCATCATTTTTACTTCTAATTTAGATTGCATAATTTTCTGACTCTTATACAGTCCGCCATACCCCGACATCATGTAACTCACACCGCATACCAATGCAAAAAGAAGCAGTGCCTCTCCTCCAAACAATTCAAAAGCCAAAAACAGGGAAGCAATAGGACAATTTACAGCACCACAGAACAATGCGATACAACCCACTGCAGCGGAAAATCCGGGGTCTAATCCCAGTAATCCTCCTACCGCACAACCAAAGGTGGATCCTACAAAGAAAGCAGGGACAATTTCGCCGCCCTTAAATCCGGCAGCAATGGTAATAGCAGTAAAGAGGATTTTCAATAGAAATGCTTCCGGTTTTGCTTGCCCTGCCATGGCATCGGTAATCACATCCATCCCTGCACCGTTATAATCACGGGTCTGCACCAAAACAGTCAACAAAACCAATATGACACCTCCGACGAAACTGCGGAGGTAAGGATTTGAAAACCACTTTTGGGCATAATGCTCGCATTTGTGGATAGCCGTATAAAACAAAATACTGACCAGTGCGCAAAGAATGGTTAACACCAAAAGCTTCCCTAACAATCCTGCCCCTAATTCGGGAAAAACAATGCCTTCAAAATGCACGGGAGAAAGTCCGAACAATTTGGCGATCACAGAAGCTGCCAAAGCAGAAATGGCACAAGGAACGAAGCACGCATAGTACATGACCCCTACCGTCGTTACCTCCAATGCAAAAAACAGGGCTGTCAAGGGCGTACCGAACAGTGCAGAAAACACCGCACTCATTCCTGCCATGACAATCAAGTGCATATCCTTTTCATTTAACCGAAATACTTTTCCCAATCGATAGCCGATACTTCCGCCCAACTGGAGCGCCGCTCCCTCTCTACCTGCAGAACCGCCTAACAGATGCGTCAGTACGGTGCTGACAAAAATCAGAGGTGCCATTACAGTAGGAACCTTTTCCTCTGTTCTGACCGAATCCAAAACCCGATTGGTATCCAAGTGTCCTGCTGATTTTGCCAGTCTGTACAACAATGTAATAACCAGTCCGCCAAGGGGCAGAAAATAAATCAACCACGGAAATTCTGCTCTGTATTCAGTTGCATAATCAATACTGATATGAAATAAGCTGCCCAACACACCGCCAAAAGCTCCCACTACAGAAGCAATGACAAACCATTTTAATAACACTTTACAATACGAAAGAGATTGAACGATTCTGTTTTTTAATGTTTTCACTTCGTTTTCCTCCTATGTATATCACTTCAAAACTTGGGACGGTCTATCCAGACCGTCCCGTGTATTATTGTTCTTTTTGCTTTTTCGCATCTTCCAGTTTTGTCTGTCTGCGTTGTTTTACTTCGTCAGATATAGGCTTGATATCGCCTGCTGCCTGCAATGCCATTCTGGTAAACAAGGGACCAAACAATTCGTAAATCAATACCGCAAACAATGTAATATTCCGAATCAAATTGCCCTGTTCTCCCAATTCCATTGCCAAGGCACACATTCCCAATGCAACCCCTGCCTGAGGGAACAAAGTAATTCCTAAGTATTTACAGATATTAGGTGCACATTTGACCGCTTTTGCACTGGTAAGAGTACCGAAATATTTTCCCAGACAACGGAAAATAATATAAACAACACCAATTCCTACAATGGCAATATCGGCAAATACACCCAGCTCCAATTCCGCACCGCTAATCACGAAAAAGAGTGCAAACAAGGGCGAAGTCCATTTATCTGCAGCGCCCATCAAATCATGAGACAGAGGACAAATATTGCAGAAAATAGTTCCTAACATCATACATACCAACAAAGAAGAAAAACCAATGTGGAACGGACCAATATGAAACTCCAACATAGACAAGGAAACCGTAATAAATACAAATGCAATGGTCAGATTCAAACGGTTGGTGTTGGAATTAAACAGTTTTTCCAATTGGGTCAGAACCCATCCTAAAATGGCGCCCAATGCTAAGGAACAAACAATTTCAATGAACGGATTTACCAAAATGGAAATCATATCGGCATGACCGACGACCAATGCCTTTGCAATACCGAAGGATACTGCAAATACAATCAAACCGACTGCATCATCCAAGGCAACAATGGGTAACAACAAATCCGTCAAAGAACCCTTTGCTTTGTACTGACGAACGACCATGAGAGTCGCTGCAGGGGCAGTTGCGGTTGCAATAGCACCCAAGGTAATTACTTGAGATACCGACAATTTTTCAGGCATCAGTATATGCACACCTAACAATGCCAAATCAACAAACAAAGTTGCTGCCAATGCTTGAAAAATACCAATAACAAAGGCTTGCTTTCCCGTTTGCTTCAAATCTTCCAACCGAAATTCACTTCCGATGGAAAAAGCGATAAAGCCCAATGCCACTTCTGAAATCAAGCTTAACTTACTGACCGTCTCATGAGACGTAAAACCAAAACCATCAATATGCAACATACCAATGCAATAAGGTCCGATCAGGACACCTGCAATCAAATACGCTGTCACAGACGGAAGCTTTAACGGTTTAAATACTCTGGTCATCAAAAGGCCTGCTAACAATGCAATAGAAACAGATAATAATGTGCTCATTTTCGTTTCCCTTTCTATTATAAAATTTTCATAGAAAAAGACAGATTCGGATAACAATCTGTCTTTTTGATTGGTGCGGGCGAAGGGACTTGAACCCCCACGTCGTAGACACCAGAACCTAAATCTGGCGCGTCTGCCAATTCCGCCACGCCCGCATATTAACAAAAAAGTTCCGTTTCGCCGAGATGGCGAAAGCAGAACTTCTTTTGTCATCCAAAAATGAATTATATCATAGGAAACAGGAAAAGTCAAGGTGTATTTTCAAAAAACTTTCCTATGATCAATTTTTTTGTATACTTTTTCATCCAACAAAACCAATCACATGTTTTCTTTTCTGCAACCAACCTGACTCATGTCAATGGGTCGAAATCCTATCTTCCATGCAGGGGATTCCTCTTTCAAGGTAAAATCTCCCTGTTTCATGTCAACAAACAAGGGATCCGCCACCATACCACTCAATTCCAAGCCCAGTTCTGTTCTTACTTCTTCTAAAGAATACTCTCTGTCATTGATTCGGGTAACCTTGGTTTCCCGTTCGGTATCAAACATTAAATTTCCGTCTGCGAACAACACATGGGCAAAACCGTCAATCTGCCAGTCAAATGCTCCCACCTGATAAATGGGTGTTCCGTGGCTGACAATAATATTCCGTTCAAACATAATGCCAACATGATATTCATGCCGTCCCATTCTGACAGGACATTCCGCTGATTGAACAAAAATGTTGTTTTTTACAACATTCATGCTGCCATAATGCTGATGAAAACAATTGCAGTTCAGATTGTAGCAAATATTATTTTCCAAAGTAATATAACTGCTTCCCTCATCGGTGTAAAGCCCCCATCCGCCATAGTGAGCACAGGTAACATCGTGAATCAGATTGCCTCGCACAACAGTTCCCGGTTGTTTTCCGAGCAAATAAATTCCGCCTAAATCAGAAAGCTTTCCTTGTCCCAAGTGATAAATATGGTTGGCTTCTATCAAATTATCCCGTGTAATAGAATCTTGATATCCCCATACCCAGCCAACCGAAATACCTGTATAATACAAATCATGAATGGTATTATGAGAAATAGTGTTTTCGTAAGAATGCTTTACCAAAATACCGCAACCGCACAAATACCGTCTTCCACAATGATAAATCAGATTATCGGAAATTTCGTTTCCGTAAGTATGCTCCCATACTTCGCTTCCTGCGGCACCGCCGTCAATTTTAATTCCGCCTGCTCCCAAATCATAACATTTGTTGTTCACAATACGGATTCTGTGACAACCTTTTTTTACATCAATTCCATGAACACCCAAATTCCGAAGGGTACAATCAGAAATTTCGCAATTTTCTGCATATTGGAAGCTGACAGAGCCATGAGCAAAACAAACCGATTGGGGATCGGAGGCAAACCCGCCTTCACTCTCATCGGTTCCGTTGGGCTCTAATCCCTTACTGCAATACTCTCCCTTGGTATAAGCAAAGGTCAGGTTACGGAAATTGATATTTCTTGCTTTTTTCTCCGGTTTTCCTTCCACCAAAAATAATTGGGAGCAAACAGGTGCATATGCTGCAAGGGTTTCGGGTGTTTGGTCTGCATTGCGAGGAATATAATACACTCTTCCCTTTTCCCTGTCTGCATACCATTCATTGGGATTGGCAAACCCTTCCGCCACATTTTCAATCACGTAGCGCAATGCCGCTCTGTCATGAGTTGGTTCAATGGTAAAACGGGAAGGATATTCAAATTCTATTTTCCCCGTTTCCAAATCGTAAGATTTAATGGGAGTGTGTTCATCTACCCAATAATGAAGGTAGCTGATATAACAATCTCCGAAATTTTTCAATGTTTTGATGACTTCCAAATCTTCCTTTTTGGCAATAAACCAAGAGGAAGAAGCATCTAATTGAATGCTGTTGTTTTCCACCTCCAAAGGCTCCAAGGTGCCATTTTCGGGATAGCGGGTCACATCAGCACGAAGGCCGTCCACATAAAGGTCGGTAAACCAAATTCCATCGGGAATGGGAGCAGAAAAACAATCTTGCCCGTTAAAGGTATCATTCACAAAATTTTCAAGGCGAATTCCGCCACTGACCACACATTCCTTTTCTGCCTCAATGGTAATTCCGTACATTTCTTCGCTAATCACAACAGGCTTGGTCAAGCAATATTCCTCATCCACCAAACGAATGGTAATGGGTTGCTCCATCCCAAAAGAACGCATATGAGCAATATGCTCCAGCGCTTTTTCCAAGGTTTTTAAAGGACCTTGATTTTTGTCTGTCGGCTCAGGGTAAAATCCGGGCCAATTGTCATTCCCCTTTTGTTGGGAAACATAAATAGTGGTTAATTGATATGGTGTCATCATCTTCTTTTTCTCCGTATGATTTACTTTTTCAGGATTCTATCATCCTTCGACTTATATTATATACAAACGAAAAAGGATTGTCAACCTATTTTTTGATATTCTCCCCCCCTCATAAAAGAATCTGAAAAATGGCATCTTTATGTTCTATTCCTCAAAAAAATTCCATATAGTTATCATAAAGGAGGGAGCACTTATGCTTGCATTATTTGATTATTTTCCCCAACCCTTACGAATGATTCTTTACCGTCTGCCCGAAGCTGTTCAGGACCAATTGGAGGAAATCCGGCTCAGAAACAATCAGGGACTTGGACTACGATTGCGAGAGGGCTTATTTTATGCGGACAAGCAAGGAAAACTGCTTTCCTCTCCCCACCAATCATTTATAATAGAAAAAAATCATCTTGACTCCTGCCTTGAGCAATTTACAGCATCTTCTCTGTATGCACGGGAGCACGAGCTTTCCTGCGGTTATTTAACCTTAGAAGGCGGTCACAGAGTGGGCTTTTGCGGCACCTGCATTATAAAAAACGGTACCATTTCCGGCATTCGGGATATTACTTCCATGAATATCCGAATTGCACATCAGATTCTTGGAGCATCCGATGAACTTATGCCCTATTTACTCAAAGGAGATCGGGTGAAAAACACCTTGATTATCTCCCCTCCAGGATGCGGCAAAACCACACTTCTCCGTGACATTGCCAGAAATCTTTCCAACGGATTCGAACAATTTTCGGGAACTGATGTAGCCATAGCAGATGAACGAGGCGAATTAGCTGCAGTTTGCCATGGCGTATTGGGAAATGATGTGGGGATTCGAACCGATATTCTCAATTACAGTCCAAAAGCCGAAGGAATGTTAATGCTTCTCAGAACCATGTCCCCAAAGGTGTTAATTACAGACGAAATCGGTTCCCTGCAAGACGAAAACGCAATCAAACAAGCAAGCCTTTCGGGCGTAAGTGTCATTTGCTCTGCTCATGGCTACAGCCGTACAGACATTGCAAAACGAATGTCGAGCATCAGCAAGCTGTTTGAATTATTTGTAACATTGGAATTTCAAAACGGTATACACAACATCCGTTCTATTGAAGACTATGTTTAAACTCATTGGTTCTTGCTTGATTTTATTTGCTGCTCTGAAATTGGGAATATTGCAAAGTCACAAACTATCGATGCGTGTTCGTTGTCTGGAACAACTGGAACATCTCCTGACTCGTTTTTTGGGAGAAGTACAGTTTGGCTTGCGACCTCTCCCACAGATTTTTGAGAAATTAGGCAGTCAGCCGGGTGGTGAAGGTTTTTTTCTTGCTGCACAGGAAATGAGCTTAAAAGACGGCAGAACAGCAAAAAGCTGTTTTTGTTCTGCCATAGAGACTTCCTATCCATTGTTGCATCAAGAGGACAAAGAACCCGTTCTCTCTTTGGGAGAAGGCTTGGGAACCTGTGATCATGATACCCAATGTCGCCTAATTGAATCTGCCATTAAAGAATTGTCGGAAAAAAGACGTCTTGCAGAAGAGTATGCAGCCAAAAACGGGAAACTGTATCAAGGCTTGGGGATTACGGGCGGATTGTTTTTGATTCTGATTCTGATTTAAAACAAGGAGAAAAAATATGAATGTGGATTTGATTTTCAGAATTGCTGCCATTGGCATTTTGGTGTCGGTACTCAATCAGCTTTTAATTCGTTCAGGACGGGAGGAACAGGCAATGATGACCACGTTGGCCGGACTTATCGTAGTGCTTGTGGTTATTGTCAGGGAAATCAGTTCTCTGTTTGAAACCATCAAGTCTGTATTTGGATTATGAACGTGCTTCCCATGATTGGAATTGCATTATGCGGTACAGTTTTAGCACTTCTCTTAAGACGCCATCATCCTGAATTTTCCATGGCCGTTTCCATTGTTGCCTGTGTTCTGTTATTTTTGTTTGCTGCACAGCATTTTATGAAATTCAAAGATGCTTTGGATACGGTTGCAGAGCGTTGCGGGATTCCTCTGTCTCTTATGACATTACTCTATAAGGTTGTAGGAACGGCATATTTGGGACAATTTTCTGCCGCACTTTGCCGTGATGCAGGAGAATCCGCCTTGGCAAGCGCCTTAGAATTTTGCACCAAAATGATGATTTTGCTGATGAGCCTTCCCCTGCTTACATCATTATTTGAAAAACTAACCACCATTGCGGAGTCGATATGAAATTCAAAATAATCGGTATTTTACTGTTTTTGCTCATCCTCCCTCTTCCCTGCTTCGGTGAAATGGATCCTGTCTTGGAAGAACAATATCGCACAAGCGGAGGACAAACAATTGAAGAATATTATCATCGTGAATTAAAAAAAGATTTATCCACTCTATTGCCCGATTTTTCTCCCAAAAAAACCATAGAAGAATTTATTACGGGACAGGTCTCCTTTACACCCGCTTCCCTGTTTCGTTGGTTGACCACTCTTTTGTGGGGCAAACTGAAAACCTGCGCCGCATCCTTTGGATTATTGTTATTATTAATTGTACTAAGCAGTATGACAGGTCAACTGAATGTTTTGGGAGAGGAAGGCGGAAATGCAGCGGTCATGGTATGCAGTGCTGTGATGTGTGCTGTGGTAGCAGAGCTTTTTGATGTAAGTGTTCGTCAAAGCAGAGAGGCGGTTGCTTCCATGAGTGATTTTGTAACCATTCTGACCCCTGTGATGGCAACCTTACTGGCAGGGTCGGGACAATTCACGGGCGCTTCTCTTCTTCACCCTGTATTATACGGTGCCGCAACCTTTAGTGTCAATACAATAAATCAATTGATTATTCCTGTCATTTATGGTTGTTTCCTGCTTTGTGTTGCCAACTCTCTTGCCGAAGGCAATCAACTGGATGGGTTTATCGGATTGTTAAAAAACTCCATGAAATGGATTTTAACCGCCATTTTAACCATCTTTTCGGGACTGACTGCCGTATACTCCATCACAGGGCAAAACGTAGATGTCATGCTCAGCAAAACCACTCGGTTTGCCGTAGGCAATTTTGTGCCGATTGTAGGCGGAATGTTATCAGAAAGCGTGGAACTGGTATTATCTTTTTCCTCTGTATTACGACGTGGTGTGGGATTGGGCGGAATGGTAATCTTGCTACTCATTTTTGCTCACGTGGCGGTAAGCTTAACCATTCAACTCTGGATGTTTCGTATCGGAGCCGCATTTGCGGTCCCGTTGGGAAGTCCCGCCTTGGGAAAATTGCTATCGGATACCGCCCTTTGTGTAGGTATGATGTTGGCTTCCCTATGTGTTTGTGCAGTTCTTTTCTGTATTATTTTAATTATGATGATTACAATCGGAGGAGGTGGAATCATTTGAACCTTATTGTAACATTGACAGGAGCAATTTTACTCATTCAAGCCGTACGGATGGTACTTCCTTTGGGAAACGCGGGAAAATATGTTTCCTTCGTACTGGGACTGTTTTTTATGACAGTTGTACTGGATTCTGTAGGTGTTCTTGACTTTAGGGGAGAAGAAATTTTTTCTGACCATATTTCTCAAACGGAAACAGAACAATTGCAAATTCTTCAGCAAGAACAAATATTTGATCGATATGAAAAACAGCTGACCGACGATATTCGAAAAAGCGTTCCTCAACTTCAGGAAGAAGAATTTTCCTTTACATTTGCCACCGAACCCTTTGGATTGGTACAAAGCTTAACCATTACTTCTCATCGCACAGAACAAGAATCGGCAGTACAAAAAATTTCAGAACTGTACGGTATTCCTCGGGAGGTGATTGTTTGGGAGAGAAAATAACTCTTTTCCTGAAGGGTTGTTACAAACCCGTGAATAAAAAACAGCTTTGGATCATATTGATAATAGGAGCTGTTCTGTTGCTGGCATCGCCCACCGCTGTCAGCAAAAAGGAACCCCAAACCGTCAAAACCGAATCGGATGGTCAGGAATATCTCAGTCGTCTGGAAAAACGGTTGGAGGAAACGCTGGAACAGGTGGAAGGTGCAGGTAACATAACCGTTCTTCTGACTCCGAAAAGCTTTGGTAAAATTTCGATAGCCAAAAATACCAAATCAAATGTATCAACAGAAAACCAAGGATATGAGGAGGCTGTGGTTTTGTCAAGCGGTGATACTCCTGTTATTTTAGAAGAATATTATCCAACTGTGGGAGGTGCTTTAATTGTGGCAGAAGGTGCAAAAACAGAACAAATAAAAACAGATTTAAAACGGGCGGCAAGTGCAGCATTACAAATCGGAATTAACAGAATTGAAGTGTTGGAAGGGAGTAGAAAGCATTGATTAGAAAACGACAGTTCGTGGTAGTAGCATTATGCTTGCTGATTGTGGCAGGAGCATATCTGACAAATAAAAATAATACTCCTGTCCAATCGGTCATGAATCAGGAGCCTTCTCCTTCCGAAACACCAAAGCTTTACGGAGAGGCACAATTTGTTAACGGAGAGGCAGAACATTATTTTTCCCAAGCAAAAATCAATCGGGATCAGGCACGTGGAGAAGCATTGGACCTTCTTCGTGAAGTCACAGAAAACACTGAAGCAAATCCGGAAGATTTGGAAAAAGCAGTACAATCTATGGCTCGAATTGCTACCGCCACAGAACAGGAAAGCAAGCTGGAAAATGAATTAAAAGCAAAGGGATTTGGAGATGCAGTAGTATTTATTACCGATGCAGGTGTTACGGTGACGCTTTCATCTCAAGGTTTAAAAGAAGAAGAACTCGCAAAAATTTTATCTCCCGTAATGGCAGAAACAGGTCTTGGGGCGGATAAAATTAAAATAATTGAGATAAAATGATTTACAAAGGGGAACTTGTGTGGTATAATAAAATTATACAATTCAATTTGTAAATCACTCAAAGGAGGTAATTTCTTTGGAAGAACAAGTAATAGAACAAAAAATCGGGAATGTAAAAATTTCCGAAGATGTAATTGGAACCATTGCAGGCCTT
>SVJP01000040.1 GCA_015068925.1 Oscillospiraceae bacterium
GAAGAAACCGCAGGTTTCTGTTTTGAGCTTAGCGGAGCTGCTTAAGTGAGTGACCGAGAGGGGCTGGATGCCGGACAGAGAAAGGCTTATGCCCCGGAGCAAGGAGGCTAAGCCATGAGTACGCTTGGAAAACCAAGAAAACACGCTTTTCGTTTTCTGTTTTCCGAGCAACGGAATCGCTTAGGCGATTGCCCGTGGAGGGGCTGGATGCCGGACAAAGAAAGGCTTATGCCCCGGAGCAAGGAGGCTAAGCCATGACGTTTCTTTTTTATAATGAATTGCCCCATGGGCATGAATTGAAACCTGCGGTTTCATAAATTGCATCTTGCGATTCATTATGGAAATTTTTCTTACGGAAAAATAATATTAATGAAAAGTGACTGAGGGGGTAAAAAACCATCAAAGAGAGAGGCATTATCAAAATGTTTCGTTCGGAACAATTCTACGTATGGATTGTTCCTTTTTTATGCTCTGATTTTGAACCAGGGTTACAGTAATTGTAATCCTACCTGATAAATTCCAAAAGAAAGCAACCAGGCAAAGGCGGTTTGATATAAAATGGCAAGGGTGGCGGATAGAGTGCCAAGCTCCTTTCGCATGGCGGCAAAGGCGGCAACACATGGCATATAAAGCAATACAAAATGCAAAAAGGAAAAGGCAGACAAGGGAGAAAATAAAAAAACCAAGTCTTGTTTTAAAATACTTAAGGTGCTGACCACCGCTTCCTTTGCACCCAAGCCTGCCAACAGAGCAGAGGCAGCTTCGGGTGTTCCAAAGCCTAAAGGAGCAAAAAAGGGAGCTACCTTTGTACCCCAAAAAAACAAAATACTTTTGGAAAAATCGGAAGCAACCGTTCCTTTTGGTGTAAAAAACTGCAGCGCCCAAACTAACACGCTGAACAAAAAAATGACCGTAAAGGTTTTTTTGAGAAACTCTCCTGACCGTTGCATCGTTTCCTTCAAACATTGCTTCCCGTGAGGAACACGGTAACGGGGCAGCTCCATCACAAAGGACTCCGACACACCTCGAACCAAAAATTTATGGGAAAAAGCGGTGTTTAAGATACCCCATAATATCCCTGAAAGGTACAGTAAAAAGATAAGCAAAAATCCTGTTTTCGGGAAAAAGGTATTGGTGAGAAAGGTGTAAACAGGCAGCTTTGCACTACATGATAAAAACGGAAGACACAACACCGTTAACAGCTTATCCCGTTGAGAGGGCATGGTTTTTGCGGCGGCAACGGCAGGAACGGTACATCCAAAGCCTGTAAGAAAAGGAACTGCCGCTCTGCCCGATAAACCAATGGTCTGCAAGGGACGGTCTGCCAGAAAAGAAATCCGCGCCAAATAACCGCTGTCCTCCAACAGGGAAAGGCACAAAAAGAGCAAAAAAATACAAGGGAAAAAGGATAAAACACTTCCTACCCCACCAAAGATCCCCTCCCGTAAAAAGGACTGAAACCAGGAAGGAAAAACGGAAAGGGGCAAATGAGATACCTTTTCAATCAGAAGCTCCATCCCTCTCTGTAACCATCTTCCCAAGGGTCCGAAGGGAACGAAAAATAACAAAAACAATACTCCCAAGCAACAGGGAAATGCTGCTTTGGAATGTAATAAAATACGGTCTGCCCGTTTCGTTTTCTCCTGTGGCTTGTCTGTTTGACGGATACACTCGGAGCACACCTGCTCAAGATATCGATACCGCCTGTCCGCACTGACTACATACTCCTCTCCCGCTACGGGAGGAACAGGACAGCATGGACAGTTTTTTTGCTTGATTTGGTGAGACAGCCCATTTGTCAGCTCCCGTAATCCTGTCTTTTTCCTCGCGGAAATGCCCACCACAGGGATGCCAAGATACTGTTCCAATTTGGGACAATCAATTTGTAAATGGGTTGCCTCGTCCATCATGTTGATTGCTAAAACAGTAGGAATCCCAAGCTCTGTTAACTGTAAGGTCAGATACAAATGATGGGACAGATTGGAGGCATCTGCCACATTGATGATACCGTCCACCTGCTCCAATGCTTGTTTGGTAACCTCCTCTTCCTCTGAATAAGGAGTCAGGGAATACACACCGGGCAAATCCAAAATAGTAAGAGAAGGATTCCACGTAACTCTGCCTTTTTTGTATTCCACCGTCACTCCGGGGAAATTTCCCACATGAGCCGAAGCACCTGTCAGGGCATTAAACAGAGTGGTTTTTCCCGCATTGGGATTTCCGGTCAAAGCAATGATCATGAAACTGATTCCTCCTTTATTTGGATTTGTTTGGCATGAGAAAGCCGTAAGGAAAGGGAATATCCTCGTAAAGAAAGCTCCAGAGGGTCGCCAAAGGGTGCCCTTCCCGTGAGCGTCACAGCGGTGTTTGGCAACAGCCCCAAATCATACAGTCTGTTTTGCAGTCTTTCCTCTCCTTTTACAGAGAGAATCTGCCCTGTTTGTCCGATTTTCAATTGATGTAACATCACATTCCTCCCACCTTTCATCCTAATTTATGAAAGGACTTTGTGTAAAATGCTAAAAATCGAAATCTGCGTAAAAAAGACTTGAATTTTTATTCGTTTTGTTGTATAATTATAACATTATTACAAACGAGGTGTCATTATGATAAAAGTTGGTATTATCGGTGCAACAGGCTATGCAGGTGCAGAGCTTGTGAGAATTTTAACCTATCATCCTGAAACGGAAATTGTGCATGCTATGTCCAAAAGCTATGCAGGTCAGAAATTGACGGAGCTGTATCCTTCTTTATGCAAGGTCCGGGATTTGGTATGCGAGGATTTGGATACAGAGGTGTTAAAGCGGGATTGTGATGTGGTTTTTACCGCGCTTCCCCACGGCGCTTCTGCCGAAACCATTGCCTCTCTCATGGAAAGTCCTACCCTGAAGGTGATTGATTTAAGTGCAGATTTTCGTTACCGCGATGCAGAAATTTACAGTCAGTGGTACGGCATCGACCATTGTGCAAAGGATTTGTTACAGGAATCGGTGTACGGTCTTTGTGAATTATACCGTGAGGATATCAAAAAAGCACGATTGATTGGAAATCCCGGTTGCTACACCACCTGTTCCATTTTAGGTGCGGCACCCTTACTGGCAAAGGGTCTGATTGAAGCGGATTCTGTGATTATTGATGCAAAATCAGGGGTATCGGGAGCAGGAAGAAAACTGGTAATTGACCAGCATTTTTGCGAATGTACGGAAAATACCAAGGCATACGGTGTGGCAAAGCATCGTCATACCTCTGAAATTGAGCAGGAGCTTTCTTTGTTGGCGAGAGAAGATGTGGTGCTGTCCTTCACGCCTCACCTGATTCCTCAGAAAAGAGGCATTCTTGCCACCATTTACGGAAAACTGAAAACCCCCATGTCTACCGCAGAATTGCTGGAAGTCTATCGGGAATTTTACAAGGATGAATATTTTATCAGAATTTATGAAGAAGGAAAGCTGCCCGAAACCAATCATGTGGCAGGCTCCAACTTTGTGGATATGGGTCTGGTGTCTGATCCCAGAACGGGACGGGTGATTGTGGTAAGCTGTATTGACAATCTGTTCAAAGGAGCAGCAGGTCAAGCGGTGCAGAATATGAATCTGCTCTTTGGTCTGCCTGAAACCACCGCATTGGATTGCCCTGCATTTTATCTGTAAGGAGAGAAGGAAATGGATGTAAATTCTTTGATAAAAAAAGCAAATATTTTGATTGAGGCATTGCCTTATATTCAGAAATTTTCCAACAAAACCTTTGTCATTAAGTATGGCGGAAATGCTATGATTAATGAGGAAATAAAGGCTTCCGTGATGGAGGATATTACCCTGTTGAAGTTCATCGGCATCAACCCCATTGTAGTACACGGGGGTGGACCTGATATTAATAAGGCTCTGTCTGATATGAACATCGAAAGCCACTTTAAAAACGGTCTCCGTGTGACCGACGAAGAAACCATGCGAGTGGTGCAAATGGTACTCATGGGAAAAACCAACAAGGAAATTGTTTCTCTGGTCAACTGCAACGGTGGAAAAGCATTGGGTCTTTGCGGTATTGACGGAGGACTGATTCATTGTAAAAAAATGACTCCTGAAATTGACGGAAAGCCTGAAGATATCGGCTTTGTGGGTGAAATCACCAAGATTAATACCCATATTTTAGACCACTTGATTCAGGATGAATTTATTCCCGTTGTGGCACCCATCGGTATGGACGAGGAAGGCAACAGCTATAATATCAATGCAGATACGGTAGCAAGTGCGGTTGCCTGTGCCATCAAGGCGGAAAAGCTGATTACCCTGACCGACGTCAGTGGTGTGAAAGACGGAAATGATAATATTATTTATGAAATCTTCCAGGATGAAATTTTAAAGCTGATTGAGAACGGTACTATCACAGGGGGAATGATTCCCAAGATTTTGGGCTGCTTAGAAGCCATTGACTCAGGCGTAAACAGCGTGCATATCATTGACGGCCGCCTGCCTCATTGTATTTTGCTTGAAATCTTTACTCATTCGGGTATCGGGACTATGATTAAAAAGAAAGGCTTATGCCCCGAACAGGGAGAGTAAGCCGTGAGTAAGGTTTTCAAACCAAGAAAATCGGTTTTTATTTTCTGTTTGAGAACCGACGAACTGCTTAGTCGAGCGGTCGAGAGGGGCTGGATGCCGGACAGAGAAAGGCTTATGCCCCGGAGCAGTAATCATTCAACATGGCAGAAAGGAGATTGATTATGAAGTACGATTTAATGCTTTTTGATATGGATGGTGTGATGACGGGGGAGCTATGTTATTGGGAGGCTGCCGCCTTAACTGTTTGGGAATTTTTATATCAAGAAGACATCCCCTCCATTCTTGCCCGTAAACAAGAAATTTTCAATACTGTTTTTTGCAACAGAGAAACCATACAATATACCAAGCGGGCAGGGGTGAACTGTAACCACGACCTGGCTTATGTTGTAGCGGCTTTGGCGCGAAAATTTTTTGGGGAAGACCGACCCTTTGAAGCGGTCAGAGAATGGCTGAAGCAATCGGATCAATCTGCCCGGGAATTGTATGCTTATTGCGAAGAACTTTGGGGGACGGACTGGAAGCATCAGGGACGGATATGGACCGAGCTTCACGCCATGTTCCAAAGCTGGTATTTGGGAGACGGAAACAAAAAAACGGGATTGATCAAAGAAGAACAGCCCTTGTTTGAACCCAATCGCCTTGCCGAATTGTTATCCGCATTGAATGATGCAGGTGTGGTATGCGGAATCGGAACAGGAAGACCGAGAGAAGAAATTGTCCCCCATCTGGAACGTTGGAAGCTGATTCACTACTTTCATCCGCAACGAATCATTACCCAGACAGAGGTGACCGAAGCCCAAGCTTGGGTGGATGAAAATCATCTCAATCTGTGCTTAAGCAAACCCCATTTTTTTATTTTCGGAAAAGGTGTGGCAGGACTTAGTGCTTCTTGCGAGGATGTGTTAAATCGACAGTTTGACCCGAATTTGCTGAAAAAAACTCTGGTGGTGGGAGATGCAGGGGCGGATATTTTTGCTGCAAAAAATTTGGGAGCGGATTTTGCCGCGGTTCTCACCGGTGTCACGGGAAAAGCAGAACGATCCTTTTTTGAACAATGCAATGCTGAATATATTTTTGATGATGTATTTGGTATCAAACATCTTTTATAAAATAAAGAGAAAAAGGTAAAAATTCGAGATACAACGAATTTTATTTCAATGAACGCTTTGTGCTATGAACAAAACTTGCCACTCGACGTACCTTTGTATGCCTTCTGGCAGACCAAGAAAAAGGAAGGGATATTTTGTCAAAATGAATCGCAGACAGTACGGCTATCCGCAAGTGTTCATTTTGGCAAAAAGCAAGCAACCGCCTGGAAAATATTGAATTTTCCAGGCGGTTTTTTACGGGTTTATCATAGATGAAACATCCATAATTCAATCTTTTTTCCTTTTGTGTGCTTGCGGTAGACCGACTTTTTCGACGGTCTGAAACGGGATGATAATCCCGTTGTTAGATTTTATCCATTCTGCACGATTTTTCTTCTACCTTAAAACGATTCGGAGCTGTAGCAAAATTATTTTGCTACAGCTCCTCCTTTTGTTAGGGATATCCAATTGACAAATATGCAAATTTGCGGTATAATGATAAAATAGCAAGGTGGTGAATTTATGAGGTTTCGAAAAACCGAATTGGGTGATTGGGAAACCCGTCAAACAGAAGAACGCGAGCCCAACCTGTTGCGTGATACCAACCGAACCTTGTGGATCGTTGTAGGAGGCGGTTTGGTCATTGCTCTTATTTTAATGATTAGTTTTTTTGCCGCATCCCGACTGTTTCCGTCCTTTTTCTTTTTTGGCTCAGAGGACTTGGCAGCAACCATGAATCGGCAAGAGATTAAGCTGGATGAATATGAGTATTATTTCTATACGGCTGCGGTTATGGCAGAGCAGGAACCGTCTTACTGGGAAACAAGAAAGCGTGCCAAAGAGTTGCAAAATCAAGCGTTCGAGCTATTGCAAACAGATCGATTATATCCTTTATTGATGGAGGAGCTGGGGTTGGCCTTATCTCCCGAACTGAAAAAGGAACAAAAAAAAGCCCTGGAGGAATTTGAGCAAAACAGAAATACACCTCTGTTTCAATATCAACTCATGAGCAAAGGCATCACGGAATCGCTCCAAAAATCACTCATTACGGCAGACAGTTGTAAAAAAGCATTGCAGGAATATGTGGCAGAGCAAACAGAGTATGATACTCTTTATGAAAAAGCTTTGGAAATTTATGAGGATTCTTATGTGAAAGTACGGTGGATTCGCTTTTCTTTGGTGGATGACAAAGGAAATCCTTTGTCTCAGGAGGAGCAGGAACAGCTTCGCACAAAAAGCTATGGAATTTATCAGCAATTGCAATCAGACCGGTCCTTTGAGCAGATGCAAGACTCTCTGTGGGGAGAAAAACATATTTTGGTATATGACCAGCTACTGAAAAAAGGACAAATGCCGGATTCCTTGGAGGAGGTAGCCTTTGCATTGGAAGTAAATGAAATAGGCAACCTGGTGGAAACGGAACAGGCAATCTTTTTAATGCAGAGAATTGATGCAGAAGAAGGCTTTGCCTCCCAGCAACAGGCAATGCTTTTCCAAGCACAGGAAAAACTTTTTGAGGAATGGATTGATTCCTGGCGAAAGGAATACCCCGTCAAGCCTTATCACAAAAATATTAAAAAATTAGATACGGTAACCATGCTGGAAACCTTTTTTGAACAGAAAAAAACAGCAGACAAACAAATTGAATATATGGAGAAAAGTCAATGATTAAATTGGGCGTTTACAAGCACTATAAAGGAAATTATTACCGTGTTATCGGCATTGCCAAGCATAGCGAAACCTTAGAGGATATGGTGGTTTATCAGGGTCTTTATGAAAATGGCGGACTTTGGGTTCGCCCTCTGTCCATGTGGGAAGAGCAGGTTGGAGATACCTTGCGGTTTACCTATGTAGGAGAGGATTATGAAGTACAGTAATTGGAAGGAAGGTATTTTTTTGTCCCGACCCAATCGGTTTATTGCCCATGTGGAATGTGAAGGCAAAACGGAAATCTGCCATGTAAAAAATACAGGAAGATGTAAAGAGCTTCTTATTCCCGGCACAAGAGTGATTTTGCATCGACCGGGAACGGTGGGGCGGAAAACGGAATATGACCTGATTGGGGTGCAAAAAGGGAACGAGCTGATTAACATGGACTCTCAGGCACCGAATAAAATTGCAGGAGAATGGTTACAAACTCTGGGATTTTCACTCATTCAAGCGGAAAAGACTTATGGAAATTCCCGTTTTGATTTTTATTTGGAAAAGGGAAACAAGAAAATCTTTGCAGAGGTCAAAGGGGTTACCTTAGAGCAGGACGGACTTGCTCTGTTCCCCGATGCTCCCACGGAGCGTGGGGTCAAGCACTTACGGGAATTAATCAAATGTCGGGAAAAAGGCCTTGAAGCATGGGTCATTTTTATCATTCAGATGAAAGGAGTTCACACCTTTTCACCCAATTGGGAAACCCATCCTGAATTTGCCAAGGTGCTTTGTGAGGCAAAGGAAAAAGGGTTGTGGCTCACCGCCCTTACCTGTGATGTGGCGGAGGATTCCGTTACCGTAAGAAAAAGTGTCCCGATACAATTACCATAGAGCATAACAGCATGGGCACACCATTTGATTTTAGAAATTTATGTAAGGAGTTACGATGGAAATTTATTTTGATAACAGTGCCACCACTCGCCCGTTTTCGGTAGTTTGTGAGTGCATGGCACAAACGGCTTATGAAAATTACGGCAACCCTTCCTCATTGCATACAAGGGGGAGCAGAGCCGAAAAAATTCTCACCGAGGCAAGAAAACAAATTGCCTCCTCTATCGGTGCAAAACCGGAGGAAATTCTGTTCACCGCAGGAGGAACAGAAAGTGCCAATATCGGTATTTTCGGTATCACAGGTGCCAAAAGGGGTCGGCACATTATCAGCACAAAAATGGAACATCCTTGTGTGCTTCGTTGTTATGAGGAGCTGGAAAAGAGAGGGTATGAGGTCACTTATCTGAATGTGGATTCCTGTGGACAAATCTCCTTAGAGGATCTGGCAGCTGCCATTCGTTCGGATACGGTACTGGTTACTGCCATGCTTGTGAACAACGAGGTGGGATCGGTGTTACCCATCAGAGAAATGGGAACCATCATCCGCAAAGCCAATGAGGACACCCTCTTTTTGGTAGATTGTGTCCAAGGCTATTGCAAAGAAGAGTTCAAAGCTTCCTGGTGCGACGGCGCTTTTTTCAGCGCTCATAAAATTCATGGTCCAAAAGGGGTCGGAGCACTTTATTTACGAAAAGGAGTCCGTCTTGCTAATCACGTATTCGGCGGCGGTCAGGAACGGAACATTCGTTCCGGCACGGAAAACACCCCTGCCATTGCAGGTTTTTCGGTGGCAGTCAAGCAGATGTTGTCTGACCAACAAGACCGATTGAAGCAGATGAAAAAAGTAAAGGAAGTGTTGCGGCAAGGGGCAATGACTCTTCCTGATGTGGCAGAAAACAGCCCTTCTGACGGTTGTTCTCACATTTTAAATCTTTCTTTTTTGGGCATTCGTTCCGAAACCCTTCTTCACTTTTTGGAGGATAAGGGGATTTTTGTATCCAGCGGTTCGGCATGTGCTTCTCATAAACCAAGCCCCAGTCACGTTTTGACTGCAATGGGTGTGTCCCGAGAGGGAATTGACAGCGCCATCCGTTTCAGCTTTTCGGGAGAAAACACCCCCGAGCAGGCAGAAGAATGTGTGAAGGTACTCCATGAAGTGGTACCTGCACTACGAATGATTCGAAGATAATCAAAAATCTATTATAAATGCAGAAAAATCCCACCGAAATGGGATTTTTCTTCGTTTTATAGCCTTTTTGCGTTCCGAACATTTTTTCCTGTCCCTTGCAAAGGAGATGTGATAATAAATTTGCCACATTTTTAGGAACGATATCTTGAATTAGAATTTCTTGTCACTGAATCCATTTGTGCCCGTAATGCCTCGTTGCGGGCTTTTCTTTGCTCCAGCCGTTTTTGACGGCGTTTTTTTCTTCTGTTCCGATTGATGACAATCAGAAGAATCAGAATCACGGGAACAAAGAAGAAGGGACTGCTGATGATGTTCCAAAGGATGCTTAACAGGTAAAGAAGAATGCTTCGTTCCACATCATTGGCAGCAATCAGCTTTGCCGTACCAATTGTTGTTCCAAGATAAGTATACGTCACCGTGCCCAAAATACTACCCTTGGTAATGGGGGCATCCAGCCTTTCGGGAAGCTTTATTTTCATTTCAATCTCTTCATTCCCCTTGTTTTTTGCAGGGACAAGAGCATGAATGGGAGTATCTACTGTTAAGGTCAGCTCGGTTTTTCCTTTGGCGTAACGCACCTTTGTGGTATGAACAATGCTGTCAGGTGCGGCAACCACCAGATTTTTATATTGCTTGAATCCGAAATCAAACAAAGCCTTGGAGTCGATGTAGGAATATGCCTTTTCCTCCAAATCTTCATTGTCGCAACCCATTACAATGGAAAGCAAATTCATCTCCTTCTTACTTGCAGAAGATACAAGGCAGTATCCCGCTTCCGCAGTATGCCCTGTTTTGATGCCGTTGCAGGAAGACATACGGTGAACATCGGAGCTTAAAAAGAGATTGGTATTGGATAGCTCCCGTTCGGTATCATACTTGTTTGTGGGAGCAATCTTATAATCTGCCGTTTTTACAATTTGACGGAAGGTTTCGTTTTTCATAGCATATTGAGCAAGAAGGGCAAGGTCTTCTGCTGTGCTGTAGTGATTATCATCATGCATACCGCAGGGGTTTTCAAAACGGGTATGGTCCATACCAAGCTCTTTGGCTTTTTGGTTCATTAATTCTGAAAAAGCATCCATAGAGCCTGCCAAATGGTCAGCGATAACATAGGCGGCATCGTTGGCAGATGCAACCATCATTGCATAAACAAGCTGCTCCAGAGTGAGCTTTTCGCCAACCAGAATTCCAATCTGAGAATCTTCGGTGGTGATGGGTTCAAGGGCTTTTGTACTTGCCACGACCACGTCATCAAGATTGCCCGTTTCAATTGCCAAAATGGCGGTCATAATCTTAGTGGTACTGGCAGGATAGATTCGCTTTTGGCTGTTTTTTCCATAAAGGAGTCTGCCTGAATTCATATCAACCAGCAAAGCCGTATTGCAATAGTCCAAAGAGGGCGGAGTCATCCATTCGTGTTCCGTAAATACTGTCTTTTTCGCAGATGCACCGGATGAGGGAGCTGCAAAACAATGACTTGTCAAAGTGATGCTGAAAAGAATAAGAGTGATAAAGCTGAAAATTTTTTTCTTCATTTGTTTTCTCCATAAAAAATTAGTTAATTCTATTATACAAAAAATTTTCCTTTTTTGCAACAAAAAAATAAAGAAAGGAAATTACAATATTGCTATTTTGTTTATTTTGTGATATAATGATTTCATCAGAGATGAAATCAGTGATATCAATTCCTAACGGAATTTGCGATATATCTTCGATGCGATACGTGCCTGCGGCACGTGAATTGCACCGATCGGTGCATGAAAAGACAATGTAATTTTGATTCAGAATGGGAAAATTTCATTCGGTTAAAATAAAACCAAGGAGTGTTGATGATGCAGGAAATTATTATGGTCAAATGCGGGGAAATTATTTTAAAGGGATTGAACCGCCATGTATTTGAAGAACGGTTGGTAAAAAATATTAAATACCGCCTGCGAGGACTGGGAAAAATCAAGGTGCACCGTGCCCAGGCTACCGTTTATATTGAGCCCGAAGACGGCAGTAAAACCGATCAGATGATTGAACGTCTGAAGCGAGTGTTTGGGATTGTGAACATTGCCAAGGTATACCGCGTGGAAAAGGATATGGACAAAATCTGTGCCCTTGCCTTAGAATTAATGAAGGAAACGGATGCCAAAACCTTTAAGGTAGAAGCAAAACGAAGCGATAAAAAGTTTCCCTTAAATTCCCCTCAGATTTGTGCCAAAGTGGGAGAAACGGTGTTTGAGGGCATTGAGGGAATTGAGGTCGATGTGAAACATCCCGATGTAGTGCTGTGGGTGGAAATCCGCGACACTGAAGGCTATGTGTACACCAATAAAATCAAGGGAGCAGGCGGAATGCCCACCGGTTGTAACGGAAAGGCTACCTTATTGTTGTCAGGCGGCATTGACAGTCCTGCCGCTGGCTACATGATTGGAAAACGGGGAGTGGAGTTAAACGCAGTTCATTTCCACAGCTATCCTTATACCAGCGAACGTGCCAAGGAAAAGGTGATCGAGCTGGCAGAAATCATGGCAAGCTGGTGCGGAACCATGGAGTTGTACATTGTTCCCTTTACCGAATGTCAGTTAGCCATCAATCAGAATTGCCCCTCGGATGAAGGCACCATTCTCATGCGTCGGATGATGGCACGGATTACCCAAAAGATTGCAAAACAAACCGATTCTCATGCATTGGTAACGGGAGAAAGTGTGGGTCAGGTGGCAAGTCAGACCATTTACAGCTTAGAGGTAACCAATCAGGGACTTGAGTTACCCGTGTTCCGTCCCTTAATCGGAATGGACAAGGATGAAATCGTGACCGTTGCGCGGAAAATCGGTACCTTTGAAACCTCTATTTTGCCTTACGAGGATTGTTGTACCGTATTTGTGGCAAAGCACCCCAAAACAAAGCCTGTGTTGGCAGACATTTTGGAATCGGAAAAAGCCCTTGACTATGATGCTTTGATTGACAGAGCGGTAGAACAAACGGAAGTCATTAAAATTGCAGGAGTGAAATCGGATGAATGCTGAAATTATTGCAGTAGGAACTGAAATTTTATTGGGAAACATTGTGAATACCAATGCCCAATACCTGTCGGAAAAGCTGAGCGAATTAGGAATCAATGTGTATTATCAAAGCGTGGTGGGAGATAATCCCGACCGCTTGAAATCCTGCTTAAAACAAGCCATGGAACGAGCCGACCTTCTTTTGATTACGGGAGGATTGGGGCCCACTCAAGATGATTTAACCAAGGAAACTGCCGCAGAGCTGATGGGATTTTCTTTGGAAATGCATGAACCCAGCTTAGAACGGATGAGAGCCTATTTTCAGGCGGTCAACCGCCCCATGACGCCCAATAACAAAAAACAGGCAATGATGCCAAAGGGCGCAACAGTACTGAAAAACGATTGCGGCACTGCCCCGGGTTGCATGATGGAGCGAGACGGAAAAATTATGATTCTTCTTCCCGGCCCTCCCATTGAAATGAAAACCATGTACGAGGGTTATGTCCGTCCTCTGTTGTTGCAAAAATCCGACTCGGTGATCAGCTCTCGTACCATGCGTCTGTTCGGTATCGGAGAATCCCGTGCGGAAAGCCTGATTGCGGATTTGATTCGGGAAAGCGAGAACCCCTCCATTGCCCCTTATGCAAAGCTTTGTGAGGTGCATCTTCGTCTCACCGCAAAGGCAGAAACAGAAGAAAAGGCAGAACAAATGCTGGATGAAACAGAGGGAAAAGTATCCGAACTTCTGGGTCAGTATTGTTACGGCTATGACGAAGATACCCTGCAAACTGTTGCAGTGCACACCTTAATGGAGCAAGGAAAAACGCTGGCGGTTGCCGAGTCCTGTACGGGAGGCATGATTGCTAAAATGATCACTGAGGTGTCAGGGTCATCAAGGGTGTTTACCCATGGCTTTGTGACCTATGCCAATGAAGCAAAGGAGCAGATGTTAGGCGTAAAGCATAGTGCATTGGAACGGTTTGGTGCGGTGAGTGAAACGGTTGCTATGCAGATGTGCCGTGGTGCGAAAGAAAAATCGGGCGCTGATTTCGCCCTTTCTGTTACCGGAATTGCAGGACCGGGAGGCGGAACAGACAAAAAACCGGTTGGCCTTGTGTATATCGGTCTTGCAACCTCAAACGGTGTTCGTTGTAAAAAATTGCTCTTGTCCGGTTCCCGTGATAAAATCAGAACCCAAACGGCGATGAATGCACTTGCTATGTTGCTTGAAGAATTGAAATAGACTCCCTCCGAGGTTGCCTTGCAACCCCATCTCCCTCAAAGGGGAGGCACAGCTGACTGAGGAAGCAATAAAACAAGTCCCGTTAATCGGACACATCCTGTTGTATAATGAAAGAAAAAGCTGATTCAATTTACAAAGAGGAAACACCCTCCGTCAAAATCTATCAGAAAAATTTTGAAAAACAATTGAAATCAGCAAACAAATTTGATATAATGAAGAAAATACCCTAAGGAGGAAATTAAAATGGCAGGAAACGAAGAAAAACAAAAGGCACTCAAAGAAGCCATAGGACAAATAGAAAAGCAATTCGGGAAAGGAGCCGTTATGCGGTTGGGGGAAAATACTCATATGCAGGTGGACACCATTTCCACCGGTATTTTAAGCCTTGACCTGGCATTGGGAATCGGTGGTCTTCCCCGTGGCAGAATTATTGAAATATACGGACCGGAATCCTCCGGTAAAACCACCGTTGCGCTTCATGCGGTGGCAGAAGCTCAGAAGGCAGGAGGAGAGGTTGCTTTTATTGATGCAGAGCATGCGCTTGACCCGGTATATGCAAAAAAATTGGGTGTAAAAATTGATGACTTGTTTGTTTCTCAGCCCGATACGGGAGAACAAGCGTTGGAAATCACCGAAGCGTTGGTGCGAAGCGGTGCCATTGATGTGATTGTGATTGACTCTGTTGCCGCTCTGGTTCCCAAAGCGGAAATTGACGGCGAAATGGGAGATTCCCATGTAGGGTTACAGGCAAGACTCATGTCTCAGGCGCTGCGAAAACTGGCAGGCGTCATCGGTCGGTCCAATACAGTTGCCATTTTCATTAATCAGCTTCGTGAAAAGGTGGGCGTGATTTACGGAAATCCTGAGGTAACAACGGGGGGACGTGCCCTGAAATTCTACTCCTCCGTACGTATGGAAGTCAGAAAAGCAGAAGTGATTAAGAACGGAACAGAAATGGTCGGCAGTCATACCCGTGTGAAAATTGTGAAAAACAAGGTGGCCCCGCCTTTCAAAGAAGCCCATTTTGATATTATGTACGGGGAAGGAGTCTCCAGAGAAGGCATGGTGCTGGATTTGGCGGCAGACCTTGGTTTTGTGAAAAAGAGCGGTGCCTGGTATTCTCTGAACGAAGAACGAATCGGTCAGGGACGGGACAATGCCAAGAAATATTTACAGGAAAATCCCGAAGTGTTTGCCATGTTAGACCGTCAGGTACGGGAGCATTATGCTGAAAATGAAAGCCCGTCGGTTGATTCGGAAAAAATAGATGAATAAGATTACCATTACTGCCTTAGAGCCTCAGAAAAAGCATCCCGAGAGACGCTCGGTGTACGGTGACGGTACCTTTTTGTTCGGACTGGATGAGGAAACCTGTGTCAAATCAGGAATCCGTACGGGAAACACCTATTCCACCGAAGAATTGGAGGAAATCCGTCAGGAAGCGGAATATTCGGATGCAAAACAATATGCCTTTCGGTTGCTTGCCCGAAAAAGCTACAGTATTGCTATGCTGAAACGAAAGCTATCGGAACGGGAGTATTCTCCCGATTCGGCAGAAAAAGTCATTGCTCTTCTTTGTGAATTGGGATACTTAAATGATGAGGACTATGCCAAACGCTTCATCCACGATGCAGTTTCTCTGCGAAAAAAGGGAAAACGGCTGGTGTTGCAGGAGTTGGTACTAAAAGGCATTCCCCGTGAATTGGGAGAACGGTTGTGGGAAGAACAGGAAATCCCCGAAGATTTGCTGACTCAATTAATCGAAAAGAAATTGACCGACCCCTCCGACCCCAAATGTGTAAAACGCACCTTTGATTATTGCATCCGTCGGGGGTATGGCTACGGTGAGGTATCAGAGGCAATGAAGGAATACATAGAAAATGATGCAGAATAAGAGAGGAATTTATCATACATGAAAAAAATTGCGTTAATTTCTCTGGGTTGTCCCAAAAATCAGGTGGACAGCGAGGTGATGCTTGGCTTGTTATCAGCCCGTGGATATGAATTGGTAGAGGACCTTTCAGTTGCTGACTGGATTATTGTCAATACCTGCGGGTTTATTGAATCGGCAAAGGAAGAATCCATTGAGGCCATTTTGGAAGCAGCAGAATACAAGCAGTCAGGAAATTGTGAAAAATTAGCGGTAACGGGTTGCCTCGCTCAACGGTATCAAAAGGAGATATTGGAAGAGCTTCCCGAGATTGATGTGGTGACGGGGACGGCAGACTATCACAAAATTGTGACTTTATTGGAGGAAGATGTGACAGAACAGTTTGGGGATATTGACAGTTCCCCTGATTACAGTCTGTTGCCCCGGGTCAATTCCATGCCCTTTTATACGGCTTACTTAAAGATTGCAGATGGGTGCGACAATCATTGTACTTATTGCATCATTCCCTCCATTCGCGGGAAATACCGAAGCCGTTCTATAGAAGAATTGGTGGCGGAGGCGGAAGAACTGGTGAAAACCGGAGTACGGGAGCTTATTTTGGTGGCACAGGATACCACCGCCTACGGCAAAGATTTGTATGGGGAACCAAAACTGGCAG
>SVJP01000041.1 GCA_015068925.1 Oscillospiraceae bacterium
GAGGTTATTATCAACATAGTTAAATATAATTTCGTATTTTTTTCCACGTATCAATTGTTCCTTTAAGGATTTCTCTACCTGAGAGAAAATAGGTGCAATACTCATCTGAACCAATGATGGTAAGAGAGATTGTTTTCCTATATTAGAAGATATAATAGTTTCTTTAATTACAGGGACCAGTTGATAAAAATCCTCTAAAGGCTGTGGTTCTGTTAATTCGGAAAAAACATCCTTTGTACTAAAGAGATTGCAGTGAAACCGAATGTGTACTTTTTTTGTTCCTGCCTGAAAAACGCTTTGATAAGTTTCTTTTTTTGTACAAGGATAAAAATAAATTTTTCCCGGTTCAATAGGGATTTCTTTGCCTTCAAAGTAGGTGATTCCGCCACCCTCAAGCATGGGGGACGTCCCCATTGTCACACGTCCCCATTGTCACATTGTCACGTAGTGTTCGGGGCATTATAACAAGGGCGAATGTGCAAAAATAGGGACGTCCCCATAGTGTTCGGGGAATTTGCATGTATATGAAAAAGGGAAATAAAATAATTATTGTAACGAGAATGAATTATTTTTATGTAGATGCAAAAAGATTTCGATTAAAGTCAACAAGTTATGCTCAATTAGTAAAAAGAGCAAAAATATTTGGTGAATTATTGAGAAGTGCAGAAGGAGAGGAGTATATTAATGAAAAATAATTGGTTAGTAAAAATTATTTCTATTTTTTTGTATTGTATGTTTGATGACCGCCTTTGTGCCTACGAGAGAGACGATAGCTGGTGTTTATAAGGGGGATTTTGATTTTTTTCGACGTTACCCCGGTTCGCAAGGAAATTGGGATGAAAATTTTACGGATTGGATTACAAAAGGAATCTTAGTCTATGACGGATTTGCTTATATTGCAGTTCGAGACTTCGCCAAAATTTTTCAAAAAAATATTGAATGGGATGAAGAAAGAAATCGTATCACATTAATAGAACGAAAACATGAAACACCTCTTTTTGAAAAAGCAGAAACAGCAGAAAAAATTGCTAAAGCGATTGTAGAAGAAAGATTTTCTGATAGGGTAAGTGAAAAAACAATATATAAAGTCTATACTTCTTATTTAAGAAGAAATGTTACTTATGAGGTTCATGTGAAGTTTGATTCTGATTTGTTTTTGAAAGATGAAGATAAGGATGATTTTTATGCAGATGCTATCGTTAAAATAAATCAGAGTACGTGGCAAATAGTCTCGATTGAATTTTGGGACGACGAGGAAGAATATTATATTTCTATCGATAGCATCGAATAGCTAAAGTCGTTTGGTTGACATCACCGTTAATGGAGCCATTTGGGGACGAAAGCCACATTAGGACAGGGGTCTCGAGCCGTCCCCTGTCTATGTGCACATTTATTACCCAGAGGGTAAGGAAAGAAGGAGGTGAAATTATGGTGAATTGTTGTAATTGTTGTGAGTTTAATAAACCAGCTTTTTTTTGATATTATTAAGAGTACGATTTTTTCCGATCCACTTTCTTTGAAAACAAGAATTATTTGTAGAAAATGTCAAAAACGATTTGTTTTGATAAGAGGATTATTACTATTTAAATTTGGAATTTTTTCAGTGGTCTCGGATGGTTCTATGTCCTATTGAGAATGAGTTTGCAAAGCAAACTCAATGAATTGCCTGTCGGCATGAATTGAAATCAAAGATTTCATGAGTTGCACTAAAGAACATGAAAAAGTAGTTCAATTCATGGAGCGAAGCGGGAATTCATGGCATTGCTAATTTATTAAAAACAGAGTGCCTCTTTCCTACCACCTAATTATATATTTTGATATTGATGGTCACCGGGTAGAAGATGATATCAGTGAAATGTATCAGAAGGGAAGTGTATTCGATGTGAATGTGATCCACTTTGAATCAGAACCGAAAATTAACTGCACGGAGCTTGTAACATTAGTAGTTTGTACATCAAAGACGACCTGTCAATCTTTTCTGTAATGTTTTTGGGGAATAACCCGTCTTTTTTCTCATGACAGTACTAAAATATTTACTGTCGAAAAATCCTGCTTCTTCCGCAACCTCATATACTTTATAATATCCCGATTGAAGAAGCTCCAATGCATATTTTGCCCGCAACTCGTTGATGTATTGAATGGGTGACAATCCTTTGAGTGCCTTAAACTGCTTTCTGAAATGAGATTCACTGAAAGCTGCAACCTCGGAGATTTCTTTTACGGTTAAATGAGGATTGGTGAAATTTTCGTGCAGATATTCCAATGCATCCTGGAAGGTGCTTTGATAGCCGGCGGATGTTATTTCACTTTGTTGAATATGAATTTTGGAAATAATTTTGAAAAATAAAGCATTTGCTTTTGCTGTATCTCCCGATAGTTTTCGATTCCAATGATGGCACATGGAAGAAAATAGTGATTCAAAAATGAAGGAATTTTTCGGGGTAAAGACAGTCAGTTTGTCTTGAAGAGGAAGATTGGCGTGAAACAGAACACAAAAAAGGTGTTCTGTTTTTTTGATTTTCTGCACGTATCCTACATGAGCCGGTACAAATAAGAGATCGTGGGAATAAATGGTGATTTCGTTTTTATTTGTTTCATAAGTACATTCTCCTTCTGTGCGGAAGGAAAGGGCATGGAAGGGTCGCGGGGCGGCGATTGCTTCGCGTTTTTCCCAGGTGTAATCCAAAACGGAAATTAAACTAAAATTTTCTAATGTTTCCGGAATTTGTATCATAAAAATCACCTAAAATTATTATTTTTTATTTATTATATCATAAAAGACAGAATAAGTCAAGAATCGAAATTTAAACCTTTTGTATTATAATATAGGTGTACAATAACTTGGGAGTATGATATAATTAAGACAAAATGGGATAGGAGGATATTATGTATATTTTAAAAGCAAATTGTCAGGAACCGTCTTATCAGAAGGCGGCAGAAATTTTTCAGGATTATTATTACCGTATCACAGGAATTATGCTTCGGATGGAAACAGTTCCTTGTGAAGACGAGGATATGATTGTGATTGGTTCAGAAGCGGTGCAACCCTTCGTGTACAAAAAACTGAGAGGGGGAACGCCCATTCGGTGTCATACAGATGATTACTGCATCATTTCCAAAGAGGAACATAACCGTACTTTGCTTTTCTTGGCAGGAGGTCGAGGCCGTTCTACGATTTATGCGGTATATGATTTTTTTGAACGACGGGGAGAGTGTCATTATTTTTGGGATGGAGATGTAATCCCGCAAAAGGAAACCATTGATATCAAAAATTTGAAGGTCAAAGAATCACCGCGGTTTGCTTATCGTGCCATACGATATTTTGCCCACAGAGGTTTGAAACGATTTCAGGCAGAGCATTGGGATTTTGAAGATTGGAAACAGGAAATTGACTGGCTTTGTAAAAAACGATTAAATACTTTTATGCTTCGGATTGGAATGGATGATTTGTTTCAGAAAGCATTTCCGGATATTGTGGAATATCCCTCCAACGAGGAACCTCTTCCTGAAGCAATCGGGGGATATGATGAAAGAACCACTTTCTGGTCTTTGGAATATCGGGGGCAGCTGCGAAAACAGGTGCTTGATTATGCTTTTATGTGTGACCTGAGTCACCCTGAGGATTGCGGAACCATGACCCATTGGTATTCCAGAACCCCTTTGCAGTTTTTGAAAAAAGAAAATCCCTCTTTTCTTTCTCAAAGCAGTGAAGGATATACAGAGCAGACAGGACTTGTCTGGGATATTATGAAAGAGAAAAATCTGAACAATTATTGGAAACTGACGGACACCTCGGTAAAGGAGTACGGAAAACCAGAGCTGTTTCATACCATCGGATTGGCAGAAAGGACTTATTCAAATGACCGTCGTGCCAATCTTGATTTGAAAAAATATGCTTATCAAAAAATTATTGATTATGTATCCCGTACCTACCCAAATGCACCTTTGATGGTGGCTGCCTGGGATTTTTTGGGATACTTGGAACCGGATGAGGTAGTGGAGCTGACGGAGATGTTTGATCCGGAAAAAATCATAATACTGGATTATACCGTGGATAAAAAAGCAGAATATAACAATTTTGAAAAATGGAATATTATGGGGAAATTACCTTGGATTTTCGGTATGTTTCATGCTTATGAACCCCAGAATCATATTCATGGTGATTTTGAATATCTGAACAGTAAATTGCAGATTGCTTCTGGAGATTCTTATTGTAAGGGAATGGCGTTGTGGCCTGAAATTTCTCATTGCGATAGCTTGACATTGGAATTCTTTACGGAAAATGCATGGAATCCGAGGGGGCGAAGCATTGAAGAAATTGCTTACGAGTTGTGTGAAAAACGATACGGCGAGCAAGCAGAAACCATGAAGAAGATTTGGAACAGCTTTTTACCGACCATGAAATTGCCCTCTCAATGTTATGCACCTTATTATTTTAATACATTAGATCCTTCTTCAGACCGTCATCCTGTTTGGAATGTGTTACAGGGGAAACCTCTTTCTAAGCAATACGAGGAATATTGGAAGCATCATAAAGAGGATGATAAGCTGGTTGATGACAATGCCAATGAAATGTTTGATTTAATTTCTAAGCTTCCTGAGGAGGTGTTTGACCTGCCCTTTATTCGCCGTGACGTGACAGATATGATGAAAACGGTTGTAGTAAAAAAATTGCAGTATGTTTATTTTCAGGCTTTGGCTGCTTTTTATGATTGGACAATAGGGAAGGATTGTGCTAATCAGCTTCGAGAAAAATTAGAGCGAAGTCAAGCGCTTTTGGCATTACTTGGGGATATATTGGGACTTCACGAGGATCACTCTATGTATTACAGTTTTCTTGATTTGGAGAAAAACCGTCCTGTTAACCCTTTCTTTGATCAGGCATATCGGGAAAATGTGATAAATTTTTATTGCCGCACCTCTGTTTTTGAAGCAGTGAAGGGTGTGTATGAAAAAGAGGTTGCTGTTTTTAAAGAGTGGATTTTGAAAAAGATAGAAACGGGAGATACCAATGTTCTTGATACAGAAAAATTGATTCAAAAAAGGGAGCAGATTTTTGATGAGTTTAAAGCAACTCCGTTAAAAGCGTTTCATAATGACAGAAAACCAACCTACAAAATTATTGCTGAAAAATTATTTGAAATTTTTTAAAAGTCATCTTACTATTTTTTAGATTTAAATACTATTTTTGCATTGTGGTAAAAAATAATGTGATACAATTATGGTGCAATATGAAAAAGTTTTATCAAAATGCAACAAAAAGGAGAGAAAAACGAATGAAGGGGAAGGTTATCGTAAACTTCGGTGACAGTATTTTCGGCAATAAACGCCCTCCCAATGATATATCCACCGCCCTTGCAGAAATTACAGGTGCAACGGTACATAATCTTGGGTTTGGCGGCTGCAGAATGTCTTGTCATGTCAGAGAATGGGATGCATTTTCCATGTACCGCCTTGCAGATGCAATTACCACTCGGGATTTTTCTGTTCAGGATGCAGTGGATGTGGAGGCAAAGTCAAAGGATAAGACGGATGAAATGCCCATTTATTTTCTGGAAACAAGAGCCTTGTTGAAATCCCTTGATTTTAATCAGGTAGATATTGTGACCATTGCCTACGGTTCCAATGACTATACTGCAAGGAAGAAAATCGACAATCCGGAGAATCCCTTTGATGTGGATACCTTTCAGGGTGCCCTGCGATACAGTATCAAAACTTTGCATCAGACCTATCCTCATTTGAAGATTTTTGTCTGCTGTCCCACCTACCGTTTTTGGGTAAATGATAACCTGGAGCTGATTGACGATTCGGATACCAGACTTTATGACGGACAAAGTATGGATGATTTTATTGAAGCTTCAAGACGGGTGGCAAAAGAATATCACGTGAAATTTATTGATAACTATTATGAGCTTGGAATTAATAAGTTCAGCAGAACCTATTATTTTGACGGGAAAGACGGAAGTCATCATAATCCAAGAGGTGCCCGCCTCATCGCGGAGCATATGGCATCGGAATTATTTTAATTCAAATAAAATTTTAAAAAAAGAAAGGATGTTAAACATGAAAAACGCAAAAAAAGCAGTATTGCTACTTACTCTTTGTCTGATGCTGATGATGAGCATTGCGACAATGGTTGGTGCAGAGGTTACTTATGATGCTCTGGATTTATCCGGCACAGCAGTAACAGTTCTTGACCTGACAGATGCCTCCGTGGACAACAACACCACAAAAATTGTAGTCAAGGGTGTTACCGAAGGAGTAGTCGGTGACGAAATCACAACAGGTGTGACTTTTACAAGCTCTGACCAATCGGTTGCAACCGTTTCAAGCGACGGTACCGTTACCGCAGTGGATGAAGGTGCGACTGTGATTACTGTAACCTATGGCGAACTGACAAAAGGAATTGTAATCATGGTTGGTGAAGCAAAACAGACCTTAGATTATGAATCCGGTTCTATTACTAAAAATCTGACCGGTGCAAATGACGGTATAGCAAATGCCTATTATTATTCCTCTACTTGGAAGAATGCCCAAGAAATAACTTCAACAAAAGCAAGAACGGGAAATCAGTCTGTGCAGTTTAATCAACTGTTTCGTGCTCCGAATGATAAAGCGGGAAATTATACAGCAGGGCGACAGTTGCCGATTTATGTTGTTTATGATGTAGCAGAAGAGGATAGAACTGTAGATTCTGTGCAATCTGTTTGGTTTTATGATGACGGTACAGAGAGCAAGGAAGTTCAGATTGGATTTGCGGCACCGAAAACAACCGGTGCTGATGCATTGACTACGAGATATAATTTTTGTATTTATCTAAAAAATGATACTTATACTTCGGATGGTGACAACTATAGCCATGGTACCGTTGATACGACTATTACGAGAAGTATAGGTTGGCATCAGGCAGCCAGCGTTGGAACATCTTCCGGTTTTACCATTTATATTGACGGTCAACAGTTTGCCAATATTCCTAAAACGAATTTGACACAATATTGTTTGAATATCAATCGTAACATTCCCAAAACTGCGGATGATGTTACTCCTTCCGGCAGCGATACTGCAAATCATGCATTGTGGATTGATGATTTTGCTTATGTTGATACCACGAAACGGGAACCTGCAGTTGCTTCCTTTGATTTGTCCAAGACAGAAAACACTATTCTTTGTCTGACGGATGAAGATGTTTCCAATGATACCACTCAGTTGAAGGCAAGAGGATTTCGTGCCGATGGGATTGAAATTGAAAATGCAGTAGTAGAAGGTTTGACCTATTCCAGTAACAACACCGCTGTTGCAACTGTATCCGAAAGCGGTTTGGTAACAGCAGTCAACGAAGGGGTTGCTGTGATTACTGCAACAAATGGTACGGTTTCAAAAAATGTTGTGATTGTAGTCGGAGATACCAAGATGAGCAAAAACTTTGAGTCAGCATCCGACTGGGAAGATAAAACAGGAAAAGCGGTTGTAAACAACGAAATGCTTCGTGCAAGCGAAAAATCACTGAAACTGTTTTCCAACGGCGGAAACGGCACAACAGAAAAAATCTATATTCTCGGTGTAGAAGGAAATACTTCTAACCCTGATGTGATACCGGCTGATGCCAATACCATTTCCTATTGGTTCTATGATAAAGGCAAAACAAATTCCGGTAGTTTTGGTACTACAGGTTGGCGTTCGCCGAGAAACAGTTTTAACTTCTGCTTGGGACACTACATCGAAAAAACAGACGGAACGATAAATCAATGTAAAGGTTACGGATTCCATGGTGATTTGACACCGATTACCAGTGGAATGAGTGGAATCAATCCTTATACAAGAAGTAAGGGTTGGCATCAGGTTGTCATTACCAGTTATTATGTTCCTCAAGTTGTAGATGGAGTAGAAGTAAAAGCCTTGAATACCACCATGTATATGGATGGAAATATCATACTGAAGGGTACTACAACTCAAACACTTGATTCAAGTAAAGATCATCAACTGTTTACGAATTTTTATTATTCTTCCGTAGCCGACACAACGGAGAAACTCGTTTATCTGGATGATGTCGCAGCCATTGATGTCAGCGACAAAAAGGCGGCTGTTATTGTAACCTATGATAACACCAATGGTGCAGTAAAGGTTGGAGAAGAAACAGTTGTGAGTGGGGAAGCATTGTCTGTGGAATACGGAGAAGACCTGACCCTCACCTTTGCACCAAACGAGGGATATGAAGCAAAGGTAGAAGGATACACTGTAACCAACAATCAACTGACCTTGGAAAACATCAAGGCGGATACTGCTTTGAATGTAACATTTGAAGAAGTAATCATAACTCCCTCCATTACAGGAAACGGGGATGAAGGATATCTCTTTAAAGAAACAAACTATAACAACAGCGGAAAGCCTGCTTATGTTTCCTTCTATAAAGTGACTGTTCCCGCAGGTTATGAACTGAAAGCCAAAGGATATGGAATGTACCTGAACGGAATGCAGTTGATTGCTGAAGGCAAAAATGAAGACAATATGTTCGGAATCCGTGTCTATGGGGCTGCCATTAACGATACCGATTCTTATGAATTCAAAGGCTTTGCAACTCTGGTAAAGGACGAACAAGAAACAATCGTGGAAACCACAGTTGCAGGAAGTGAAGATGCAGTAAGCGGACAGTAAAAAACAAACTTGTAATACAGCCTGTGGGTTGTATTACAAGTTTAATCAAAAGCAACCGAAAGGAGAACAAAATGATGAAACAACTTAGTAAAAGAATGTTGTCTCTGGCAATTTGTCTGATACTGCTGATGGGAACGTTGACAGTTGTATCGGCAGCAGATTATACCGCGCTTGATTTGTCAGGGACAGTAAAGACGGTTCTTGCAATCGGAGAAACCTCCAAAATTGCAGTAACCGGAACCACAACTGAAGGAACAAGTGCAGCTGTGACAAGCGGTGTTACCTTTAAAAGCAACAATGAAGAAATTGCAACAGTTTCTGCTGATGGTACTGTTACCGCAGTCAGAGAAGGGATTGCAACCATTACTGCAACTGCAGGAAAAGTATCCAAACGAATCATTTTTATGGTTGGTGAAACCGTAAAAGCATTGGATTTTGAGGATGAAAAAGAGTTTAGCATTACTGCCGACAAGGGCAACTTAGATGCTGCTGCAAAACGCACCGGAGCAAAGGGCTTGAAGGTGCTTGCAAAAGGGGCAGATGCAGAAAGTAAGGTTTATATTGAAGAAGGAACCATTACCGAGGATGTAACCACGGTTTCTTTCTGGGCTTATGATGATGGAACCAATTCTGTGTTGGGTCGTTTTGGAATCGACGGTTATGGCGGTTCCCCCAGAAATACCATGTCTCTTGGTTGGGGACACAGAAACACCTCTGATGAATGTCTGAAAAACCATTGCCTCCATGGTGATTTGCCCAATGCCACAGCTCCCAACACTTCTATTGCAAGAAGCAAGGGTTGGCATCAAGTGGTAGCAAACAGCTGGTATGAAACAGATGATACAGGTCAGCTTTATTTGAGAACCTATGTTTATATTGACGGTCAGGCTACGATTCAGGGTAAGATAAAAGCAACCACCGAAAAACAGTTGTTTAAATCTGCATATTTCAATACTCCCACCACCGCAAACGGCGGAACAGACAATGGAGTTGTTTACATTGACGATTATGCAACGGTAGATGTTCGCCAGAAATCTGCTTTTGTAACGGTGAATGTTGGGAACCACGGAGCCGTGACCAAAGAAGACGGTACTACTGTTTCAAACGGAGCTACCATTGTTGCAGAGGCAGGGCAAGACCTAATTTTGAAATTGCAGCCTGAAGAGGGCTATAAGGGCAAGGTTGTGGTTGACGGCACTCCGGTTGCTGTGATTGACGGTCAGGTGACTGTTGAAAATGTAACCGACGGAATGACCATTAATGTTACCTTTCCCAGTGATGACGGGAAGCTGGATTATTCTGCTCTTGATTTGACGGGTACCGAAAAAACGGTATTGAAATTAGAAGAAACTTCTGCGATTGTGGTAAAGGGAATCGCAGGAGGAATTACAGATGATTTGGATGAAGGCGTTTCCTTTAATAGCAGTAATCCTGATGTTGCATCCGTTGACGAGGACGGTGTTGTAACTGCTAACAGCGAAGGACTTGCTTTTATTACTGCTACCTATGGCGTAGTTTCTAAGACCATTGCTATGATTGTGGGAACGGTAAAGGTGCAGGAGGATTACGAAACCGATATGGGGGATGTACCTGCGAACTTGACCGGTGCAAACGATTTGCAGGGCAATGCAAATTATTACAACGGTGATTGGAAAAAGGCACAGGAATTGACCACACAGAAAGCAAGATCGGGAAAACAGTCCATGCAGCTGAATGCGTTAAGCCGCGTGGCAAATGCAAGCGACAAATCCGAAACCGCAGCACAATGGCCGGGCTTTAATTTTATGAATCTTGCAGAAGAAGATCAGACTGTTCATTCTGTCAATCAGCTTTGGTTCTATGATGACGGAACTGCGGAAAAACAAATCGGTATGACGCTGTGGGCAAATCAGACAACCAACGACACACCCTTAACAAAACGTCTGAATGTGTATGTCTGTCTGTCCGGTGAATGTTACTCCATCAGCGGTGATAATTGGAATCATGGTACCGTAAATACCGAGCTTCCCAGAAGCGAGGGCTGGCATCAGTTGATTACCGTAGGAGCACCTGACGGTTTTACCATTTATATCGATGGGGATCAGTTTGCCAACATTCCGAAAACGGAAATGAAATTAAGACGCGTAGGTGTATTTCGTGTGATTCCCAAAGAACAGAATACCTCGAATCAGATTTTCTGGATTGATGATTTCGCTCATGTGGATACCACTGTAAGTCCTCAGGCTCCCAAAATCAGAAGCTTGACCATTGATGGTGTCGCACAGGTTGGTCAGACTTTGATTGCAAATGCAGATGCAGTGGATTTTAATGGGGACGAAGTAACAGTAGAGTATCAATGGCAAGTGTATGACGGAACCAAATGGGATCCTATTACCGGTGCTACTGCAAAAGAATATAAGGTACAAACAGCAGATCTTGGGAAACAACTGAGAGTTTTGGCAACTCCCAAAACAACGGTAGAACCTAAAACGGGTGAAACGGAGGAATCCGAAGCAACCGCAGCGGTAAAAGAAGCATCTGTTCCGCCTGCGGGAAGTGAACTGAACATTGATGGTGTATATGAAAGCAACAAAACCTTGAAGGTTACTTTCAAATATACTCCTTCTATCAGTAACATTGAACAAGGGGAATCACTTTATATCTTTGAAACGGCGATCGAAAAGGACGGAGAATATACTCCTGTTCAGAATTCAATCAAAAATGAATATACCATTGGTGTTTCCGATACAGGGAAGTGGCTGAGAATCCGCGTTATTCCCAAGGATAAAGACGGTCTGGCAGGGGAAGAACTGGAATCAGAGCCTGTTCAGGTGATCGGAAAAATAGAGTATTTCGTTTCTGCAGAGGGAAGCGATGCAAATCCTGGTACGTTGGAAGAACCTTTTGCGACAGTAGAGAAGGCAAGAGATACGATTCGTAGCTTAGCTGCTCTGCCCAACGGTGGTATTACCGTAAATATTATGGGTGGCACTTATCCTGTGACCAAAACCATTGTCTTTACTGCAGAGGATTCCGGTACAAAGGAATGTCCCATTACCTACCAGGCTTATCACGGCGAAACCGTAACCTTTACCGGTGCAGTGCAACTGGATACTACTAAGATTCAGAAGGTAACAGACGAAACTCTGTTGAACCGTCTGATTGAGGAACACGCAAAAGACGATCTTTACATGATTGACTTAGGGGCTCAGGGCATTACTCCTACCAGAGTAAACCATTCTCGCGGAACCCGCATTTACTTAAACGGTGTTGCTCTGTATGAAGCTCGTTGGCCCAACAACCATGCAGGGGGAATGCATTACTTCACCAATGCAAAAACAGCAAATAAAAAGTATTATGATACCACAAAGTATAACAAAGCAGGTCAGCCTGCGGTATTGGAATATACCGATACCGAAAACCGTTCTGCAAGATGGCAGTTTAAGAAGGATGATATCGTTGTGTCCGGTGCAATTGCGTATCTTTGGGCGCAGAACAGCTTGAGAATTGATAAGCTGGATACGGAAAATAAGGTGTTCTGGACGACCGATAATGCATCCTACGGTCAGGATACTTATACTCCTTCTTATGAACGTCATGTTTATTTTAAAAATATTTTTGAAGAAATTGACCTTCCCGGTGAATCTTACATTGACCGCGAAAAGAATATTCTGTATTTCTATCCTGTAGGGGATATGAAAAATCCGGAAATGCAGGTGGCAACCAATACGGCTACTATGGTAAGCTTTAACGGTGCATCTCACATTATCTTTGACGGATTGGATTTCCGTAACAATTTAGGCTTGATGATTGATATCAAAGACAATACGGATTCTATCATCATCCGTAATGGTGTGATGAGTGGTGCTTCAAGTAGCGTTATTACTATGAAGGGAAGCAATCATCTGATTGAAAATTGTAATATCTATGATATGATGAATCAGGCAATTGCTCTGGAAGGAGGAAATCGTGAAACCTTAACCTCCAGCGGAATTGTTATAAAGAATAACAAGATTCATACTTCTTCCGGTATCAGTCAGCCTGCCATGACGGTAAAAGGGGTAGGGCATGTAATTTCCCATAATGAGTTCTTTGACCTGGCTCATAGTGTGGCAACCTTCCAGCAGACCAACAATGTTGTGGTTGAATACAACAAGATTTACGATGCTCAGTTACTCAATGACGACGGTGGCGCTCTCTACTGGGGACGTAATGCAACAGAAATGGGCAATATCGTAAGACATAACTATTTTGAACACATTTATAGCGGATTGGGCTCCAATCCTCAGCACGCAATCTTCACCGATGACGGTACAACAGGCCCTGCCATTTACGGTAACATCTTTAATGATGCAGGGGGCGGTGGATTGAAGGGAAGCTACTCCATCAGAACCAATGGCGGTCAGTTTCATCATATTTACAACAACCTCTTTATGAATACCGATTATCCCGGTTATTTAAAAGGTTGGGGACATTATGAATATGAAATTGATAACATTTTAAATCCCGCTTATACCTGGTGTTATCATTTTGGGTTCCAGGAATCCTTTGGAAGAAGCAGCAATAAGAGTAACCCTGTTACCGAAGGAACAGAGCTGCAAAAGCTGATATTTAGCGATACCTGGAAGAAATATTATACCGAGGTTGAACCTACCGGTCAGTGGAAGACGGTATTTAACTACTTCAATCCCGAGTTGTACAATGCAGCAAAGCCTTTTCATGAGGCTTGTATGATTGCAAATGCAGCATACGATGCAGATAAGTCTGAAACGAACAAAAATAAGCAGTATGAAGCGAGAAAAGCGTTCTGGACCTGGCTGAACAACAACATTCCCATTGGTCATACCAGTATGTGGGAAAAGAATGTGTATGTGAACATCGGCAGTGATGATCCAAGCTTTATCAATAATCAAAATATGAATGGTACCGAGATTAGAAATTGTGTAAATTTAGGTTCTGAAACCTTGTCTAACGGTAAGCCTGTATTTGTTGATTACGGTAAGGATTATACGTTAACTGCCGATGCATTGACTCAAATCAGAAAGACTGTTTCTGATTTTGCTGAGATTGAGTTTTCTTCTATGGGAACAGAGTTGCCGATTGGCGGTGGAAAACCAGGTGCCGTAAATCTTCGTGTAACAGGTGTTCCTACTGTCGGTCAGACTGTTACTGCAAGTTATACCTTTACCGATGTTGATGGCGATGATGAGGGATATTCTGAAATCACTTGGTTTGTCAGCGATAGTAAAAATGGTGAATACACCATGTTGGATGGTGGTTGGGGTGCCAATTATACAGTAGCGGAAAACTGTGAAGGAAAATATATTCGTTATGAATTGATTCCCCACGATATCAGAGGTGATTATGCTCTGAATGAACTGGTTTCCGAACCGATTTATATTGAAGTAAATACCGCAGGTGTTGATAAGATTGCTTTGTGGAAAGCAATCAACGATGCTGAAAGTATGCTGGAAAATGCAGAAGTGGGAACAGAAGCCGGTCAGTATCCTGAAGAAACTGTAGCTGATTTAGAAGCTGCTTTGGAAGAAGCCCGTAAGGTTGCAAACGATCAGGAAGCTTATCAGTTTATGGTAAATCAAGCAACAGAAACCTTGCAGAATGCTATGGATGCTTTCAAAAACAGTGCAGTAAGTGTTCTGGATGATGCCAATGTGACCCGAATGACCATCAATTCTCTGATTACAGGTGAAAACCAAGGAAAATGGATTGATGCAAAAGGAAATAATGATATCGTATTTGAAAATGGCTCCATGATTTTGGGTGCCACAGGAAAACAGACCATTGCTCTTTATAATGATGAACTACCTCAGAATACAGAAATAACATTTAAGATGAAGGCGGAGGTTGCAAACTCCGAAAAAGCAGGAGACGATGGCTGGATTGGAATTTATTTCAGACAGGATAACACCACTAACTGGGGTTGGGTTGGCACCTGCGCAATGTTTGATTTGAAACAGGATAGAGTTATGTTCCAGGAATATGCTCCTGAAAGTGTATACAAAGGAACGATCGAAGCTCTGACCAAAACAGACAAGAAATTCGAATACAATAAAGAACACGAAGTAACCGTCGGTGTGTATGATCTTCCTACCGAAAAGGTGATGATTGCGTTGAAATTAGACGGGGAAGATGTGTATTCCGATATTCTGGATTCTACAGCTTTGTTAAATGCAAAAGGATATTTTGTTATCAGTTCTTCTGCAAATTCCAATAACTTTAAAGTAACCGTCTCACCTGTTTATGCCAAAACGACTCAATTAGAAGAAACAGTTGCCAATGCAAAAGAATTCTTAGAAACTGCAGTTGTCGGTGATGGTTACGGTGAATATCCTCAGCAAGCAATTGATGCATTGAAGGAAGCGTTGGAAAATGCTGATTCTGTTTCTAAAGATGATGTTCAAAGTGAAGTTGATAAAATGGAATTGGCAATTCGTCAGGCGTTAACCGAAGCAAAGGGCTCCAGTACAAGCAAGGGAACCATTACTGCAAACGGTACCGTTACGGTGAATTACAATTATCCTACTGCAGATTTGACAGTAGATAAGAATGCAACTGATGTTACCATGACAGTTGACCCTGCTCAGGGAACACCTGCAATTACTGTTGATGCCGAAGGTGTAGCAATGGAAATTCAGGAAGGAACCGTAATTTCAGGTGACTTCAAGCTGCCACTGGTTGGTACCACACCTTCCGGTGACTTCACAAACGGTGATGTGGACAAGGTATATGGTGCAGGAAGTGATGCTGTAACAGTAAGCAAGCCCGTCAGAATTGTTCTGGAAGGTGCTGCAGGCAAGGTTGTGGCATACAAGAACGAAAAGGGTAGCTACAGCGTTGTTCTGAAAAATATTAAGGAAGACAGCTACGAAACAGCAGAATCGACAATGAATAAGACCAACCCTGTTGTGAAAATTTCCAACGGAAAGGACATTGTGATTTATACCAACTTGTTGACAGAATTTGTCACTTATGAGTTGCCTCCCACTACTACACCGACCGTAACACCTACCGGAAGACCTACCACCTCTACCGGAACAGGCGGTGGCGGAGGTGTTTCCATCGGAAGCAACAACAATGCCAATAAGAAAGATGAAAGTGAAACATCCAAGTTTACCGATATCATCGGTCACTGGGCAGAAAAAGATATCAACGATATGGCAACTAAGGGTATTGTAAGCGGAGTCACCGCAACAACCTTTGAGCCTGACCGTTCCATCACCAGAGCGGAATTTGCAGCTTTGATGGCAAGA
>SVJP01000042.1 GCA_015068925.1 Oscillospiraceae bacterium
AAGGATAAATCCAGCAGACACGCAGATAATGTAAATGTAGGCTTGTTTGACTATCCTGTTTTGATGGCGGCAGATATTTTGCTTTATCAGGCGGATTTGGTTCCCGTTGGTGCCGACCAGAAGCAACATCTGGAAATTTGCCGTGATATCGCCATGAGATTTAACAAGATTTACGGTGATGTTTTGACAGTACCCGAAGCATATATCGGCAAAAATACCGCCCGTATCATGAGCCTTCAGGATCCTGCTAAGAAAATGTCTAAGTCGGATGCCAATCCCAACGGCTTTATTTCTGTAATAGAAGAGCCGGAAAAAATTATGAAGAAATTTAAAAAAGCGGTAACTGATTCTGATAATCGTGTGGTTTATGAAGAAGGTAAAGAAGGAATTTGTAATTTGCTGAATATTTATTGTGGCGTGACAGGTCTTTCGATGGAGGAAGCGGTGGCTCAATTTGACGGTGCAGGCTACGGTACCTTCAAAACTACGGTAGGTGAAGCGGTAGTGGAAACACTGCGTCCCATCCGTGAAAAGTATTTGCAATTGATGGAAGAACCCGGATATCTTGCTGAAATTTATCGAAAGGGTGCGGATCTTGCTCGGGAAAAGGCAGATGCTAATCTGAAGGAAATTTACAGAGCGGTAGGCTTGGTTGACCGTATCTGAACGGAGGAACAAAAATGGAGTTTAAATTAGAATCGACGGAAATTATTTCTATGATTTTCGCTGTGGTAGTTGCGGCCATTATTGCTTTTGCTACTACGCCCATTGCCAAATTAATTGCCAGACGAGTAGGAGCAATGGATTATCCGTCTGCTCGGAGAATTAATAAAAAACCTATGCCCAGAATTGGTGGTCTTGCAATTTTCTTCGGCTTCATTGTTGCGGTTCTTTGCTTTGTAGATGTGGGCAGTCCTGAAATTCGCGGTATTTTACTTGGTGCGGTTATTATTGTTTCGTTGGGTGCTTTGGATGACGTGTACCAGTTGCCTGCATTGGTGAAATTTTTGGTGCAGATAGGTGCTGCTTTGATTGTGGTTTGTCATGGTGTGGATGTGAATGTGATTACCAATCCTTTTAAGGATGGTGCTTATATTCATTTGGGCTTTTGGAGTTACCCCATTACCGTTCTTTGGATTGTGGGTGTGACCAATGCCATGAACCTGATGGATGGTCTTGACGGTCTTGCAGCAGGGATTTCTGCCATTTCCAGCTTTGCTTTGTTTATTGTGGCTATTTTTACAGGAATGGGAAATATTGCAATCCTGATTGCGGCAGTCATTGGCGCATGCCTTGGATTTTTGCCCTATAATTCTCATCCTGCCAGTATTTTTATGGGGGATACGGGTTCCAATTTCTTAGGGTTTATTTTGGCGGCAATTTCTGTGCAGGGGTTGTTTAAAAGCTATGCAGTTGTGTCTCTTTTGATTCCGTTGATGATTTTGGGATTACCCATCTTTGATACCTCGTTTACCATTATGCGTAGAATCAAGAATAAACAGTCTATTTTCCAACCCGACCGCGGGCATTTGCATCATCGGTTGATGGATGGTGGTTATTCTCATCAGCAAACTGTTTATATTTTGTATGTTATTAGTGCATTGGCGGCATTGAGCGCGGTAGTACTGTTGTTGTTTGGTTCTGCCCGTGCTATGGTTTTGATTGTTGCGATTGTGCTCATCGCATTGGCAACCTTGTCCTTTACAGGGTTCCGTTTATCAAATCAAAAGGAAGAAAAAATACAAACCGGTGAAGAAAAGGAGAATCAGAGCAATGATTAAAGTAATGACCGTTTTCGGTACTCGTCCTGAGGCAATCAAAATGTGTCCTTTGGTGAAGGAATTGGAAAGCAGGGACGGAATTGAATCCATTGTTTGTGTTACCGCACAGCATCGTCAGATGTTGGATCAGGTATTGAAATTGTTTGAAATTACCCCTGATTATGATTTGAATATTATGCGTGACCGTCAGACTCTGACGGGAATTACCACCCGTGCCTTAGAAGGGCTGGAACAAGTGCTGGAGGAAGCAAAGCCTGATTTGGTATTGGTTCACGGTGATACCACAACTACCTTTGCAGGAAGTCTTGCAGCCTATTATCATCAGGTGCCTGTGGGTCATGTGGAAGCAGGCTTAAGAACCTATCAGAAATATTTTCCTTTCCCCGAGGAAATGAACCGTAAAATGACGGGAGCCATTGCAGATTTGCATTTTTCTCCCACCATTTCCAATAAAAATAATCTGTTGAAAGAAAATGTGGACGAAAGCAGAATTTACATTACGGGAAATACTGTCATTGATGCATTGAAAACCACCGTTCGTAAGGATTATGAGTTTTTTACTCCCGAGTTGCAGAATATAGATTTTGAAAATCGTAAGATTATTACTATGACGGCACACCGTCGTGAAAATTTAGGAAAACCCCTGGAACAGATTTGTAATGCAGTTCTTCGGATTGCGAAGGAGTTTTCTGATGTGACGGTGATTTACCCTGTTCATCTGAATCCCAAAGTGCGGGAAACTGCCTTTTCTATTTTAGGAGAGCAGGAAAATGTGATGCTGATTGAGCCCCTAGACGTGGAAGAATTGCATAATCTCATGGATCGTTGTCTGTTTTTGCTGACTGATTCAGGCGGGATTCAGGAAGAAGCACCTGCTTTGGGGAAACCTGTTTTGGTGTTGCGTAATGAAACTGAGCGTCCTGAAGCGGTAGAAGCAGGAACCGTTCGGATGGCAGGTTGTGAGGAAGAAGTGGTATATGAAATGACAAAACAACTTCTGACCGAAAAAGCAGAATATGAAAAAATGAGCCGTGCCGTGAATCCTTACGGTGACGGTGAGGCATGCAGAAGAATTGTAGATGCAATTTTGCATTATTTTGGACAGGGCGAAAAACCAGAAGATTTCGGATGTTGATGAAGTAAACGGTTTGCACCGTTTGTTCATAAAAGGAGAGGGTACAATGAAATCTGCAGGAATGAATATGTGTGAAGGTCCGATTTTGAAAAAAATGGTGATTTATGCCATTCCTATCATGTTGACACAGGTGTTTCAGTTATTGTTCAATGCTGCTGATTTGGTAGTGGTAGGTCGGTTTTGCGGAAGTATATCGGTGGGTGCGATTGGTGCAACGGGCTCTCTTACCACCTTGCTTGTGAATCTGTTTATCGGATTGTCTGTAGGAGCAAGTGTGGTTGTGGCACAAAATCTGGGAGCAGACAATCGTCAGGGCGTGTTTCGTGCGGTACATACTGCCATTCCTCTTGCCACCATCTGCGGAGTTTTTTTGACCATAGTGGGAATTGTTTTTTCTTCTTCCTTGCTTCGGATAATGGGAACACCCGATAAGGTTTTGCCTTTGTCTTCTCTGTATATGAAAATTTATTTTTGCGGCATGATTCCAAGCCTTGTGTATAATTTTGGTGCAGCTATTTTAAGAGCAGCGGGAGATTCAAAGGGGCCTTTGATTTATCTGACCATCGCGGGCGTTGTGAATGTGTTGTTAAACCTGTTTTTTGTATTGGTGCTTGATATGAATGTGGCAGGGGTTGCCTTAGCAACTGCCATTTCTCAGTTGTTGTCTATGGTTTTGGTTCTCATTGCTTTGATGAGAAGAACGGATGCTTGTCGGTTGGATTGGAAGTGCTTACATCTGTACAAAACCTCTATTTTTGAGATTTGCAGAATTGGTCTTCCTGCAGGAGTGCAAAGTTCCTTGTTTGCGGCTTCTAATGTGTTGATCCAGTCCTCTATTAATTCCTTTGGAGATGTGGTAATGGCGGGAAATGCTGCGGCAGGAAACATTGAAGGTATTACTTATACTGCGATGAATGCCATCTATCAAGCAACATTAAGCTTTGTGGGACAGAATACAGGTGCAAAGAAATATGACCGTGTCAATCGTTCTCTTGGTGCAGGATTGTTTTTGGTCATAGTGGTTGGTCTTGTGACGGGTGGATTAACTAGAATGCTCGGTCGTCCGTTGCTTAGTATTTATATTACCGATTCTCCTCAGGCAATTGAATACGGTATTATCAGAATGAATTATGTGGCACTCTTTTATTTGTTCTGCGGTATGATGGATGTTACCACCGGTGCCTTAAGAGGCTTGGGAAGGTCGTTTATTCCCATGGTGATTAGTTTGCTGGGTTCCTGTGTATTTCGTATTGTATGGATTTTTACGGTGTTTGCGGCTCACAGAACGTTAGAAACATTGTATCTATGCTATCCGATTTCCTGGCCTATTACTTTTATGGCACAAATGACAGCATATATTATTGTAATGAAAAAAATTCAAAAACAAAATTGAAGTTGAAATTTTAGGCTTGCTGATGATTGATTGGCAAGCCTTTTTTATCTGTTTGCAGAAATTATATTTCATTTTTATGACAAGGGTTGATTTTTTAAAAAAAGTGTGGTACAATACCCTCGAAAATTGCTTTTTACAGAAAAAGGAAGTGTATTCAAATGAATAATATCCCGATTAATGAAGCGGAAACAATCTTTGAACCTTATTGGGACAGCGGTGAGTCGTACCCCTGTAAGAGAAAGTACAGTGTGTATGAAAAGTACACAACCACAGTTCACCCCAAAGCGGTTGCAAAATCTCAGAAAACCTGGTGTAATGTAACCATTCAGGTGGAAAAAGGAGTTGGTATGGAGGAGGCATCCTGTACCATCAGCCGTGATTGTGACCTGATTCTGGACGGGTATGATTTGATTCAGTGTAATGCCAGCTTTGCGAAAAATGCAAGAATGGTGATTGGCGGTGTGATAGACGGAGAGGAACGGCTTTTGATGGACAGCAACGGATTTGATCAGAATCGTGAAATACAGGGTGAAATTTCAGGACATAAACTAACCAAACTCTCTATTTCCTTTTACTGTGAAAAAGACGGTTCGTTGAATTTATTCTGGTTAGGTTTGGCAAATCAAAGAAAACTTGAAGAAATGTTGGAGAAAAAAACGGCTTATTCCACAGATTGGGAGGGCTGTTTTGAAGAACATCCCAAAAGCCTGAATCCACGCGTAGGTGTTTTTGCTAATGCAGAACAATTGGAGGAACTCCGCCGGAAAACAAAACATTCTTTTTTTCGTGAAGGATACGAAAAATTGAAACAGAATGTGGAGCGATATCGGGAGATTGATCCCGAGCAATTCATTGGAAAATATGTGCCGACAAAGGATATTCGTTGGATCAGAGACAGAGATCGTATTGATATTGATCATCCCAGCTTTATTTTCCGAGATTTGCTGACGGTTGGTGCCATTGAGCAAGATGAAGAACTCCTTCGTCTGGGAGCGAGATGGGCATTGTCCCTTTCTTGTTGCGAAAATTGGTGTGAAGGAATTATGGGGTGTATGCCCGGCGTGACCTGGCATCACCGTTCCTTTACAGAGGAGTGGATTTTACATGAATGTGCTATGGCACTGGATTTTGCAGGTCATTTGCTAACCTGGCACGGACGGAATATCATTCACAATGCCATAATTTTAAAGGGTCTATCCAGAATGGAAGCGGATTTCCATATGATGGAATATATTCACCATATGAACCAAGGAATCGTATTCTGTAAAGGTTGGATTTCGGCATTGGCGGTGTTGAGCTACGATTATCCCAGATTTCGTTCCCGGGTGGATGAAGCGGAAAAGATATTGGAAGAAGCCTTGGAACGGTATATTTTTCCGGACGGCGGTTGTAAGGAAGGCCCCGGTTATTTGGGATATACCATAAGTGAAACTCTGGGAACCTATTATTTGCTTGCCAATTACAGAAAACAAAAATACGAAGAGTATCTTCCTGATTCTATCCTTCGGGGAGAACAGTTTTTCATGGCACTTCGATCGACCGTGGGAGATGGTACTTTTGCGATTGCAAATAATGATACTCATTTGGGCGCAACAATTACTTCTGTTATTGCTGCTGTTTACAGCGGTGTGGGGAATCGACAAACGGAATGGACTGCATTGTATGAAGTGTGTGCAAAAAAAGAGCAGCAAGGAGGAAGTTTTTATTCTCTGGCTCTTGGTAGGATACCGGAAAAAGAGAAATCTCCTTGGATCAAACCGAATTTTTGGAATATGAAGGAAATCGGACATTCTGTTTTGATTCAGCAAACAGAGGATTGTGGCTTGATTCGTTTTCATGCCATGGCAGGACCTAAGATTTTTTCTCATTGTCATAGCGACAGCGGAAGCATCCTGTTAGAGGCGGCAGGAGAATCCTTTATGATGGATTTGGGGTCGGCAAGCTATTCCAGTCCTTTTACCAGACAACTGCAAAAAGCAATTAGCCATAATTTGTTTGTACCCTTAAATCCGGGTGGCTTTTCTTATGACCAAAAGCAGATGAGCAGTGCAAAAACAGTGCATTCGGAACAAAAAGACGGTGTATTCACCTATACTGCCGATTTGTTGACTGCTTGGGAAAAAGGAATTTTCCGCAAAAATTTCAGACGGATTTTTTCTCCCGAGCCTCATGTGTATTTGATTATGGACGAAACAGAATATGAAACTCCTTTGGCATCCTCTTTCTTATTCGTCACAGATAAGCCTGCTGAGGAACGGTCGGGAGGAGTTGTGCTGACGGGAGAAAAGACCTGTGTTACCGTAACGCCCTTGAACTGGACGGCTGATATTAGGATTGAGCATTTTGACGGTAATCACGAAGTGGCAGTCAATCGTGTCTGGATGAATACAGATGTGGCACCTTCTCATAAGATAATGACTGCAATCACGGTAGCACCCAAAGGAGAAGAGGTTGCGCTGAATCTTACTGCACAGGCGGTAGAAGAAGGATTTTCAGTCATTGCAGGAGAACATACTTATGTAGCAAAAGAAAATGGTTGGGAAATAAAATAAAATTACAAAACGCTTGGGAACCATCCATTCCCAAACGGTTTTTTGTGTACGGTGTCACCTTCTTATCTTTATGATAATAAAAATTATCAATATATTACATGTTTTTATCAATATTAGGGATTGAAAATGAAAGATAGTTGCGGTATACTATCTTTGAAAAATAAAAAGAAGGGACGTGCTTATGGTGAAACGTCTGAAAGTTGGTATTATCGGTGTTGGAAACATGGGAACTGCCCATGCTAAAGGCTTTATGGAAGGCAAGGTGCCGGAAATGGAATTGGCAGCACTTTGTGATGCTGATCCGGAAAGAAAAAAGGTGATGACAGAAACCTATCCTGACATTCCTTTTTTTGACAATGCAACGGATTTGATGAAAAGCGGTTTGGTGGATACTGTTATCATTGCTGTGCCTCATTATGAACACCCTGCTTTGGCAATCCAAGCCTTGGAAATGGATATGAATGTGATTTGTGAAAAACCTGCAGGGGTTTATACCAAGCAGGTATTGGAAATGAATGAAGCGGCTAAAAAATCCAAAGGTGTATTTGGAATTATGTACAATCAAAGAACCAACCCCATGTATCAAAAGCTTCGTTCTATGATACAAAGCGGAGAATTGGGAGCCATTAAAAGAATACATTGGACTGTTACAAACTGGTATCGTCCCCAGGCTTATCACAACAGTTCTGCATGGCGTTCCATGTGGGCAACCGAAGGCGGCGGCACTTTGATTAACCAGAATCCCCATCAATTGGATTTGTGGCAATGGATGTTTGGAATGCCTTCTAAAATCATGTCCTTTGTTTCCTTCGGAAAGTATTACGATATTGAAACGGAAGATGATGTGACCGCTTATTTTGAATATGACAACGGCGTAACCGGCACTTATATTACCTCTACCGGTGAATATCCCGGAACCAATCGTTTGGAAGTTGCCTGTGATATGGGTAAAATTGTTATTGAACGTGATCAGATGATGTTCTACCGTAATGTGGAATCGGAACGTGAATTCAACAAAAAGAATACAAGTCCCTTTGGCAGACCTGAATGCTGGGAATGTAAAATTCCTGCACAAGGCAACGGAGAACAACATATGGGAATCTTCAAAAACTTTGCTTCTCATGTATTGCACGGAACAGAGCTTTTGGCACCCGGTGAAGAAGGGATTTTCGGTTTAACCGTATCAAATGCAATTCATTATTCCGCATGGACAGGCGGTTGGGCTGACATTACCAACTTCCCTCATGATGAATTTTACGGATTGTTGCAGGAAAAAATCAATTCCTCCACCTTCAAAAAAACAGTAGATACTCAGAAGGTAGGAGACATGTCCGGAACCTATTAAGAAAGGAAATGGAAATAATATGGATCAGAGAATCGGCGCACAAATGTACACTGTAACAAGCTTTTGTCAAACAGAAAAGGATTTTGAAGAAAGCTTGTCGAAGTTATCAAAAATAGGATATCAGGTTGTACAGCTGTCAGGAATCAGCTGGGACATCCCTGCAACACGAATCAAAGAGCTTTGCGACCAATACGGTATGACCGTTGCTTGTACCCATATGCCTATGAATTTTTATGAAGAAAAAATGGATTGGGTCATCGACTATCATAAAACCATTGGTGCAAAGGTAGCAGGTTTGGGTTGGCTTGGCGCAGAGTATCGTTCTGATATAGATAATGTAAAGCAGGGAATCGAAAAAATGAACGGATTTGACCGGCAATTAAGGGAAGCAGGTCTTCGGTTCGGCTATCATAACCATGCTTTTGAATTCAAAAAGTTAGACGGGAAATACATTCTGGATTATATGATAGAACTTGGAACCTTTGATTTTATTTTAGATACCTACTGGGTTGCATACAGCGGAATCAATCCCGCCACCTTAATTGAATCCCTAGGAGAGCGTGCAAGCATGATTCACTTTAAGGATTTGCAGGTATTGGAAAACAACACGGTAACCTTTACGGAAATCGGTCAGGGAAACTTAGACTGGGATGCAATTATCAAAGCAAGCCAAAAAGCAAAATTCGCTTTAGTAGAAGAAGATAAATGCCCCGCAGACCCCTTTGATTCCTTAAAGATAAGCTATGAATATTTAACGAAAAAAGGATTTTGTTAACATGAAAAAAGGATGCGTAATTGGTTGTGGTGCCATCAGCACCATGCACACAGAAGGTCTGGCAATGTCGGAATACGGTCAGCTTGCAGGCGTTTGCGATATTGACAAAAAGAAAGCAGAAAAAATGGCAGAAAAATATGGGGTTCCCGTCTACTTTTCCTTTGAAGATGTGATTGAGGATTCCCAGATTGATGTGGTGCATATTTGTACCCCACATTATCTTCATGCTTCCATGACCAAGGCGGCTCTTACCGCAGGAAAAGCGGTGGTGTTGGAAAAGCCCATTGCCATTACTCGGGCAGAAATGCAGGATTTGTTACAGTTTGTGAAAGAAAACGGATACGAAGATAAAGTTACCGTCATGTTCCAAACCCGTCAAAACACCTGTATTCAGAAAATCCGTCAGATGATCGAAGAAAATGCTTTGGGTTCCCTGTTAGGAATTGTGGCACACCTCAGTTGGAAACGGGACGAAGAGTATTATGCTTCCGGAGAATGGAGAGGTACCTGGGCACAGGAAGGCGGCGGAGTTCTCATCAATCAGGCAATCCATACCATCGATCTGATGTTGTTAATGGCAGGTCCCGTAAAGTCTATGAAGGCAGCTGCCTCCAACCGTATGGTGAAAACGATTGAAGTGGAGGATACTGCTGATGTGTTGATTGAATTTGAAAGCGGCATCAGAGGAGTCTTTACTGCCACCAACGGTTATAGCTGGACCAATCCCGCGAGCATTGAGCTGAATTTTGAAAAAGGAAAGCTTCGTTATGCTGACCAGGCTCTTTATCAGATTTGCGGTGATGAAATCACTATCCTTTGTAAGGATGACCATTCCTATAAAGGAAAATCCTGTTGGGGAAACGGTCATGCCAGAGCGATTGAAAACTTTTATCAATTCCTTCAAGGAAAAGGCGGAAGTCAATTGCCGTTAACCGAAGCAATTGGTGCAATGGAATTTGTTTTTGAAGTATACCGTCAGGCATTTGGAAGATAAAAAGGAAAGACGGGCAAGGATGAAAGTCCTTGTCCGTTTGATTGTATAACGAAAACCACGCGATAGTTGAACTTGTCAAGTAAAAGTAGACACTAAAAACCACGAATTATGCAAACCCTTGTTCGATTCTATATTGAACAGGGGTTTTGTAATTTAATTTGTATGATAATCTTTCGTTATTAAAGTAATGAACATAGCTCTCAATAAACAACGGTATGCTTTCAACTGATTTTAAATTAAAATCTATTTTCATTTCTTCTTTTATCCATCCATTTAATGATTCTATTATTGGATTATCGGTTGGAGTTCCGGCTCTTGACATAGAGCGGTTGATATTGGTATAATGTTTATGGGTTTGGTAGAACCCCGATGAAGAGTAGACACTACCTTGGTCTGTGTGCAAAGTGACTGGGTAACTCTGCTCTTTTGTCTTTTCTATCAATGTATTTAAACAATGATAATATGGCGAACTGTTGCCTATTTTATTAGTCACAGAACTTGCTATTATTTCGTTGTTATACACATCTAACATATATGTCCATTCCCAACGAATTCCTTTATGTCTAAAACAAGTCATATCTGATACTACAATTTCTAATGGTCTTGTTGTTTTCCAATTGCCTTTAATTGTATTTGGAAATTTAATATGCTCTTTTCCGGCATATTTTCTTCCTCGATTTGTTTTAGAACGGATTCTAGCCATCTTACAACACTTATGGGCAAGATTATCTGAAAATAGCCATCCTGTTTCATTACGCACTAACCTCGCAAGGTAATGATAACCTTTTGTTTTATGTTTTTTGTGTTGTTCTAACAGCAATTCTGTAAGTAATATTCTGTCTTGCTCATACCTGTTGGGTTTATCTTTTCGTGCTAACCATTTGTAATAACCGGAACGGTTAACCGACATTATCTCACACAAAAATTTTATACTATATTTATCTTTCAAGGAAAATATTATTTCATATTCGCATCTTTTAAAGTAACGAACACCTTGTTTGCACCAACTCCTTTCACGAGGTATCCTTTTTTTAATCGTTCATTTTCTATCTCTAATTTTGCTAATTGCAATCGCAATCTATCGTTTTCTGTTAAGGATTTACTTGTATGTAGTGCAGAAAATGGATTACCTTTTCTGTAAGATTTTGAATCAAAGGCGGCTTCGCCTTGTTGGTTGTAACTCCTTATCCAACGACATATCATTCCTTTATCTGCATCATATTCTTTAGCAAGTGAACCTGCGGATATGTGCTCCTCGTAGTATCTTTTGATTATTGCTAATTTCTGTTCCTTTGTCCATATTCGTTTTGTTTGTCCTTTTTTCAACATAAACACCTCCTCAATTATTTTAACACAAAAAGAAAAAAGTAGATACATGGTGGTTTTCCATGTGTCTACTTTTATTTTACTACTTCAATAGTCGCGTGGTTTTCGTTATACAAAAAGAGGGCGTTGCCTCAATTTAGTGAAAAATCACTTATTGAGACACGCCCTTTTCATTAATCAGCTAAAATAATAATTGTTGATGCTTCAAAGGTGCCGTCTGCTTGTTTCACACCGGTCATCAATACCGTTTCACCTGACAAAATTTTCTTCAATTCTCTGCTATTGCTATCATTTTTATTGTCAATGATTTTGGTGCCGTTATTCTTCTTTGTGAATACCTGAATACGTTCAGGAGTACCTGCACCCGTAGCATCTGTTGCATAGACATACATAAAGCCGTAGGTACTATTAACAACATCCACCGTTCCCAGTAATGTATTGGTGCTTTGAACCACTTTGGTAGTAATTTTTGTTACTGTATCACTTTCTAAAGACACATCTACCATATAGCCCAATCTCAAATCATAAATATCCCCTGTTTCTCCGTCAACCGTAATCTCTGTCGCATTATTCAATGCAAAAGAAGAGGATGATTTTCCGTTGTTTACGGTAATGGTGGGTGTGGAAGAAATAACAATTTCTTCGATTGTTCCGCTGGTACTGCTTTTTGTACTGGTTGCAGTAATTGCAGTTACTTTATTATTGGTTAAGGTCAAACTCAAATTATCACCAATCAGCAAATCCTTCAATTCTGCATTTTTTGAATTCTTCCGAACCGTCACTTTATTATCCAACAAATAAGTCCTTTGTACACCTGAAGATGTTTCTGTAATAATTCCCATTTCCGGTTCATACACAACACCTGCATATTCAACAGAAGTCACTTTATCGGTTCTTTGACCAATTTCAATCTTAGCAATTTCACCATTTGCAAAGGAAATGCTTACATTATCGCCAATCAGCAACTCATCAAATTTCACTGTCTTTTTATTATAGTAAATCTTACAATTATCAGCCAGAGTATAAGTAGTGCCATTCGCTGAATCTGCAGTAATCACAGTTACTTTATTAGGATTTCCACCTTTTTTTGATGTCACATATCCTTCTGTAACACTATCCACTTCAAGACCGAACACATCCACATAACGTACTGAGCCGTTAAATAATTTCAGCACAACCGAATCACCTTTTGCAATCTTGCTTGCAGCATTTTCGGAACCGTTAAAGCGAATTTCCGCATCTTCTTTGATTTTATAGGGTTTTACAATACCGTTTACCGTGACAGAAACAGATGTAGAAGAAACAGATTCAATATCACCTGTTACATAAGTAATATTCAAATCATCGATCACACGATTCATCATGGTTGCCATCTGAGCACGATTTACATCACCGTTTGCATCAAATGCAGTGTCGCTCACACCAACCATATATCCCTTATCAACAACATAAGCAACATACTTTTTGGAAGGCTCGGGAATAGTATCTGCATCTTCAAAGGATAAGACATTGTCTTGTAAATCTTTTTCACCGCCTGCTGTTTTCGTCAAAAAGATTGCAGCTTCATGACGCTTTAACACCTTATTAATTTCTGAAGAAGACAAATATGTTTTCAATTCCTTTTCAGAAAAAATATCATAATACATTAACAATGCAATCTCAGATTGATTGTTCAACCCATAAGGCGCCAGAAAGTCTCCGTATAATTCATCCGCCTTTGCAAGCACCTCTTCGTTTTCAGGTTCATAAAAACCAATAATACGAGACATGAATAACATCGCCTGTAATGTAGTTACACCATCTGCAGGACCAAATTCTGTTGCACTATATCCTGCAACCACCCCCTGCTCCGTCATTGCCTCAATCGCTTCTCTTGCCCAATCCCATTGAGAATCTTCCAAATCGGCAAAAGAAGATGCATACACAGCCATTCCAAGGGATGATACAGCCATCACCGCAATCAGCAACAAAGAAATTATTTTTCTCATATCGTTCACTCCTTATTTGTTTTTTTACATTCTTTTCTGCAAAATATCGCAAAAAACAAATGTTATATTGTAATTATGACATAATTTACACTTAATGTAAAGGTGTTATCTCTTTTTTAAACAAATCTTAACACGTTTGTAATCACCCTTCCAATTTTTCTTGTTTTTCCCAACATTTTTTCCAGAAATTATGTCTTGATTTTTTTAAAAAAATGCTTTAGAATAGAGTATGTGGTTGACATAACGAAACACCACGAGAGAATAATTCCTCTTAAATTCCCATATTTTTTGACTTTGTTTTATGGTTACGGAAACAAAGAAACAACCACACCCCCCTCGGGGGGATTTCAAATTGGTATTGACAGCCGATTTGCCAAAAATAATTTTGTTAGGAGGAAATCAAAAATGTCAAAAGTAAAAAAAGCAGTATCCTTTGCAGTAGTAATGATGATGTTGATCAGCATGTTTGTTCCTGTATCTGCATTTAAGGTTGCAGAAGATGTAAAAGGAACTGAATTCGAATCTACCGCAGCAATCTTAGGCGCACTGAGCATTATGGTTGGTGACGCACAGACCGGCAATTTCAGACCCGAAGACGAAATTCTTCGTTCCGAAGTTGCAACCGTAGCAGTTCGCACATTAGGACTGGACAATCTGGCGGCAAGCTTTGCCAACAAAAAAGTATTCAACGACGTTGTTGAAGGACACTGGGGAAACGGTTATATCAACGTTGCAGCTTCTCAAAAGCTGGTTGTTGGTGATGACGGTATCCACTTCCGTCCGGATGATCCCATTACCGTAGAAGAAGCAGCGGTTATCTTCACAAAATTGTTGGGATATGAAAACAAAGCACAAACCAATGGTGGATTCCCCACCGGTTATATGATTACCGCAAACTCCATCGGTCTCTTTGACGGAATCAAAAACACCGAAGGCAATGCATCCCGTGGAATGATTGCACACATGGCGGAAAATGCGTTGGAAATCAAAATGATGGAACAGACCGGTTTTGGAAGCATTCCTACCTTTGAAGTAGTAGACAAGACCATTTTGAATGATGTATTAAACGTAACCAAAGAATATGGTCAGATTACTGCCAATATGTTTACAAGACTGAACGGTGCAAGTTCTTCTTTAAAAAATGACCAGGTAGAAATTAACGAAACCATCTACACTGATTTAACCGGCACAGCAACCTCTTTGTTGGGATATGACGTTATGTATCTGCATCGCAACAACAAATCCACAGGAAACAAAGAAATCCTGCTTGCGCTTCCCGACAAAAGTTCAATGTCCGAATTGACAATTGAAGGTGAAAATGTAGTAGCAATCACAGGCGACACCATCCGCAAAGTGGAATACTGGGAAAACAAGGACACAGATAAAAAGACTCAAAATGTTAGTATTTCAGAAAAGGCTGTCATGATTTACAACGGTGTTACTACCGCTTTCGATTCCACTCTGATGAAGCCTGCAACAGGTACCATTTCCGGTATCATTCATCTGATTGACTCTGACAAAGATGATATTTATGACGTAGTCAATGTTGCATCTTATGAAAACTATGTTGTAGAAGAAATTTCAACCGTAAGCTATAAAATCTTTGATAAGTACGAAAAAAATCCTCTGACTTTGGATCCTGAAGATAAAACAATTAAATTCACTTTAACCAAGGATGGGGCAAACTATAAGTTTGAAGATTTGAAGGAATGGGATGTGCTGTCTGTTGCAAAAAGTCTGGATGGCAGAGCACTTCATGTCATGGTATCTCAACATTCTGTAGAAGGTACTGTGACCGAACTTTCTAAAAACTATGTTTATATTGACGGTGAAAAATTCAAAGTAGCAGATAACTACACCAAGACCATTCAATTGGATGACCAAGGTGTGTTCTATCTGGACCATTACAACAGAATTGCTGCAGTTGATAACAAGACAAGATTTGCAGACCAGTATGCTTATCTGTACGATGCTTATGCTACCACCTCCGGCCGTAGTGCAACCTTCTCTTTGCTGACTGCATCCGGCGAAAAGGTAGAACTGACAGCTGCAGAAAAAATGACTCTCAACAATCAATCCGGTATGAAGCCCTCTGAAATTCTGACACAGATTTTAGACGGTGAAGGAAAAGTCAAGGCACAAATGGTCACCTATGAAACCAACGAAGCAGGTCAGTTGAGAGTTCTGTCTACCGCGCAGGATTTAACTGACGGAAGCATCAATGATAAAGTATTTGGTCAGAATGCTGTATTAACAGAAGCGGAATATCGTGCAAACGTAAACAAGTTAGGCAAATACAATGTATCTGAATCTACTATTGCTTGTTGCAATCAATCCGCATTCATCATTACGAATGGTCATATAATACATTCCGTCGTGAAATATCAGAGAAGGTTCATCGGCTCCTCGTTCCAAAGGAAAGGAAAGAGAATTTCCAAGTCCA
>SVJP01000043.1 GCA_015068925.1 Oscillospiraceae bacterium
GTTGCGGATGAAACCGTTGCGGATGAAACCGTTGCGGATGAAACCGTTGCGGATGAAACCGTTGCGGATGAAACCGTTGCGGATGAAACCGTTGCGGATGAAACCGTTGCGGATGAAATCACAAATAACAATAGTGAGTCCGAAAATCAAGAAAGCAACGCCATGCCGGTTATTATGGCATTATTGGTAGCAATTACCATTTTTATTCTGGGCTTTTTTATCATTAATCGATTTATCTTTGGATTTGAACGCTATCATAACGACGGCAAAAAAGGATTTGGGATAGAACCCGAACAGTCAACAATAGAGGAAACCGTTACTCCTGAAGCAACCGAAAAGCCCACATCTGCAGCACCGGACTTTTCTGAAGTGGATGCAACGGGTTATCGCCAAAGCGACACCGACCGACAAGGTCGTACCTACCATTATTTTCCCCATTATGCAACGGATGGAGACTGGTCAACCTGTTGGGGAATTGATCCAAGCTACGGCGAGAATCCCAGTATTACGTTGCGAGACAGTATTCCTCAACACGTGACGGGAATTCGTTTTTCCAACGGATATTTTCACACACAGGAAGCTTATATCAAAAACAAAAGAATTACAAAAGCAAGAATTTCCTACCAAGGCGGTTATCAGGATGTAACCTGTCCTTTGGATCAATACGGTGTGATGCAAGAAGTGATATTTCACCAACCTGTAGATACCACCTATGTAACCCTTCAGGTATTAGAAAGTGTTGATGGTGGTTGGCATGATGTCAGCATTAGCGAAATCGAAGTATTTTAAGTCACACTTTTGACAGTTAATATACCGTCACAAACGGAAAATTTTATCGTTAGATCAGCAAATGAAAATGCATAAGTTCTATGTGGGTCGTTTTGATAAGAAGGTCTGGGATCTTGTTCCAGAATTTCTGTCAGAACCCTTTTTTGTTTTTCTGATAAATTCCCTTCCTCTTCAAATAAGACCTTCAATTGATTGTCCTTTACTGTTTCAGCAAAACCACCCCATGCATCAGGATAGCTATCTGCAAAGGGAAGATAAGGTTTGATATCATAAATAGGTGTTCCGTTCATCAAATCCGCACCCGAAACCGTAAGGACTCCCAATTCCACCTTTTCCAATTTTACGGCAGACAAGCCCAAAGGGTTAGGACGAAAGGGAGAACGAGTAGCAAATACGCCCATTCGTTTGTTTCCGCCCAGTCTGGGAGGACGAACTGTAGGCGACCATCCCTTAGATTCCGAAAATCCCCAAATCAACCAGATATGAGAAAATTCCTCCAACCCACGAATCGCTTCCTCTCTGGCAAACTCCGGTTCGAAAACAATTTTTGATTTCAATTCCTTCGCCAATCCGCTTTGCCGGGGGATTCCAAACTTTTCTGAAAAATCATTTTCAATTTTGGCAATTGTACACAGCTTCATTCTCTTCACCCTTTCATCAAATCATATAAGAAAAATCGCGAGAAAACACTTTAATTTCCTCGCGATTTTAATACAAGCTCCAATCTGCGATTACACTTTAACCATTCAGTTCATTGTTTCTGTTATATGACAAATCGGACAAGGACGGTATCCTCTGTTTTCTGCCGATTTAATATTGTACGCAATAAAATGGGAACGATCAAATTCCACACAGTCATAAGTGTGATAATAAGGAGTCTGCGGTACAATCAAAGCAATGTGATTATCTGTAAAATCTGCTTTTTTTGCAACACCATATTGATTCCAAAGAATCATGCCGAGGACAATCAACATTCCACCCAGCACATACAACATATTTTTTACTTTTCTGACAATTTCGTCCATTTTTAGTTTTCTCCTTTTACAAGCTGAAAATAGAAAAAATATCTATTATGTTTTTTATTTTAATTCTAATTCCAGAACAGTATCAATATCATCCTCTAACATGGTGCCTTCCGGTTTGTAAAATACTGCATTTTCACAGTTGGCATGAATATGATTCCAAGGTATGGTAATGGGAGCTTCGGTTCCGTCACAAAGGAGACGTGCATACTTAATCTTATCCTGCAGTCCTTCTAATGCAATCGGTCCGATTCCACGGTCAAAAATATGAGCATACAGCATATTTCCTTTTTGTGTATACCGACCCCACTCAGGTTTTTCCATATCACTCATTCCGCAACCATAGATACTTTCGTGATTCTTTCTCATCCAAACGCCGATACCTTTTAAAATCTCTTCTGCTTCTTTGGGAATGTTTCCTTTGGCGTCAGGACCGATGTTAAGCAGGAAGTTCCCACCCTTGCTGACACATTCCACCAAACCGCGGATGGCAACCTTGGGAGTCATGTACAAATGGTCGTCTGAGCAATAGCCCCAATGACGGTTTAAGGTGGTACAAGTTTCCCAGGGCATGGGAAGACCCTTGTAATTGGTCAGACCACGGGACGGAATAATCTGCTCGGGAGAAAGGTAATCTCCTGAATAATCGGGAGGATTGTCCTCCTTCAAGTCACCGCCCATACGGTTGTTTACCATAATCTGAGGCTGAAGCTGTTTGATCAACTTCATCATATTGGTGGCATCCCATTTTTCACCTGTCATAATATCATAGGAATAATCCAACCACAGTTCATCAATTTTACCGTAGCAGGTCAGCAATTCACGAAGCTGGTTTTTCATATAATCGGTATACCGTTCCCAAACTTTATCCTTTTCGGCCTCTTTGATTTCTTCTCTGCCTCTCATAGGATGCATTCTGTCCTCATAAGCAGGAAAATCAGGATGATTCCAGTCAAGCAAGGAATAATAAAAGCCTACCTTGATTCCTTCTGCACGAAAAGCATCTACATATTCTCGAACCAAATCTCTTCCTGCTTTGGTGTTGGTTGCTTTAAATTCGGTATATTTAGAATCCCATAAACAAAATCCGTCATGATGCTTGGTGGTCAGCACCGCATATTTCATGCCTGCTTCCTTTGCCAGAGCCGCCCATTTTTTGGGGTCGTAATCTACGGGGTTGAACTGATCGAAATATTTGCGGTATTCTTGGGTGTGCACCTGTTCTGCCGCCTGATACCATTCACCTTTGGCTGCCACCGCATAAATTCCCCAATGAATAAACATTCCAAAGCGATCATTCATAAAATCCTTGGCATGGCTCATAATTTCCTCATAAGTTCGGCTCATTGTTTAGTCCTCCTTCAAAAATTCTCCGAAAAACGGAAGTAATTTGTCACTCAATCCGCGCAATCCTTCATGACCGTAATCATGGAATAGGATGTATTGCTTTTTGGAAATGATTTTGTTATATGCCGCAAACTGGGTAGACGGTGGGCAGATGGTGTCCATAAGTCCTGTTGCCATCAATACCTCGCCCCTGACTCTCTTGGTCAGATTCTGAATGTCAATATAACCCAGACGACGGAAAATTTCATCCTCCCGCTCGTGATTGGGGTCAAAATTACGGAAAAAGGTTCTCAATTCTCCATAAGCCGCCACAGTCAAATCCATTTCCCATACTCTCTTATAATCACTTAAGAAAGGATAACAAGTATGGACCTTTGCAACACGAGGTTCTAAGGAAGCGCACGCAAGAGAAAGCGCTCCTCCCTGGGAACCGCCCGTAACACCAACACGGGTTTGATCAACAAAATCAAAATTCATCACAATATCCGCAAGCTCTGCCGTATCCAAAAAGACATGGCGAAAGAGTAAATTTTCAGGGCAATCATCCAAACCGCGGATAATCATACCGCCATGGGTGGTGCCTTTTACACCGCCTGTATCTTCAGAATATCCTCCCTGACCACGGCAGTCCATATTCACTCCAACAAAGCCGCAAGCCGCCCATTGCAATAACGAACTAAACTCACCACCCCAACCGGAATATCCGTGAAACTGAATGATGGCAGGTGCAGGCTTTTTCAATTCCTTCGGAACCACCATCCTTCCATGAATTCGAGCATTGCGCACCCCTGTAAAATACAGTTCATAGCAGGTGACGGTGGGAATCCCCAAATCCACTTCCACCAATTCCACCTGTGGATCCACCTGTCGCATTTCTTCCAATGCAGCTTCCCAATATTCATCAAAATCCTCGGGACGAGGATTGATCCCTTCATATTTTAATAATTCTTCTATCGGTTTATCTACCAATGGCATAAAATCAGCCCTTTCAAAATAGAATATATTTGTTGTTATTCTACCATAAATGGCATAAAAAGTAAATACTTTTTTTGATTTTTTTCATGTTTCTCGCAAGTTTGTCATACATTATAACAAAAGGATGTGAAAACAATGATTTTTGTGCTGAAAAGAAAACAATTGATTGGAATTGTTTGTGTGCTAACGGTAGTCATGATTGGGGTAAGTCTTTGGAAAAACGGAATGAGCATTTCGGTATTAAGCGATAACTGGGGACTTTCTTTTCCTTCTCCGGGAGAACCTCCCGTGGGAAATGCCACGGCTGACTTTTTGAAGCAGTATGATGCCTGGTTTACGGGAGATACGGGAGAAAAAACCATCTATCTGACCTTTGATGCAGGCTTTGAAAACGGAAACACCCCTGCCATTTTGGATGCTCTCAAAAAGCATAATGCCCCTGCGGCATTTTTTGTGGTTGGTAATTACATTTCCACCGCCCCTGATTTGGTCAAACGCATGGTGGAAGAAGGACACCTTGTAGGCAATCACACCTTTCATCATCCCGATATGTCACAGATTGCAGACAAAGCATCCTTTGAAAAAGAATTGCAGCAACTGGAAGCACTTTATCAGGAATGTATCGGAACAGAAATGCCTAAATTTTACCGTCCGCCTCAAGGAAAATATAATGAAGAAAATTTGAAATTGGCAAAGGAATTAGGATATAAAACCATTTTTTGGAGTCTGGCTTATGTAGATTGGTACACCGACAATCAGCCCACTCACGAAGAAGCCTTTTCCAAATTATTGCCTCGAATCCATAACGGCGCCATCGTACTGTTACACAGCACTTCTCAGACCAATGCAGAAATTTTAGACGAACTGCTGACCAAGTGGGAAGAACAGGGATTTTCTTTCGGCTCATTGGAAGAATTAAAATAATTTAAAAATTTTTCAAAAAAGTCTTGACAATGCGAACAAATGGTTGTATAATAGAAATATAAACAAACGTTCGCGTTTTAGGAGTGATACAAATGAAGCTGAAAAGAAAAGGAAGATTTTTTGGATTTTGTTTATTGGTGCTGCTTGCGGTTAACGTAATTGTTCCCAAAGCAGAAGACTCTTCTGATTTTAAGTATGTTACCGTGCAAGCCGGAGATACGTTGTGGGAAATTGCGGAACATCATCTCCCTGAGGATTCTGATGTTCGTTCATTTCTGTGGGAGTTGAAAAAAATAAACCGTCTGGAAACAGGCGAGGTGTTTGAAGATCAGGTATTGCGAATTCCCCTTTCCTAATTGATTTTTTCTCCTTTCTGTGTTATAATAAGAAAAAAGGAGGAATTTATATGCTGAGAAAATGTGTATTAGACCCGGAAAAAACTTGTATTGAGTGTGGGGATTGTAATATGTGCGATTTAGACCCCAACAAGGTTTGTGATAATTGTTGCAAATGCCTTGATTTAACAGACGAAGACTTTGAAACCATTGAAATTGACCATATTGAAACAGAATAAAAAGGAAAAAGCACCCGTGTGGCAAGCCGCACGGGTGCTTTTCCTTCATTCTCACTATCATCTTCTCGCATCAATGCGCTTGAGCAGATTAATCAAAGGAACAATCAACAAGCTGCATAGTAAATTACTCACTCCATGTACCATATCCCAAACCGCACCGGCTGCAATCCATGCAATCATGCCGTTCCAATCCAATCCAAACAGCAAGGCATGAACAGGAGCATACAGAATGCCATAGGTAAAGCCATGGAGAGAACATACAATCATGGAAAGAATCCATTTTACTTTTTGGGGTGCTTTTTCAGGAATTAACATTGCCATGCCCCACAAAACCGTCCAAATATAAAGTTGAGGAATCCACCACGCCCCGAAGCCTATCAACAAGCCACATAAAAAGACATAAATATAAATAGAATACAGTGCTTTTTTGCGGTAAACCGCAGTCATTGCAACAACAAAAACACCAATCAAATGAATATTCGGAAACAGTTCCATAATGAATTTGGATACATACATCAAGGCACCCAATATTCCAAAAACCGCAATTTCTTTTGTTTGTAATCTCATCTTATTCAGCCTTAAAGGAATAGGTATTTCCCGATACAATCTCTGTTTTATCCGCACCACTGGTTGCATACTCATCATTGACATAAAATGCCCAGTATTTTCCGTCCTTATCGTAATCCAGCGTCACTCCGTTCACCGTTTTTATATAGGTACCATAGGGGCCTTCTTCTCCCGAAATCAGCCCTTCCTCTTCCAAGGCTTCACCAACAGTTGCTTTGGTTGTGGTAATGTGAAACTCCGTTTCGTTTCCCTTCAAATCTACCACCGTAAACAAAAATTCCTTTTCTGTATGATCAGATGTTTCCGGTGTGGTTCCATTACTGCATCCAAACAAAAACAAAACAAGAAGCACCAAAGTAATCCCAAATAAGCTTTTTTTCACAATTGTCATATCCTTTCTTCCGTACAAATTACTTTTTCTTTATTATTTTTATTATATCGAAAAAGCAATCATTTGTCAATCATTTCAAATCACAAACAAAAAATTTCACCTTCACTTGAAACAATACTGTTATCCTGATATTGCCTGTCCATCTGACAGGTACAAATTTTCATATTGCAATTCCAAAAACCCTGCACCGTTTACGATGACCTGACCGAAATAATCGGTTACAATTCCGTTTATAATACTGTCGCAAAGGATTGCAAGATTGGTCACATAGTGGCTCTTATGGTATGCCCCCGTGCTTTCGTAGGTCTGAATCCAATCCTTGTCCATATAATCTGCCTGCAGGAATCGGTTCATTCCTTCCCAAAAGCCTTCTCTGTCTCCCATGTGAGCGGAAGCCAAAATACAATCGGGTAAAGTCCAGCCGAAAAAGACACCTTCTTCCGATTCTCTGCAAAGAGAAAGACGACGGTGATAAGCAGTTTTCTCATATTCATTCAACTCACCCACAGGCAAAAAGGAAGCAGGACACAGAGGTACGGGATATTGCATTTTTCCAAAAGCAAACTCCTTCGGGTCACACTGATGGGTCATATACATCCCGTCAGGATGCTCCAATTTGTCAAAAGCAAGCCCGTCTGCCAGCTTTTCCTTCCATTCATTCAGTTCCTTACAGGGAATCTCTAATTCTTCCGCCATTTTCACAGCGGTTTGCAAGCAAAACCTTGCCGCATACAAGGCACAAAGATAATTCTTTTGGTTCATTCCTGCCCCCTCGTCCTGACTCATGGAGGGGGTGAGAGCAATACCCCAGGTGGTTCCTTCTTTTTTTAATACAGAATTGTAAAAAAGAGCACTTTGATAAACAATTCCCCAGGCATATTTTTTACTCCATTCTTCATCCTGCAACACCCGTGCCGTTTCATAAGCCAGCTTGGCAGGGTAAGCGGAATTGTGAATTTCAAACTGATAGATATTGGGAGCTTTGTTTTCGGGGAAGAGATTCCATCCGTCACCAACGGGAAATTCCCATGCCCACATCACGCCGTCAGCTCCGTAAATCCGCTTGGTATAGCTTTGCATGGCATCAATGTAACTATGATAATATTCCGTTTTCCCTTTCACAATATCCAAATGCCCAAGCTTGATTAACAAAGGGCATAAATATTCAAAATCCTGAGGAAAATGAAGCATCCATGCCTTTCCTGCCCATCCCATGGGCGGAGCAATAAAGCGATTGGTGGGAGAGTGACTGCAAAGAACACTGTACGTCCCTCTGTAGAAAAGGCCCAGAAGCTTTTTATCTTCAAAGGAAATTCTTGCCTTCCCCCATCGCTGATGCCAACCTTCCATCGCCTCTTCCTTGAAGGTGTTAGGGCATACGTCTAATTCATCGGCAAATCCGAATACAATCAATGCAGAGCCTTGCTCTCCCAAAAAGGAAACATCGATTCTTCCCTTTGAAAAAGTACAAGTTCCGTCACCAAACAACTGTAATGTAGCTTTTTTACACGCGGTACCTGCCGTAACCTGAACCGTACATTCTTGTTTCTGCTCCTTCAGCAATTCCAATTCCGAATGAAGAAATTGCTGATAACTAAATTCATATTCTTCCATGGGACAAACGGAAAGAACAGGGCAATTTCCCGAAAATTCCACCTCAATCCCAAGCAAATCTCGTCTGTAAGGATGGAAAAAGAGGGTGGTATTCAAAAGGAAATCCTTCCCTTCCAATTTGGTCATCAGTTGCCCGTCATACAAGTCCATTTTCTGGGTTGCGGTTACCTTATCGGGAAAGAAATTTTGATACCGAAGCTGCACAGATTTTGCATAAAAATCCATTCCGAATACGCCATTGTGATAAAAATCACCGTGCATCAGACCCGTTTCTGTCTGCCCATAGCAATCAAAGCAACCGCCGAAATCACCGCTTCCCATATAGAGAGAAAGGGGTGTTCCTGATTGATTGGTTCGTTCCACATTTCCCAAACGTATCAATTCACTCATAGATTGTACACCTCAAGATTTAAGGTATCGGGATTAATCACCCGACTGGAATTAAACTTAATTTTATAAGCCGTTTTAATGGTTTCAGGCAGTCTGACAATCTGTTCTCTGTGAGGAGTGGTGCCTGTATAAATATGATAATAATTCAAGCCGTCAAAGGCTTCAAAGGAGTATTCCCAAAGACCTGTTCCATTGAATTTAATGGTGTTAAAAGGATAAATTCCGCCAAATTCCAATTCTGCTTCATGTTCTGAAACAATGAGCTTCGCACTCTTTCCTTTGGCAAGGTCAACACCCGTTTTCAGCTTTTCTTCCTCTGCAAACACCGACGTATCCAGCCAATACAAACCAAAGAACTGAATCAGCGGAATGTCTTTGGAATCATAAATCACAATTCGCACCTGGTCTGTTTCTACCTCTTTGAAATAATCCGCCCATTTGTATCCGATGCAAGTTCCGTCAAACAAAGTCTTCCATTCTCCGTCCAACGCTTCCACCCGGAAGCCTCGAATCCGATGACCGTACTCTATCATTTCACCGATTTCAAACATATTGAATTTAGATTTCTCTTTCAGTTGAATATTCAAGGTAACGGTGTTGGAGCAAGGAGCAAAAAAGACTTCCTCTCCCTCCACCTTGATGTTTTCGGGTTCGTATCCTTCATACCACTCACGGTCTGCAGTGATTTTTGCAGTTGCAATCAGATTGGTGCTTCTGGCATTGGAAATAATCTGATGGGCTGTAATGACGTTGTGCACATCCTTGTCACGAAGATGACCTGTTTTATCGGGAGGAATGTTCAAAAGCATATTGGTGTTGCTTCCCACCGAGTCAAACCAAAGGTGAACCAGTTGTGCCACGGTTTTTACCTCATTTTCCTGATCTTCATGGAAGAACCATCCGGGGCGGGTGGAGGTGTCCGTTTCAGCAATGGCAAACATATCCCCGTCTTCATCCCCTTTATTCAAAGGAGAAATCTTTTCACTTTCCAAGGTTTTGGCGTTAATGGTTGCAAAACAAGGATTTCCTGCAAATCCTGCTTCATTCCCAACCCAACGAAGGTCTGCATAAGGAGTGGCACCGCGAGAGCCGTAAATCGCCGCCTGAGGTTGCAAGGATTTTACGGTATATGCCCACATTCCCCAGTCATAAGGGGTGTCGTTGCTTCCTGCACCGTCCCACCATACCTCGTCAATCCGACCGTAATTGGTCAGAAGCTCTGCCATTTGCTTGGCAAAGAAGGGACTGTAATCCGCAGTTCCCCAGAAGGGAGCATTTCTGTCCCAGGGAGAAATATAAATCCCTGCCTTAATGCCAAATTCACGGCAAGCATCGGTAAACTCTTTGATAATATCCCCTTTTCCGTCCTTGTAGGGGCTGTTTTTCATACAATGCTCGGTATACTGACTCTGCCACAAGCAAAATCCGTCATGATGCTTTGCGGTAATAATGGCAAGCTTGAAGCCTGCCGCTTTGATGGAACGCATCCATTGACGGCAATCACATCCAACAGGATTGAATTCTTTTTCCGATTCGGTTCCTTCTCCCCATTCCAAATTGGTAAAGGTATTCACACCAAAATGGAAAAAAGCTTTCTTTTCCATTTGGTAATGTTCCATTTGTATTTCGTTCGGGCATGCTCCGTAAGGCTTTAAAAATTCCATGCTGTTTGCCTCCTGATTGATATAGATAATATAATTATATCATACTTTTTTTCTTTTGTCATGGCAAATCTGTTCAAAATCATATTGCTGGAATGATATTTTCACGAAAAACACAGAAAAGCACCACCGCTTTGATGTACGGTGGTGGTTGAAGAAATAAGATAGCAAGGCTTCCTTTTATAATTTAAGGAAGCCTTGCTTTAAATTATGGAAATCAGTAATATAACCTGTAGTTTTCATTACACAAAAATCATAATAATTCTATCTCGCTTGGTATATGACTATCCAACCGGACGGCTTTGAAAAAATCACATCTTCATAATGTGCCATATACTCATTCCAAGACATATCTGCAGGATATGGAGGAGCAACATCATCATAATATATATGAACCTCTACTTCTTTTCTCCCATATGTACCAGTCAACCAAGCTCTTGCGCCTTTCTTCCATACCTCTGTCGCCAAATGCTCCATATCAAGTCCGCTTTTTTTATAATCCTCTGCAGATGTAGAATAATACACACCATCAGCTATCTTGCAAAATCCATTTAAATTCGCATATATTATTCCTCTTTTTGCACTATATTGAATCGTCCCGGGAAATCGATTATCTGGATAATAAATCATTTTAATATCACTAATAGAACGATCATCAAACTCATAATCCCCACCGAACAAACGCTCTATCGTTGTAATAGGTTCTCCCAACAAATCTACGATGGCATAATCTGTGATATAAACTCTGTTAGATTTAGATCCCCAGAACACGTTGTTATCAAATGCTTCTGCAACGGCACGAACAGGCACTAACGTGCGTCCGTTTTTAATCATGGCAGGTGCATCTAATTTCACAGCATTGCCATTCACCCACATGGTATCGCTGTCCAATGTCACATGAACCAAAGTGTCCGAATCATAAGCGGTTGCGGTTCTATCTTCCTGATTCCATTCCACCGTAGCACCCAACCGTTCAAAAATGGCACGCATAGGAACCATAACACGGTCGTTCACCATCATGGGAGGGGTATCAAACCAAATCATTTCCCCATTATACACAGCCGTAATATCACTCGCCCCCACCGTCATGCCAAGACTTGCCAAACAACAAACAAGCAAAATCCCCAAGATTATTTTTTTCATTTTCAGTCCTTCTTTCGTATATGATAATTATATTATAATACAGTAAAAAAAGAATGTCAAGGTATTTTCTTGAAAATAAGCTGTTTTCACGTTTGGAAAACAAAAATCCCTCATTCAACCGAACAAGGGATTTCAATTTTATATTTTTTGATACGTTCCGTCTTGGTACAAAAACTGTTGTCGGACAGGCAACTGATTCTCCGAAGCAAGAGATTGGGCGCGAGGAAAATCCGGTTCCTTTACCACCACACTGTAACTGCAACCCCGATCGGTCAAGCCTTGCGGAGTATGCACCACAGAAACGGAAATCCCTGCCTCACGACATAATTTTTGCAGACGTTGAGCCGTTGTGACAGAAGACACAACCAAATAATATTTGGGCATTCTTCTCTCCCCTTTTGTAATTGTACGCAAATTTGCGCTCGTTACAGTATATGCAAAGAATTAGTTTTTGTTCCGCGCCTTTCCTCTCAAATCGTTTTTGAGAATCCGTTTTCTCATGCGAAGATGCTCGGGTGTGATTTCAACCAGCTCGTCCTCCGCAATAAATTCTAAACATTGCTCCAAAGATAAATTCCTCGGAGGAGTCAGCTTCAATGCATCATCCGACCCTGACGCACGGGTGTTGGTCACATGCTTTTTCTTACAAACATTTACCACAACATCCTCTGCACGGCTGTTTTCCCCAACCACCATACCTTCATATACTTCCACACCGGGGCCGATAAACAGACTTCCTCTGTCCTGGGCGTTAAAGAGGCCGTAGCCAACCGAGGTTCCCGTTTCAAAAGCAACCAAGGACCCTCTTTGCCGTCCGCCGATTTCTCCTTTATAGGGTTGGTATTCTTCAAACAAGCTGTTCATCACGGCAGTTCCTTTGGTTTCGGTCAACAACTGGTTTCTGAACCCAATCAAGCCACGGGAGGGAATCAAAAATTCCAGACGGGTATAGCCCTGGCTTGTGGGAGTCATGTTGGTCATTTCTCCCTTTCTGAGGCTGATTCCTTCCATGACGGGACCTGTAAACTCATCAGGTACATCAATCACAAGCCGTTCCACAGGTTCGCAAAGAACCCCATCCATTTCACGGGTAATAACCGCAGGCTTAGATACCTGAAATTCATACCCCTGACGACGCATATTTTCAATCAGAACGGACAAATGAAGCTCCCCTCTTCCCGACACGGTAAAGGTATCTGCCGATTCTGTTTCTTCCACCTTCAAGCTGATGTTGGATTCCAACTCCTTGAACAATCGGTCACGCAAATGGCGGGAGGTGACATAAGTGCCGTCCCGTCCTGCAAAGGGACTGTCGTTGACAGAAAACTGCATGGAAAGAACAGGCTGGTCAATCTCCACAAAGGGCAATGCTTCAGGCATGGAAGGGTCACAAAGGGTTTCTCCGATGTTAATATCCGAAAGACCTGAAATGGCAATGAGTTCTCCTGTTCCTGCTTCTTCAATGGCAATTCGCTTTAACCCTTCAAAGTTATAAAGGGTGGAAATTTTGGCATTTTTAAAGGTACCTTCACCACAACAAACGGTCACGGGAGCTCCTAATTTTGCCACACCCCGTTCCACCTTACCGATGGCGATTCTGCCCGTATATTCATCAAAATCAATATTGGACACCAACATCTGAAATGGCTCATCCATATCTCCTTTTGGAGGTGCAATGTGATTGACAATCAATTCAAACAAAGGTTGCAAATCAGCCGCTTTGGGATTTTCGGGTGCTTCGCTTGCCCAACCGTCACGGGCGGAGGTGAAAATCACGGGAGAGTCAATCTGCTCGTCCGTTGCATCCAAATCCAAAAACAGTTCCAACACCTCATCCACCACCTCATAAGGTCGGGCGTTGGGACGGTCAACCTTATTCACAACAATAATGGGCCGTAAATTCAGCGCCAATGCTTTTTTCAACACAAACCTGGTCTGGGGCATACATCCTTCAAAGGCATCCACCACCAGCAACACACCGTCCACCAATTCCAGACTTCGTTCTACCTCACCGCCGAAATCCGCATGACCGGGTGTATCCACTACATTTATTTTGATGTCTTTATAAAAGAAGGAGGTGTTTTTGGCGAGAATGGTAATCCCCCGTTCCCGTTCCAAATCATTGGAGTCCATAACACGCTCCGCTACCTGCTCATTCTCCCGAAAGGTTCCGCTTTGCTTGAGCATGGCATCCACCAGAGTGGTCTTTCCGTGGTCAACATGAGCAATAATCGCTATATTTCTGATTTTATCCTGTGATATCATCCTATCAAAACTCCCTTCATCAATAGATTAGTATACCACATTTTTCCTCTCATTACAATCTTTTTCGCAAAAAATCATGAAAATATTCCATCTTTTTCAAAAAGATCATCCTGATTTTTAAAATTTTCTTACGAAACTTTTCTTGAAAACCTTGATTTTCTGCCCTGTTTGTTGTATAATAGATGTATTAATCTAATATCAAAAAAGGAATTTATCTTATGATTTGTAACAATATCCTTGAAGCAATGGGAAATACTCCGCTGATTCGTCTGCAGCACATGGCAGATCCGAACGGTGCGGAAATTCTCGTCAAATTTGAAGGCTTGAATGTGGGCGGTTCCATCAAAACACGCACTGCCTTTAACATGATTCTTGATGCAGAGGAAAAGGGTTTGCTTCATGATAATACCATTATCGTGGAACCCACCAGCGGTAATCAGGGCATCGGTCTTGCATTGGTCGGTGCAGTAAGAGGATACAAAACTAAGATTATTATGCCCGATTCGGTCAGTGAAGAACGGAGAAAACTGGTTGAGCATTACGGTGCAGAGGTGGTTTTGGTTCATGACGAAGGAAACATCGGAGAATGTATTGAAGAATGCCTGCGGATTGCTTTGGAAATGAAAGCATCGGATAAAAACGTGTTTGTTCCTCAGCAGTTTGAAAACCCTGCAAACCCTGCCATTCAGCGTTCCCGTACGGGGGTTGAAATTTTGGAGCAGGCGGCAAAACCCATTCACGGCTTTTGCTCCGGAATCGGAACAGGCGGTACCATTACAGGAATCGGCGAAGCCTTAAAAGAAAAAAATCCCGATATCACTATTTGGGCAGTGGAGCCTGAAAATGCAGCAATTTTGTCGGGCGGTTCCATCGGCACTCATATTCAAATGGGTATCGGTGACGGACTGATTCCCCCTATTTTAAACTGCGATATTTATGACGACATTTGTATTATTAAGGACGAGGAAGCCATTCAATGCTCCAAGGAGCTTGCTTCCAAAGAAGGTATCATGTGCGGAATCAGCAGCGGAACCAATGTTGCTGCCGCTTTAAAGCTTGCAAAACGTTTGGGTAAAGGGAAAACCGTTGTTACCATTTTGCCCGATACGGCTGAACGGTATTTTTCCACTCCTTTGTTTGACGAAAATTAACAAACAGCCCCTTATTCGCCCATGATAAGGTGGCATCTCTTTCTAATTTTTTGGGCAGAAAGGCTATGATAATGATGCAAAGTAACAAAAGACCCGAAACCATGGAACGGATTACCACAAAAGCTCTGGCGGATGCTTTTATCCAAGAGCAAATTGCTGATGTTCGCCAGCAGGTTGGAAACAAAAAAGTTCTCCTTGCCCTGTCAGGCGGTGTGGACTCTTCCGTTGTAGCAGCACTGCTGATCAAAGCAATCGGCAAGCAATTGGTATGTGTTCATGT
>SVJP01000044.1 GCA_015068925.1 Oscillospiraceae bacterium
CTCTGCCTCACCCAACATATTTTCTATAAAAATCCCATAACCTCTTGTCGGGTCATTCACAAAAACGTGTGTTACAGCTCCCACAATTCGGCCATTCTGAATTATCGGTGACCCAGACATGATTGCTGTCAATGGGGGACAACACTCATGAGGGGTTATACTATCTTGAATACCATTATCATCTCCTGTAACCATATTTTTCAACAAAATCTACTATGACTGTTGGGTCATCAAGCCCATGGGGGTGATGCTCACACATAGACCTTACTATGACTTTCATATTACCATTATGCTTCTTATAATAGTTTTCTAAAACCTTACCATTTTCTTCATAAATAACCACATTATCTGCATTGCCATATAGCATAATAATTGGAATATTATTTTTTACAAGGGGTTCCATATTGTCTATTGCACTTTGCCTGAAATTCACTATGGTTGATTTACTGACGCCAAAGGTTGCGACAATTTCCCTCCAGCATAAATCTACGGTTTCTTGTTTTAGCTCCCCTAATCCTGCCATACTTAAAACATTAAGGACGGGTGCATCAAGATATAAAGCCGCACACAAATCCGGATAGGTTTCCGCTAAACGAGCGGCCGTCAATCCTCCACAACTTAATCCTTCTATAACACATTTTTCATTTAACTGCAATTCTTTTGCACAGTACTTTATAAATTCAGCTACTATATCAATTTCTTCATCCGGTGCCCATCTACTGTAATGTTCAATAAATATCAAATGGTACCCCTTTTCTAACATTGCAATATCAAATCCTGGAAAGGCATCAAGATATTCTGTTTTTATAAGCATTTTTCCGTTTGCATTAACCTTTGGAAATATAATAGTTGCATTCCTTTCTGAAAATACAATTTTTTTTGTATCAAATTCATTCCACATAACATAACCTCCTTAAATTACACATATCGGCTTATAATTTCATCCTGAGAAATGGCGTCCATCTGTACAAACTGGATACTGTAACCCCCGACACGTACAGTGAGGTCGCTGTGACGCTCTGGGTGACATTTTGCATCAATGAGGTCTTCCTTATTCGCGGTGGTGATTTGTGCCATGCAACCGCCGTTTTTAAGGAAGGATCGAATGACATTGGATACGCTGCGACGAAGCTCAGTCGTTGCAAGCATCTTTGTGGTTAAAATGACGTTTAGCGTCGTTCCACCAACACCCTTTTTCATAGGGAGCTTTGCAACTGAATTAAGCATTGCAGTAAGACCGTGCGTATCAGCGCCCGGGCGAGGACCCATGGTGTTACCGAGGGGTTCGTGTGCAAACCGTCCGTCTGCCATTGCGCCCATTGTTGCACCGAAACTGATACCACCGGTTAGGAGTGAGCATGCCCCGGTATATACACCCCCGCGTCCTGTTTCGTATTTGCTGATCTCGGTCCAATATAAGTCGAGGATTCGAGTCGCAAGTTCATCAACTTCGGCGTTGTCGTTGCCGAACTTGGGCGCACCATTAAGAAGCATCTGACGCTCACGCTCAAAGCCGTCGAAGTTTGCTTTCAGCATCGTAATGAGTTGTTTTTTTGTCAGTGTCTTTTCATCGTATATAAATTTCTTAATTGCTATCATGGAATCTGCGGTTGCAGCAAGACCTGCCGTTTCGATGACACCGTAACCATAGATGGGGCCGCCTGCGTCGTGAGGGATGCCCTTTTCAAGGCAACCATCGGTAAAGAGACCCTTAAGTAGTTTTGAGTGGTTTGCGACTTTACATTCCTGACTCTTGCGGCACAGATACAGGTGAATCTCCGTGAAGTATTTCAGCTGCCTGATGTATCCGTCAAAGAGATCATCAAAGGTCTCACATTCCTCAAAGGTCTTGGTAACCGGTCCCAGTTGATACGAGGGATCTATCGGGGATTTACCCCCAAGCATTGCGATTTCTAAAACTTTGGCAAGATTAAAGGAACCGTCCTCGCAACCGGTATTGCACTTGCCGGGAATCTCAATTTCCTGACAGCCAAGAGTTGCGTAGTTTCTTGCATCTTTGAGGGTAACGCCCAGCTTTAAAAGACCGGGAATGACCGTTGTGTCACTGACAACCGTCGGATCACACATGCCCTCGGACCAAATTTTAATTATAAGATCAGTCAGTTCCACAGGTGTATCTTCTGCGATACGAACCACCATACGAGGGTGAGAATCGTGTATATTGCGAAGCACCTGCAAAAACAGGTAGGAAAGTTCATTGGATGCGTCTTTGCCGTTCTCCGGATGACATCCGCCAAGTGTAGAGTTATGAGAACCGCATTCCCAGATCTTAAACATAAAAGAGGTGATAGACTCCTCAACGGAAATTACGTCACCATGATCCTTGGAGTACTCATAACGATGTATTGCACTCTTTAAAGGATCTAAAGATAAGCCCAAACCGGTTAAGCCATGTCTTGGATATTCTAAATAAGAATAGGGGATATTGGTAAATTCACCAATGGTTTCTTTATAACCTTTTTCTGTTTCTGTATCAAAGTTCTTGGTTTGGATTGCACCCTTGGAGACAACAACCATCATGGTTCTTTCTTCGCCATTCCAATTGGGATTAAAACCATAAACTGTAATGGTTGCAACCCCTTCTTTTTTACCCACAAGCTTTCCGCTTACGACTTCAACTACGGAAGGATCGGAAGAAGAAACGGTCAATGCTCTATCACTCTTGACGACCTGAGCTTCACCGCCTGTTACGGTGGTTACGGTAACAACCACATCTTTGCTTTCACCGACTTTGAGATCACCGTCAATGGCAATGTCATAATAGGTTCCGTCGGTGATTTCAGCAAAAGTCACTGCTGTTATGCAGGTCATCAGCATACATACCAGTAATGCAAATGACAATACTTTGGATAGGTTTTTCCTGTTTACACACTCCATTCTTTTTTGTTTTTTATATAATCCCGAACATGCTTTTTTAAGCAGTTGGGTAATTTTTAATATATTCTTTATGATAATTATACCATTTTTTTTGATAGCAATATTGTCTTGTCGATATCAAAATTCTACGATGAATTTTCGGTTGACAACCGAAGAACGATTCTGTATAATAGTAGGGAAAGGAATGAAAGTGATGAAAATAAAAGAAATGTTGTTGTGCGGATTATTTGGGGCATTGACTGCAGTTTTTGCACAATTGATGCTGCCCCTTGGTGCGGTGCCTGTTAGTTTTGCCACATTAAGTGTGATGTTAAGCGGTGCGTTGCTTGGTAAAAAATGGGGCGCCTTGAGTCAAGCAATTTATGTGTTGGTTGGCATGATAGGACTTCCTGTATTTCATGGAATGCAGGGGGGAATTGGTTTGTTAGCGGGACCCACAGGAGGTTTTTTAATTAGTTACCCTTTTTTTGCATGGCTTGTGGGTTGGTTGACACAAAAGAAACATTCCTTTTTTGTTTCTTCCGTTTTGGGAACCCTTTTTTGTTATGGAGCAGGCTGTATCTGGTTTTGGATATTGACAAGGGGAACGGTGTGGAGTGTTCTGATGTCTTGTATGATTCCTTTTTTGCTTGGTGACGGATTGAAAATTTTACTGGCAGGCTGGTTATATCAGCGATTAAAAGGAAAAATTTTCTGATAAAAGGCAGAGTATTTGTATAGAATAGCAGGGGAGGGGTGTTTTATGAAATTATCGATTCTAATCCCTTGCTATAATGAAGAAGAAAATCTTCCTGTATTAATTCAAAGGATTTGCGAAACCTTTGGGGAGGATTTTGAATGTGTGTTTGTAAATGACGGAAGCGGAGATAACACGCAAAACATATTAAAAGAACTTGCAGTTTCTCAGGATTTCAATTGCAAGGTCATCAGCTTTACCAGAAATTTCGGGAAAGATGCGGCAATGTATGCAGGTTTGGGAGAATGTGAGGGGGAATACATTTCTCTTTTGGATGCGGATTTACAGCAAAATCCAAAAATCATTGTGCAAATGATTGCCTTATTGGAAGAAAATCCCGGTCTTGATATGGTAGCGGCTGTGCAGACGGTACGGCAAGAATCCTTTTTGATGTGTCAATGCAAAAATATTTTTTATGGGATGATGAATGCCCTTTCCGATTTGGAATTTCGAAGAGGTGCAGGGGATTTTCGCACCTTTCGGAGCAGTGTGAAGGATGCGGTGCTTTCCATGAAGGAATGTCAGCGATTTTCCAAAGGTTTATTTTGTTGGGGAGGATTTCGGGTTTGCTATCTTCCTTACGAAGCAGAAAAACGAAAAAAAGGAAAAAGCAAATGGTCTTTTTTTCGCTTATTGGATTACGGTGTGGAGGGGATTACCTCTTTTTCTACAAGACCTCTCAGAATTGCGGCATTGTTTGGATTGTTGTTTTTATTGGCAGCAACGGTTTCTTTGACTGTATCTCCTTTGGTGTTTCTTATTTTAATGAGTGGAGGGATTCAGCTTCTTTGCATGGGGATTTTGGGAGAATACATTGCAGGAATTTTTACCCAGACCAAAAATCGTCCTGCCTTTCTGATTCGGGAAGTTTACCGTCATCAGCCGAAGAATGAGAAAATATTATAAGAAAAACCTCTTGCTTTTGTTACTTTGGCAAGAGGTTTTTGCAAAATCGGATGTTTATTTTGGTAGTGAAATCAGTTTGTCTGTCAACACCATATGAGCAAAGGTGGCTGTCATAGAGCGAATTAAGGAAAGCTCTGCCTGTTCTGAAGTGTCATAAGCACGAGGGGGGAACTTTTTTGGCTCAAAGGTGCTTTTTAAGGCGTATTCCATTTCCTCGCAGAACAGATTGTAAGCATTTTCTGTTTGATAAATGGTTCTCATGTGAGTAATAATGGTTCCCAAGGTGGAAATGTTCATCAATCGTTTCATGGTGAAGATGACAAAAAAGCATGCCAAATGCTCCCGAGAATACTTTTTCTTTGTGGGAGGAGAAACGATTTTTTGCTTCACATAATTATTAATCATGGTAGGGGTTACCGAGCCTTCTTTATCAAAGGGGGCAAGCCGATCTTGTAAATAGATGACCACCTGATCAATGTATAAATCCAATTGAGGCAGCTCGTCCCATCGAGGGAAGCGATATTGTATCATTTGTTCTGTTAATGTTTTCATTTTTATCACCTAAAATTATTATATCAGTTTTTTAATTTTTCGTCAAGGATTTCTCTGACAAAAACATTTTATGGGAAAACTAATGACAAACATAGAAAAAGGGTATATAATGTAATTATTATAGGAAATTATTTTTTTAAGGAAGGGGATTAAAAATATAAAAACAAAAAAATTGTGTGCTTTGTTGTTGGTTCTGCTCATGTTGGCAGGAATGATGACAATGGTAAGTGCGAAAACAACTCTCCAATTGTTCGGCGAGGTGGAAAGTTTTGTTTATGGTCGGAACAGACATCAGAACCAAAAATTATGAAGCAAGCGGTGATTACACAGGAACGGACGGAACCGTTGCAAAATTTGATACCAAGAGCAGAACAGGTGTAGGTCAATCCTTGTGGATGAACGGCTATTCAGGAAATCAAGCAAGTATCGGTACTTTGTTCTATGTTCCCGAACACTATGATGTGACCCAATGGTGGTTCTATGACGACGGAGAAGGAAGTAACAAAGGGTTCTTCCAGTTGATGTCAGGCACTTCGGCTCTTCGTTTGAATTTGTGGATTTACCCTGCTTACAATAACAACTTCTTCGCAAGCGACGGAGATAATAACAATCAGTTCTCAGAAGACAGCGGATATCCTGTCACCCCTGCTCGTACCAAAGGCTGGCATCAGTTTGCAGTTGTTCGTCAGGGCAACAGAGTGACTTGCTATCTGGATGGTGTATCTGTAAACCAGGGTATTGTTGAAGATGGAATTATCGGTAATACAACTTCCATTCATTATCAGAGATGGGGAAAAGAAAGTAACGCAAACAGTGTTTGGGTTGATGAATTCGCGGCAGTCGATTTGGATGTTCCATACTATGATGTAACTGTCAATGTCGGTGAAAACGGTACTGTAAAATATGGTGATGCAGTTGTAGAAAACGGCGGTAAGATTTCTGTTGAAGAAGGCAGTGACTTGACCTTGAGCATTTTGCCTGACAACGGCTACAAAGCAAAGGTTACTGTTGATGACCAGGAAGTGACAGTGCAGGATAATAACACGGTGACATTGTCAAATATTACTGCAGATAGGGCAGTTGCAGTTGTTTTTGAAAAAGTGATTACAGCACCTGAGATTTCCGGTAGCAGTGCAAACTATATCATAGAACAGGAAGATTATCTCTATAATAACGAAAAGCATTTTGCTTATGTTAGTTACTATAAGGCTGCTGTCCCTGCAAATTATACCATAAAGGGTCTGGGTATGAACTTTGGTGACGGTACCAATACCGTTTCCTTACCGGTAATAAATTGGACATCAGATTATCTGTTTGGTATCCGTGTGTTCGGTGATGCGGTAAAGAAAGAAAATACTTATACCTTCCAGGGGTTTGCAATTGTTGAAGATGGAGAAGGAAATGAATCTACCATCACAACAGGAGAACCGATTACGAAATAAAAATAATCATGAGTTGTCGAAAAAATCGACAACTCATGATTTATAAAGGAGAAAAGGGAATCAACGAAAAATGGTTTGCAGGAAGTATTTTTCAACCAATGTGACAGTGATATGATTCCGTTTATCAATGCAAATATTTTTGATTTTATGATTGATTTTTCCATAAAATTGGTATATAATAAAAATGAATCAGTTTTTATTAAGGAGGGATTCTGATGGATCAGATGATGGTTTGGTTCTGGTTGATTGCCGCAGTGGTCTTGGCTATGGTAGAGGCGGCAACGGCAAGTCTCGTGACCATTTGGTTTGCAGGAGGCGCGGTATTGGCAATGCTTTGCGCTTGGCTGGGCGTGGGTTATGCAGGGCAATTGGCGGTGTTTGTGTTTGGAAGTCTGGTATTGTTGCTTCTGACAAGACCTTTGGCAAAGCGTGTTCTTCATCGAGACGGGCAACCTACCAATGCTGACCGAATCATTGGTCAGAAAGGAATTGTGACAGAGGATATTGACCGGCTTGGCACAACAGGTAGGATTGCTGTGATGGGGCAAAGCTGGGCAGCAGTTTCTGAAGACGGTACTGCTATTACACAGGGGGAACAAGTGATTGTTACCAAAATTCAAGGAGTAAAAGCGATTGTAAAGAAGGGAGAATAAAAAATGGCTGTGTTAGGATTTTTGTTTTTATTAATTGTAGTTTTAATTTTTGTGATTTCAAACATTAAGATTGTATCTCAGGCAACCTGTATGGTTGTGGAACGGCTTGGTGTATTTCATGCCGCATGGGGAACGGGATTTCACTTTAAAATTCCTTTTATCGAACGGATTGTGAAAAAGGTTTCCTTAAAGGAACAGGTAGTGGATTTTGCTCCTCAGCCTGTGATTACCAAGGATAATGTTACCATGCAGATTGATACGGTGGTGTATTTTCAGATTACCGATCCTAAGCTTTATGTATATGGGGTAGAGCATCCTATGGCAGCTATTGAAAATCTGACTGCTACCACCTTGCGTAATATCATTGGTGATTTGGAACTGGACGAAACCTTAACCTCCCGTGATTTGATTAACACCAAAATGCGTGCCATTTTGGACGAAGCAACCGACCCGTGGGGAATTAAAATTAACCGTGTGGAATTGAAAAACATTTTGCCTCCCAAGGAAATCCGTGATGCCATGGAAAAACAGATGAAGGCGGAACGGGAACGTCGTGAATCCATCCTGAAGGCAGAAGGAGAAAAGAAAGCAGCAATTTTAGTGGCAGAAGGAAATAAGCAATCCATTATTCTGGAAGCGGAAGCTGCAAAAGAGGCGGCAATTCGCAATGCAGAAGGGGAAGCCCAAGCGATTTTAGCAGTGCAAGAAGCGGTTGCACAAGGGATTCGTTTGATTAACGAAGCAACGCCCGGTGAAGGTGTGATTGCATTAAAAAGCTTAGAAGCACTGGAAAAATTAGCAAACGGTACCGCAACCAAAATTGTGGTTCCTTCCGATATTCAGTCCTTGGCAGGCTTGGCAGTCAGTGCTCAGGAATTGCTATCAAAAGAGAAATAAAACATCATTTTAATGTAAAATCAAATAAAATTTATAAAAATAAATCGGAGACAGTATTGTTATACGGTAGATGTTATTTTGGCAAAAAGAAAGCAACCGTCAGGAAAATTCTTTTATTTCCTGACGGTTGTTCTTTTATTCCACTTCCATTATTTTTAATGTTTCATACAATTGTGTCATGGTAGCATCCACATAGGGCCGAACAAAAATAATTCCAAAACCACAGCATAATACTCCCACAAATAACCAACCGAAAAAGGATAATTCCAACACAAATATATTCCATTTGTGTCCCTTTGTCATCCGACGACTGATTGCCATGGCTTCCTTTGGACTGATGCCGGGTCGTTCTGCTACAATCCATGGTACAAAGTAATATTCGTAGTTCTTTACAATTCCCGGAATCAAAAACAGTAATGACCACAAGAAAACAAAAACCTTTGGCAGAAAAACAGAAAGTACCGTTTCTTTATAAGTTGCTTTTCGAAATCCTGATTCCAACAAGCTCAGAGAAGTTTTTCCATACGTTCCCGTGATGTAAAGCTTTCGGATTCCTACTTCCAACGGACCTAATATAAAAGCACTGATTGTCACAGAAATCGCAGTACTGATAATCAGCAAAATAACCGTAAGCACTGTTAAAAGAACTGTTCTATGAGAAAAATCAAAGGAATAACTCCAACCAAATCCTTTGACCGACAACAAAAGACTTGCCAGAACATAAGTCCAATATTGTTTTTTAATTTGCTCATTTCCCCGTTGTTTTATTTCTGCTCTGATAAAGCTCATAACATGCCATCCTTTTCAAATTGCTTCCGAATCACACCTGCCAGATGGGTTCCCATCATCACGTGGCCTTCTGTGGTAGGATGAATCATGTCAACCATCACATAAGAGCTGTCAGGCTGGTAGTCCTCTCTGGCAACCAAAATACATTGATTGTGTTGAATTGCCCGTTGCATCTTATGCACTGTTTCTACCAAAGCACCGTATTTTTCCGGCTCCTTACAAGCCTGATTGGGCATGGGAGGTTCTAACAGAAACACATAATTGTTCGGATGCTTCTGATAATATTGTTCCAGCACATACATCCCACGTTTATAAATCTCGTCGTTTTCATATTCCCCATACATATTGGTTCCCGGTTCAAAAATAAAATAATCATTGGGCAAAGAGGTAATCCAATCCACCACGCATTTTTCCTTGAAGCATGCGCCACCCATTCCTTTGTTGAGGACTTGTGACTTCATAAGACGCGCCGCTACAGATACATAAAAGGAGGTGCCCAATAACCCGTGTGCACCGTGGGTTACGGAAGAACCGTATGCCAGCACTGTCTTTTGAGGGATTTCCTCTGCCTTTGGAGGGCGAATGGGCTTTCCGTAAGATTCTATCTGACAAACATTGATTCTTGCACTTCCCAAAACCAGACGAATCACCGATTTGTCAAAAGAATCCTTCGCAAAAAAACCTGGGTTTTCCACCGTATCATAATTGATGGGAGATACCTCGATGGTATAGTGTTGGGAAGGAGGCAGCATGTGAACCTTTTCTACCCGTTCTCCCCGCATAACAACGACAGGAATATATCCTTGAGACATTTCTGCAAACAGGGTGACTCTCACCCAACTCTTCGGGTCCTCGCGTACAAAACGGATTTCACAACCGCTGGAAGAAGTAGCGCCCAGAGCACCGTAACAGGAAGCTTCCCGATACACCTCTCTGGGAAACCGTTCCAATGCATAACCAAACATGGTTTTCTCCACACCGCCAACATTAAACAACTGTACCCGATCCAAAAAATTTTCACACATTGCTTTTTCTCCTTTATTTCATCAATAATTTTGTTTTTGTTTCAGAAATCACCTGACAAAAATCTTCCATTGTTTGAATGGTTTTATCTGTCATAATACCGCCTGTGGCGATTAGGTTAATATGATGAGCATCACTTCCGCTGATTCTCGCTAAGCCATAGTGCTCTGCCCACCATTGTGCCATTTGATTTCTGGAATCGTGGTTAGGATGACCGTTAAAGATTTCTATTCCATATAACAATTCCGGACGATTTACCATCATTCCGTTACGGAAGGGGTGAGCCTGAAAAAGCAAAATTCCTCTTTGCTTTGCATAGTGAGAAAATTGCTTAATTCCCCATTCAAATACATGATCACGACACAATGCAACAAGCTGTTCTTCTGTTAAACCATACACCAAATAATCATTTGTATTTTCGGTAAACCTAAGTTCAATGCCCCATAAAACCTTGCAAACAGCTGCTTCTTTTGCAGCTTGGCTTCCGCTTAAATACCATTTCACCATATCCTGCGGATTTTCGTAGGGACAACAATCCCGAAAGGTATTGATTTCAAAATGATCTGTGATAACAATTCCTGTGTAGCCGGCTTTTGCATATGCTTTTGCCATTTCTGCGCCGGTTGATTTTCCGCATCCGCTCACCTCAGAAGTATGACAATGGGTTTCCCAAATTTCCACTTCCGTCACCTCACTTATGATATTGTTCTCCGCAATTAATTTTAAATCCCCGATAAATTTGTTCTGCCAACACTACTCGCATCAATTGATGGGGAAAGGTCATCTCCGAAAATGAAAGTCTTAAGGTTGCTTTCTTTTTCACTTCTTCCCACAAACCATGAGAACCGCCTATCACAAAACAAAGGCAGTCTCCTGCCAATGCGCTTTGAGATAAAAAGGATGCAAATTGCTCTGATGTTTTCTGCTTTCCCTCCACACAAAGAGCAACAATTTGTTTCTCTCCTTCTATTTTTTTTAGAATACTTTCTCCTTCTTTTCTGAGCACATCTGCAATTTGAGCATCAGAAGGACGGTCGGGTACACTCACATCCGCCACCTCTATCACTTCAAATTTACAGTAACGGCTTAACCGTTTCTCGTATTCTTCCAGAGCGGCAGTAAAATATTTTTCCTTGATTTTTCCTACACAAACAATTTTAATTTTTTGCATCTCAACCACCTACTGTATAACGGAAACTGGCTCCCTCTCGAGGGGCTACCGCAATTTTAACCTGCTCCAACATTGCATGTTCCTGCAAAACGGATACCACAGTTTGATATGCTAATTCGGGAATATTATTGTGAATGCTCAAATGACCCAATAAAAATTCCTTTGTTCCGCTTTTTGCAAGGCGGACGCAAAGCTTCCCTGCATTTTCATTGGACAAATGCCCTGAGTTACTTAAGATTCTTCGTTTTAAGGGATAAGGATAGGGTCCCATTCTGAGCATTTCTTCATCATGATTGGCTTCTAATAACACCACATCGCTTCCCGTTAAATTTTCTTCTACCTGAGGAGTGATGACGCCCAAATCTGTTGCAACCGTAACACAGGCACCTTCTTTTTGAAATCGATAACCCACAGGGTCTGCCGCATCATGAGGAATGGAAAACGGATTGATGCCGATTTTTCCTATCTGAAAGGGCTCGCAAAAAAAATGCAGGCAAGATGCATCAATCTTGCCTACAACTGACTTTGCAGCATTCCAAGTCAGGCTATTGGCATAAAGATTCCATCCGTAACGACGGTGCAAAATTCCAACCGAAGCAACGTGATCGCTATGCTCATGAGTGAGCAACACCCCGTTGATTTGTTTCGGATCCACACCGATACTTTTTAAACCTGACTCTATTCGTTTTCCGCTTACACCGCAATCAACCAGCAAACGGGTTTCTCCGTCGCTGACATATACACAATTTCCGCTGCTTCCACTAAACAACGTACACATTTCCAGCACAGTTTATTCCTCCATTTTCTCCCGTACCAGTTGAGCACCTAACCCACACAATTTTTGCTCGAAATTTTCATAACCACGGTCAATATGCTCTAAATTCTGAAGCTCAGTGGTTCCCTTTGCCATCAGACCTGCAATCAACATTGCAGCACCTGCACGAAGGTCGGTTGACCGCACGGGAGCACCTGTCAGATTTCCTACTCCTTCAATTACCGCGGTTTTTCCATTCACACTGATTTGTGCGCCCATTCGTTTTAATTCGCTTACATATTGAAACCGATTGTCCCACACATCCTCGGTTACCATGCTGGTTCCTTCCGCAACAGACAATAATGCCACAATCTGAGGTTGCATATCAGTCGGAAAACCGGGGTAGGGTAAGGTCTTTACATTTGCTTTTGTAATTTTTCCGCTTCGTTTTACACGGATTGCATCATCCATTTCTTCAATTTCAACATTCATTTCCACAAGCTTTGCAGTAATAGCATCCAAATGCTTGGGAATTACATTCTTCACCAACACATCGCCACCGCAAGCTGCTGCCGCAACCAAGAAAGTGCCGGCTTCTATCTGATCAGGGATAATGGAGTAGGTACCGCCGTGGAGCTTGTCTACACCTTTGATTTTAATTACATCTGTACCGGCACCCTTAATATTGGCACCCATATAATTTAAGAAATTTGCTAAATCTACCACATGGGGTTCTTTGGCAGCATTTTCAATAATGGTCATTCCTTGTGCTTTTGTTGCTGCAATCATAATATTGATGGTAGCACCAACAGAGACCTTGTCCATATAAACAGAATTGCCCTTCATCCCTTCTACCGTGGTAGCATAGACGTTACCGTGCTCCACCTTTACCATGGCACCCATGGCTTCAAAGCCTTTGATGTGCTGATCAATGGGACGACCTCCGAAATCACATCCTCCGGGCAAGGAAACCTGTGCTTTTCCAAAGCGACCCAAAAGAGCGCCCAATAAATAATAAGATGCTCGCATTTTACGTACCAAATCGGAGGTGGCTTCAAAGGTATTCAAGTTACTGCAATTCATCACCACTGTTCCGTTTTCCTGCATCTGGACTTCGGCTCCAAGCTGACGCAAAATTTCCAGAATTACTTTTACATCTTTGATAATCGGTACATTTTCAATGACACAGGTATCTTCCACCAAAACCGCTGCTGCTAAAATAGCCACCGCTGCATTTTTTGCACCACTGACTATTACTTCGCCATGCAGCGGATTTCCCCCGGTTATCACAAATTTATCCATTCGATTCCCACCTTTTATGTATCTATCAAAACAGACTCTTCTTTAGAGTCGGAATATACTATATTTTATTATATCATAAAAATACAGTAATGAAAAGACTTTTTTAAAAAAATAACAAAAATTTATTGTTGCGGACTTCTTGCGTCATAGTAAAATTTAGTACCTAAAGCGGTTGTTATCTGAAAACTCGGTAACATCTGCATTACCTTATGAGAGATATTTTCATCTAATTCGCTGATATAATAGCCGCTTTTGATTTCGGTAATTCGTACAGGAGAATGGTGTTCCTCTTGGGCAAATTGAACAAGCGCTTCTGTAGCAAACAAGGTATCTTGCCGCTTGGATTGGATATCCATCGGTTCTAACCAGATACCGTAAAGTGAAACAATGGCAGAACCTTTTACCGACACAGTCAACCGGGTGCCGAAAATTTCATACCCTTCATAGGTCTGCACATACTCCAATCGCATTCCCTTTTCTACTTGCTCAATGGTTTTCAACTTGATGCCTTTAATATCAATGCACAAATCCTTTAATTTTTTCAGGACAGCATCAGAAAGCTGCTCGCCCGATAACTCTTTTTCCAATGCTATCTTACCGGTATATTCGAATTTTCCGTCCGAAAACAGAATCATTTCACTGTTTCGTTGAAAACCGGAGTCTATCTTTTTCCATCCCGTTTCTTGCAGCAATGCCACAAAAGAGGAACTATCCTCCACAATGTTTTTGACAGATACTTCTCTCATTTTCTGATTACTTCTTGGAATGATTGATTTATCAACCTGTACATTTCTTTTTCTTAACGCAGAAACAGTATGCTGCACCGCCTCTTCACTGATACTGGTTTCCTGCCAATGAGAATGATACAGCAAATATCCTAAAAACAGATTGATAAACAAAAACAAAACGATAAAAACCAATTTAATTTTAATGTGATTCATGGTTTATTCCTCGCTGATGGCTACAGCCTCACCGTTAGACAACACAACACTCCAGCAAGCCTTCACCAATTTTTCTCTGCCATTATCAATAAAATACAAGGAAACATCCTCTGCCTCATAGGATTCCTCCGTACCTGCCGAGAACATATCTAAAGCAGATACCAGGGGCATATTGGTAATCTGTTCCTCTGTAGTCTGATAATCCCGCAATAAAATCCGAATGGAAGTAATTCGGTTATTTTGAATTTCCAATACCGCACCGTGATGCAAAGGATTTACCAGCTCTGAGCCTTGATAATTGACTGCCACGGGCCGACCGTTGACCTGATAATCCATGGTAAAGGAAAAGGTTTCGTAATGTTGCTCAGAAATATCCGAAGTGACTCGCATTTTGGGCAAATCCTCCCATCCCAAAATTTGAAACAAACGAAAAATCCAATCTGCTGTTCGATCTACAGATTCCAAAAAGCTTTTCGCGTCTCCCCCTGTTCCTTCCATGTCTGAAAGAGAAATCCCATATCTTGCTTCTGTTGCATTATACTCCAACAATCCATCCGGATGTAAACGTAATGTAGAACGGTCTGAAACAAAAACACGAGCATCGGAAGCTTCTGTATACCGTCTGATGGTGTTTGGATTGTATCCGAACAAGCGAAGCAATTCTTCCATTTGCTCCAT
>SVJP01000045.1 GCA_015068925.1 Oscillospiraceae bacterium
TGGTATTTGCACCGCTGATTGAAACACTGTAGCCGGTAAATCCGCTGATATCACAATTGTCTATCACAAATCCGTCAACATTTTTTGCGTTGATTGCAGTATCCAGACCCTGTTCAAACTTCAAGTTCTTAATGGTCACATTTTTAGAATTCAAAGCATAGATAACGGGAGAATCAAAGGTAACAAATTCAACCTTTTCCATGGTTTCGGAAGGATACAGATAAAGCACGCCTTCTTCACGGTCTAAGTACCATTCACCGGGAGCATCCAATTCTTCCAGCAGATTATAATAGTAGTAACGGCGTTCTTCGGTAATACCGTAATGACCGTTATATCCGCTGGTAACGGTACCTGCTGCCGCGCTGAATTCTTTTACGGGCAAGTTGGATTCTGCCCAGTCATGCATGAAATAACCAAACATCCAGATGTCTTTGGAAGCAGTCCATTTCTTCATTCTGCCCTTTGTGGTTGCATCCACCTGCATGGTCCAGCCCTGGTCAGAATTTGTTTTTCCTGCATCCAGTACTGTTCCTGTTTCAACATAATCAGCATTGGGGTATCTTGCAACAGTTTGCATTTTATCGTTTACAAACAAAACAGGAGCTTGCCCCTTATCTCTGTTAGCGTTAAAGCCAACGCATTTGATAGAACCATACTCTGTGATTCCCAGAGCTTTCAAATCAATCATTTTAACGTTTGCGGCAGCCTTCTGGTCAATGATCAGTGCCTTCTTTTCCGCGCTAATGGGTTTGAAATCAGCGGGATCAAGAACATTTGCCGCATTGAAGATAACCTCTTCGTCCTTATAGGCACGGTAGGTGGTGTTGTTATCTGCTTCGGTCAATTCCAACGTAGAAGTAACATGGTATTTACCACCGCGGATATTGATGATAACTTCGCCGTCAATCTTTCTTGCAGCATCTCTTGCAGCTTCTAACGTTGGGCAGATTACCCTTCATTGCACGGATGGTATCTCTTGCTTTTTCAATGGTAGCAAAGGGCTTTTCGATAGAACCTTCGTTCTGGTCATCCCCGTCTGTTGCTACGAAGAAAGCAATCTTATTGGAAATCTGAACGGGGGTGGATTTCAATTCTGCCCCTGCAACACCGTGCAAGTCTTTAGGGATGACACGAACTCTCATCCATTTTCCTGCATCTGCATTCTGAATTACATATTCTTTGCTTACAGAAGTCTGAACGGAGGTGTATTTTCCATCCTCGGTATCTGCGGTTTCAAAGATAATATCACTGTTTCCTTCTGCTATATTGCTTTCGGATTTCAGATATTTATAATCTACAACCAGCTTACAGGAAACATCATATTCCCCTGTTACCTTCAAATCTTCAGCAGAAGGAGGCAAGGTAACCGCGGTTACTGCTGCGGTTTCAGCAGATGTAAAGTCCGCACCTGTTTTAGGTTCTACATCGCTGACAGGAGTTACAATCACTCTCAATTGTTTTCCAAGCATCGTTTCGGGAATCACATAAGTCTGTTCGGTTCCCTTTTCGGTGATGTTTTTCCAACCTTCAGCTTCTTTGGACTGCCATTGATAATTTGCGGTAATGTTATCATCGTTGATATCAGTAATCTTTGCGTTTGCGGTCAAAGTTTCACCGATCTGAACAACACCATCGATAGAAACACTTTCCACAACGGGAGCTTCTTCAACCAGAATCTTAACATCCATTGCTTTGGTAACGGAGGTCAATTGAGCAGATTCTGTTCCGACATCTGTTCCGTCAACCAAAATCTTGTCGATCACCGCACCCTTTAAAGGTGTTACATTGATGACTGCAGGGGTTTCGCTGTTATAGGGAACCATAACTCTGCCGCCGTTTGCAACCTTCTTATTGTTGTAGCTTACTGCTACCTTTGCATCGTTAAAGCTTACGGTTACGGGCTTGCGAATGGTTTTTGCAATTGCCAGATTGTCAACACCAATCTTTGCGCCGTAAGAAACATTGGCACGAACATAGGTAAAGCTGAGTTCATCATATTTAGGATTAAATCCGCTGGGACTGGTGGGAATTGCGTTGGGCAATTCATAAGTCACAGTCTTTACTTCCTTACCGGTGCTGTCATAGATATACAGCTTTGCGGTTTTGGGAGAAGAATCCAGATTGTACACATGCTTAAAGGAATACCATTCATTCGGATTGAAAATCCAGGGTTCGTCAGATACTACAACACTTGTTTCTGTATCACTTTTTGCACCCGGTTCTCTCCAACGATAATGGAATAAAATGTCCGTTTTTACAGAATTTGTTCCTACTACATTAGAAGGTGCAAGACCAAAGCCCATAAAACAGTTGGGATTATTGCTTGAAGATTTGGTGTAGTACAAAGAAACCTGTGCACTTTGAATATTTGTTGTAGCACCGACTGCGCCAAACTTCATATCATGAGAAATGGTATATTCCCCTGATGTACCCATGATTTTATTATCAGCATTCAGATAGAAGGCTTTCATTCTGTCTGAAGAAGTTGAAATTGCACCCCAGTAGTTATTTTCCCCTTCATCAATGACATATGCATTGGCTGTAGTAGCACTTTCCAGGGAAACCCCTTCCTGATCTTCATAGGTCATGGGTGCTTGAAGCCACTCAGTTTCAGAGGGTTCCTTGTAAGGAGTCACCGCTTCTGTCGGAGCAGAGGGAAAGGGAGTTCCTGTCTTAGGATCCTGATCACTCTTGGGAGTTACCACAACTCTCAATTGCTTACCAAGCACACTGTCGGTAATTTCATAGTCCTGATTGGTTGCACCGGTAATGGGTTTCCATTCGGCGCCATCTAAAAATTCCCACTGATATTCTGCAGAGACCTTATCTCCGTCACCATCTGTAATGACAGCAGTTGCGGTTAACACATCAGTAACCTGAGGAGTGCCTGTTATGGTTACGCTCTTTACCTCAGGAGCACCCTTAACCAGAATGTCAATGGTGGTATCTCCTTTTACGGAAGTTACTTCAAAGCTGGTTGTTCCTGAAACCTCTTTGTTGTTTACCAAAACCTTGCTGACCTCATTGGTTCCCTTGGGAGTTACAGTAAACTTTGCAGGAGTGGTAGAATTGTAAGGAATGGGGAATGTTTCACCGTTCTTTATTTCTTTTCCTTCATAACTTACAGAAACCTTATTGGGGTCAAAGTTCACAACTGCAGGCTTTGCAGCGGTTCTTACGATTTTGAAATCGTCAATTCCAACCCAGATAATGGTTGCAGACGCATTCAGATAATAGAACTTCATGTTATCGTAAGAAATGGTCTTATCTTTTCCGGGAACGGTGGTAGGCATATCATAGGTCAGTTCTTTTACCAAAGTAGTGCCTGCTGCATCATAAATCTGCATGGTAGCCTTTTTGGTATCCAAGTTATAAATGTAACGGAAGGTATACCAAGTTGCAGCATTCAGATAAAAAGCATCTCCGATGGGAGTATCTACCAAAGTTTCGCCTGTAGATCTTTTTCCGTATCTGAAATGGAAATTCGGGGTTACCAGCACCTGCTTGTAATCTGCGGTACCAAAATTAACATTCAATTTAAAACCAAGCATAGGATAGTCGGAACCGGAGTCGTTATGCTTGAGGTATGTACCATAGGATGCATTTCTGGCTGTAGCAGAAATACCATAGGTATAAGCCTTATACTCAATCATGTACTCCCCGCCGTTTACCAGGGGTTTTTCAAACATATTACTTGCATACTGATCCCCCTGATGCAAGTAGCCTGTGGTAGCGTTTACCTTGTAGAAAACGTTACCGTTTGTTTCTGTTGCATAAAACTTGCTGTCTGTTGCCAGATCACTATAATCAATGGTTTCAACCACTGTCTCATAATAATCCGTGTTGGTGTAATCCGTAGTTTCAGCGAATGCGGTCATAAAGCTTAAGCACATTGCCAGAACCAGGATTAACGATACTGCTTGTCTTGCTTTCATTTGAGTTTCCTCCTTTAAAAAATATTATTGTATCACAAAGCCCAAATCCTCCGAAATGGTTCGGAAGGATTTAATGACCATATGGTGATCATAGTAATCTTCGATTTCCGGCTCGAGTTTGCCGAATTCCAAACGGAATGTTTCAAAAAGTTCTTTTGCCTTTTCATTGTCCCCTGTTGCTTTTACAGAGAGGGATTCTCCTATATCCTTCAGATACAAACCGTAGTAATAAAGCAATTTACGGGATATTGCCTGAAGGACGGGCAAGGGCTTGTTCATCTTTTCAGCAAGAGCAACTGTTTTTTCGGACAATTCTGCCGATTTTTTCAATTGTTCCGCCTGTTCAACATTCACATAACTTCCCTGTTCATTTCCTTTGTGTCCTGCCGTGAAGAGATAGTCAAACACTTCTCCAATTTCATCGAACAAGGATAGTGCTTCCTCTGCCCAATCCCCGTAAGCATAAGAGAAATAATCCTTTCTCAGCTCTTCCAAGGGAGTGGATTCATCAAAGAGATTTCTTGCATGAGAATAGAAGGTATGTCCGTTGGGGAAAGCGTGGCGAGGACAAATAAAATGAATAAATCCTTGAAATCCATCCTTTTTATATGCCTGCAAATCTTCGGCCAAACGATAGGGAATATAGTTTCCTGCAACATCCAGGAACAAATCGCACCAAAACATATATTCAAATGCAAAGCTTTCGCCGTCAAATGCCCGTTTATAGTCGCGGAATTGAGCAAGTGCCTCATCCAAATCCTTTGCCATTTTATTATTGTTCAAAGAAAATTCAGGCAAAATCACAGGCTCATCATTAGTTCTTAAGCTATAAGCCTTGGTTCTTGAGCTATACCCTGTTGCCGTAACAAAACGGTCGGGATGTTTGATTTTTTCAAACAAAGGCGCAAAAGTTGCATCTACATATTGGATAAATACAATCTTGGTATCAAGATTTTCCTTTGCCAACGCCTCGTCAATTTCGTTCATCCAGAGCACATACCAGTCAGACGGACGCCGGCTCCGACAATTTTCACATTCACAGTAATTGTTCATGCCATCTGCCATCCAAACATGAAGAAAATGTACGTTGGTATGAGTTTTTGCATAGTTTACCACATACTCGGTACAACGACGACGAGCCTCAACGTTTGACATACACAAATTGGTATTGGTAGGAATTCTGCCAAACAGTTTTCTTTCGCCATTCATCAGTGCAAGGAACTGTCTTGCATCTTCCGGAACATCCTCGTCATCCATTGCCCAGCGAGCTGATGCATCCATACCGATACCATCTGTCAAAATACCATGTCCCAAGGCGTGGAGAATGAGTCCCCGTTTTTGAATTTCTTCTTCGCATTCCTTGGTCCACTGTAACATCTGAGGCTTACTTACCGAATCCAACCCTCTGTTTTCCTGATTAAACAAATGCTCATAATGCCGTTCATAAAAACCATATGGCAATCTCCATTGGAGCATTACCGTATTCATTCCCACTTTGGGAGTAAATTCCACAAAATCAATTAAGCTTTGTTGAGAAATGGAGCCTTCATTGCACCATCCCCGAACCCTTGTGGTTGCTTTGTGGCGATAGCTGACGGGTTCCACATTTTTCATCGGAATAAACTCACCGCTTTTGCCCGGCATCAGCCAACGGCAGCCGTTCTGACGAAGGTATTCATATACCGCCAGCAATACGGAACGGTAGTTATCCCCTGCAATGATTCCGCCCGACTCATCTGTTTTGATGTAGAGAATATCATCCTGTTCCGTGTCCTCCGCATCAGACACATCCAACCCGAAATCCTGCATCAGTCCAAGACGAAATCCCTCTTGTGCATCAGGGTTGTAGGCAATTTCGATCAAGCCTGCATCAGGCATCATCATGTGAAGATATTTCCGTAATTCCGATGCGGCATAATCAATGATATCATTGGAAGTAATCTTATAAATTTCCATGGGCATCTGTCACTCCTTTTCGTTATTGTATTTCAAATCCCAAATCCTCCGAAATCAGACGAAGGGATTTAATAACCATGTGATGATCGTAATAATCTTCAATTTCCGCCTCGAGTTTGCCGAATTCCAAACGGAAGGTTTCAAACAGTTCCTTTGCTTTTTGGTTCTCTCCCTTTGCTTTTTCGTGAAGAAAGTTACCGATTTGTGCAAAATAAATGCCGTAATAATAAAGCAGTTTGCGGTGGATTGCCATAATGGCGGGCAAGGGCTTGTTCATTTTTTCGGAAAGGGCAATTGCTTCTTCGGAAAGTGCTTGGACACCCTTCAACTGTTCTGCAATTTGAGGATTGCAGTAAGCACCCTTTTCATTTCCCTTTTCCCCTTCTGCATAATCGAAATCAAACACATGTCCCAATCGGTCAAACAAATCAGCCGCCTCATCCGCCCATTCTCCGTAAGCACAGGAGAAATAATCCTTTCTGATTTCCTCCAAAGAAAGGGAATCATCAAAAGCGTTTCTTGCATGGGAGTAAAAACTATGTCCGTTGGGGAAGGAATGACGAGGACAGATAAAATGAATCATTCCGCCGAATCCCTCTTCTTTATACGCCTTCAAATCCTCTTCCAAACGCTTCGGCATCTCCGAGTCTGCCACATCCAAAAAGCGATGATACCAAAAATGATATTCACTTGCCAATGTGATTTTCCCGTCAAAGGCTGTTTTCAAATAGTTCCGTCGCAAAGCAAATGCCTCGTCCAAATCCTTTGCCATGGTGTTATGATTCAAAGAAAATGTAGGAGGAATAACCTCGCTTCCGTCATTTCGCAATGTTCTGGTATACGTTCTGGAGCTGAATCCCGTGGTCATAACGAACCGTTGGGGGTTTTTGATTTTTGAATATTTGGGTGGGAAACAACAATCTACATACATGCTGAAACAAAGTTTCGCATCACTTCCCGCTTTTGTTAACGCCTCATCCAACTCGTTCAGCCAAAGAATGTACCAGTCAGAAGGAGTTTGTTTGCGACAATTTTCACATTCGCAATGGTTGTTCATCCCGTCTGCCAAACCAATCATGAAATAGTCCGCATTGGTATGGGTTGTTATGTAGTCAACCAGATAATCCACGCAACGACGACGAGACTCGGGGTTTGACATACAAAGATTGGTGTTGGTGGGAACTCCTCCGAACATGGTCCGTTCCCCGTTTCGCAGTGCCAGAAAAGGTCTGACCTCTTGGGGAATATCCTCATCCGCCATTTTCCAGCAAGCGGATGCATCCATGCCGATGCCGTCTATGGTAACGCCGTGACCCAGTACAAACAAGGTCAACCCACGCATTTTAATTTCTTCTTCACATTCCTTGGTCCATTGTAACATCTGGGGTTTGCAGACCGAATCCAAAGAACGGTTTTCTTTGTTGTGAATATGTTCATAATGGCGTTCATAAAATCCGTAAGGAAGGCGCCATTGCATTTTTACGGTGTTCATTCCGATTTTAGGAGTAAATTCGATAAAATCAAGAATGCTTTTTTGGGAGATGGAGCCTTCGTTGCACCAACCGCGAAAACGGGTGGTTGCTTTGTGGCGATATTCCACGGGAACAATCTCCTGCATGGGGATAAACTCCCCGTTTTTGCCGGGCATCAGCCAACGGCAACCGTTCTGACGAAGGTATTCATACACCGCCAGCAATACGGAACGGTAATTATCCCCTGCAATGATTCCGCCATGTTCATCTGTTTTGATATAGAGAATATCGTCAAGCTCTGGGTTCTCCACATCTGACACGTCCAATCCGAAATCCTGCATCAGTCCAAGACGAAATCCATCCTGTGCATTAGGGTTATAAGCAATTTTTATCAAGCCTGCATCAGGCATCATCATGTGCAGATATTTTTTCAGTTCCATTGCCCCATAATCCATAGTTTCATTGGAAGAAATTTTATAAATTTTCACGAGCGTCCTCCTTTATAATTTACATGGTTCTATTATAGCATATTTATTGAAAAAACACAATTTCCATTTCGTACATTTCTAAGCAAAAAACGTCCGTTTTGGAAATGTTTTTTAAAAAATTTCCATGTTTTTTCCATTGATTGGAAACCCAGTTCATTTCTTTGTAACTTGATCTCTTTCATGGACGAGAAATATAAAAAAGATGCCCTGCCGAATCGGCAAGACATCTTGATTGGTTTTTGTTTTATTCCCCGAAGGTGAAGGTGTAGTCGGCTACATCATTGTCTGCTACAGGGTCAATGGTAACGGTGTTTCCGTTATTATCCTGTGCTACCAGGTAAGGTGCCAAAACATAGGATGCCCCCTGTTCCAAACCAGCACCGAACACTCTGATACCATATCTGCCATCCCAGTTATTGTTGATATAATCAGACATCGTTTTTGCACTTTCCAGTTTCATTGCCTCAGCATTGTTTCCTGCTTCGCAAATCTTAGCAATCCCGTCAGAGAAGGTATAGCCATAACCGGGGTTTACGGTAAAGTAAGCAACTTGTGCTGCACCGTCTTTGTAATTTGCATCAAAGCTGTAGGTAGGAGCAACAGAAACAGTAGGTGCAACTGCCGGCTTTTCCTTAAATACAACTTCCAAAGTCTGATCTGTAATTACATTTTTAAATGTAACGGTATCTGTTGCCATTTCTGCACCATTTACCAAAATCTTGTCAATTACATAGCCTTCTTTGGGTGCAACAGCAAAGGTTGAAGCTGCACTATCATTGTAATCAACAACGATTTCTTCTCCGTTTGCAACCGGAGCTCCGTCACAAGTTACAGTACCCATGGTGCTGTCGTAAATAGCTTCAATGCCCTTTTTGGTAGATTTTAAAATCTGGAAGTTATCGATTCCAACCCATGCATTGTTAGAAATATTAGAACGGATGTAACAGAATCTGAAAGGACCGTAAACTCCCTGTTCGGGGAAATCCATGGTGTAATCAAAAATCTGTTTTCCTGTTTCATCATAAATGAGCAGACTTGCAGTCTTGTTATCTAAATTATATACATGCTCATAGGTGTACCATGTTTCAGGAACGAAAGAACATGCTTTAGGCAGATTAAGTACTGTCGTTTCTGTATCAGAACCTGCAGGTCTGTGACGAATCATAAAGCTGATGTTCAACGCATTTCTATCCACAGGCTCAATTTTAAAGCCCATGAAGGGATGCTGTGCTCCGGTACCGGAATTGTTATAATACACGTTTACATTCGTGTTCTGAACACCATTTCCACCATGGTTTGCAAATTTCTTTTTATAACGGATGATATATTCCCCATCGCTGCCCATGGTAATGTTGCTCATTTCGGTGGTATCGTAATAAGAAGCTTTCAAAGTAGCATCAGCTGCTACAGCTTTATAATACTGATTGTTCCCTTCGGATACAATGTATTCCCCATAAGTGGTTGCATTCGCAAAAGGAATGGCATCTTTATCTTCGTGGGTTACCATCTGCTGAGTTTCAACATAACGAACATCCTTCATCTTTACTTCGAAGGTTGCAGCATCTTGCAGCTTAGTAAAGCTGACTGCTGTTTTGCTGTCAATTGCTTCTCCGTTGACCAGAATTTCATCTACTTCATAACCATTCTTGGGAGAAACGGTAAAGGTTGCAGTTTCAGAACTGTTATAAGGAACAGCAGTTACCTTACCGGAAGGAATGGTTACATCGTTATAAGTAACATCTACCATAGTATCGTCAAATTTAGCGGTAACAGGTTTTGCTACTGTTTTTGTGATTTTATAATCATCAATTCCCACATAGATAACTGAAGCACTTACTTCTAAATAAGCAGTTTTCATATTTTTATAAGAAATGGTGCGATCGGTTCCGGGAATTTTATCAGGCATATCATAGGTAACTTCCTGAACTTTAGTTCCTGCCGCATCGAAAATCTGCAAAGTAGCTTTCTTAGTATCTAAATTATAGATATTACGGAAGGTGTACCAGCAAAACTTAGCATCCTCACCCGCTGTCAGCGTAAACGCATCACCGATAGGTGTATTCACTACCGTATCACCGGTAGTGCCTACTCTTTCTCCATAATGAAAATGGAACTGCGGAGTAACAGATACTAACTTAGTGTTACTTGCATTATACCGTGCATCAATCCGAAAACCAATATAAGGAAAAGATGAGGTTGAATCATCATACTTTAAATAAGCACCAATCTGAGCATGTCTTGGGGATGCTGAACAAGAACGAATATTTGCCTTATACTCAAAAACATACTCACCGCCGTCTTCCAAAGGAAGCTCAAATGTCTTATCTTTATACTGGTCATCCTGATGCAGATAAGCTTGGACAGCGTTCATCTTGTAGTAAACATTACCGGTTGGATCTGTTGCGCGATACGCATTTCCGTTTTTATCTTTCAGGTTTGCGTCCAGATCATCATAAGTAATTGTTTCTACCACTGTCTGTTCATACACATCACTTGTTTCTCCTGCCAAAACGGTGATGCAACTGAAGGCTAAGGTCAAAGCCAACAGTAATGCTAATGTTTTTTTCATAAAAAATTCCCCCTTAAAATTTTTAGGTTATTTTTATTATACCATACATTTTTTTAAAAATCCATTTCCATTTCGGAGTATTTTTACGAAAAAGGTTCGTTTTGGAAATGTTTTTCAAAAATTTTTATATCTTTTCCAAAAGGGAAGAAAAACAGCAAAAAATGTCCCTTTTGGATATTGTCTTTTTGGTTTTTATGTGATACAATGGCAATATCATAATAAATAAAGAAAGGATGTTAGTAATGAAAATAATATTAATTGGCGAACTCCAAACGATTATGAGTAATTTTGAAAGCAAGCATTGTAAATTTGCCTGGCCTACAGTGGCAAGATTAAAAAACGGCAGAATTGCGGTTGCGGCTTCGGGCTATCGGAGACGGCACGTTTGCCCCTTCGGTAAAACAGTGCTCAGCATTTCTGAAAACGAAGGAGAAACCTACACCGTACCCGCACCTGTGATTGACACAGTGTTAGACGACCGTGACGGGGGACTTTGTCCTTTCGGGGAAAGCGGTCTGATTGTGACATCGTTTAACATTTCTAATGAAAGAATGAGAGAATACACCAAGACCTACACCGATAACGACTGGGAAGATTGGGACACCCAGGCAAAGGAAATCGGTGCATACGCTATGGCTTACATGGACACCGTTACTCCCGAAGAAGAAGCGGAGGTGTTGGGAGTTACCTTTAAAATCAGTTATGACAACGGGGTGACCTTTGGTCCTTTGATGAAGAGCCCTGTTTCTTCTCCCCACGGCCCCATCGAACTGCAAAACGGCGAAATTTTGTGGGTTGGTTCGGTCAACAACAACTGCCACGATTTGGAAGCACACATCCTCAATCTGGACGGTACTTTTGAAAAGGTAGGCGAATTTGAATATGTTGATTTGGGCGAATCTACAGAAAACTGCGAACCCTACACCGCACAGCTTCCTGACGGAACTTTGATTACTCACATTCGTGTTCAGCCTGAATTTACCATGCTCCAGTCCATTTCAAAGGACAACGGCAGAACATGGACCAAGCCTGTTCGTCTTTTCGAAGACCATGAAGGTGCTCCCGGTCACATTCTGGTTCACTCCAGCGGTGCATTGATCGGTACTTACAGCCACCGTCAAAATCCCAGAGCCATCCGCGTGATGATCAGCTTTGACAACGGGGAAACCTGGGATTACGGTCATGATATTTACACTATTCATGACCAGGTTGTGGATTTGGGTTATCCCTCGACCGTTGAATTAAAAGACGGCACACTGGCAACTGTGTTCTACTCTCAGTATGACGATATGACACCATCTGTTATTCTTCAACAAAAATGGAAGTTTGAAAAATAATATTTCCTATCAGCTGCGGAAAATCGATTTTATCAATTGATTTTCCGTTGTTTTTATTTTAACGTATTTCAAATTTTACAACAAAAAGCGGTATTGGATTTTCATTTTTTTAACAAAATGACAATATTTTTTCAGGTTATTGACCGAAAACGAAAACCGTGGTATAATAGTTATATAACACAACTTGGGAGGTTTATTATGGGAGGCTTTTTTGGTGTAATATCAAAACACGATGCAATTTCAGATGTATTTTTCGGTACAGACTATCATTCACATTTGGGAACACGCCGCGGCGGTATGGCTGCATACGACGAAACAATCGGTCTGCAAAAAGAAATTCATAACATTCAGAATTCTCCGTTCAGAACCAAATTCGAACACGTATTTGATGAAATGCAAGGAAATTCTGCAATCGGCTGTATCAGCGACTATGATCCTCAGCCCTTGATGATTCGGTCTAATTTAGGAACTTATGCCATTTGTATCATCGGACGGATTAATAATGCAAGTGAATTAATTCAAAATTATTTATCCTCCTCCCATGGTCATTTTGATGCTATGACAGGTGGGGCGGTGAATTCGACTGCAATTATCGCCTCTCTGATTAATCAAAAAAATAATTTTGCAGACGGAATCCGTTTTGCACAAGAATCCATAAAAGGCTCTGCGTCCATTTTGATTTTAAAGGATGACGGTTCCATTATTGCTGCCCGTGACTTAGTGGGACGAACCCCTGTTCTAATCGGAAAAGGAGAAGAAGGATATTGTGTCACCTTCGAATCCTTTGCGGCACAAAAATTGGGCTATGAAGAAGAATTTGATTTAGGTCCCGGGGAAATTGTACAATTAACTGCCGATTCTGTAACCCGTCTGACAGAACCAAAAAAGGAAATGAAAATTTGCGCATTTTTATGGTCCTATTACGGCTACCCTACCTCCACCTATGAAGGGGTGAACGTTGAGATGATGAGAAACCGCAACGGTGAAATTATGGCGATGAATGATAAGGCAGCAAAAAATGCGGAGAATGTGGATTTTATCAGCGGTGTGCCCGACTCAGGAACCCCCCATGCAATTGGTTATGCAAACAAAAGCGGTATTCCTTTTGCGCGTCCTTTTATTAAATACACCCCTACCTGGTCCAGAAGCTTCACACCCGCTAAACAAAAAGATAGAAAAAAAATAGCAAAAATGAAGCAAGTACCGATTCACGATTTGATTACTGACAGAAATCTGTTGTTTGTGGATGATTCTATCGTCAGAGGAACTCAATTAAAAGAAACGGTTGATTTCTTGTATGATAACGGTGCCAAATCAGTACATATGCGATCGGCTTGTCCTCCTATTATGTATGGTTGTAAATTTTTAAATTTTTCCAGTTCTAAAAATGAAATGGAATTAATTACTCGAAAAACCATTATGGATATCGAAGGAGAAGAAGGCTTCAAATACCTGGATGAATACAGCGATTCTTCTACAGAACGGGGAAAAAAGCTTCGTCAAACCATCTGCGAAAAAATGAATTTCAAATCCTTGGAATTTCAATCTTTAGACGGATTGGTGAAAGCCATCGGTTTAGAAAAATGCAAGCTTTGCACCTACTGTTGGGACGGAAAAGAATAAATAAAACATTGACCCAACCACAACGAAATAAAAAATTATATTTTTTTCAAAAAAAGACTTGACATTTTGTCCAAGTTCTGCTATAATAATATATGTTGTTGGGACGGGCGCATAGCTCAGCTGGGAGAGCATCTGCCTTACAAGCAGAGGGTCACAGGTTCGAGCCCTGTTGTGCCCACCAAAAAGGACTTGCATTTGCAGGTCCTTTTTTTACCAAAACGGATTGATAAAACGAAGGCAGAAACGAAAATCAAACTCGTTTCTGCCTTTCCTTATTATTTATATAAAAGATAGTTTTTTCTAATCATCATAAATTCTTCCGAAGAAGTTTCCCATTGAGGTATCAAAGAAAGAATACTTTCCCCTTTCTTTGCAGCATCACAAATCTCATCGGAACACATTCTGTATCTTCCCAGCTCTGTACATTCCAAATTCAATTGTTTTGAGCAAAGCTTTATCAGTGCATCAATGAGATGGAGTTGTGTGATAACGGGGCGGTAACGGTTTGTTTCTCCTTCCTCAATATCCCCCCCGCAACAGATTGGGGCGGTCAGAATAATCACTTCTGTTTTTACCTTGGAACATAACGAAATCAACTTATACATCATTGCGGTAAAGATCCAATGGCGAAGTCCGATATCCTGTGCTGAAAAGACAACTGCATCCAGTTTTGAGATACAATCTTCCAACGCCTCAAAAGTGGTTTGATAAAGGCTGACCAACTCAACTCCTGTTTTTTATATCAATGCTTGCAGTGTCGGAATAACAACCTTGAAAATTCCCTCTAACACCATGCTCCATCGCAATGAAAATGCAACATTTTCCACATTTCGATTGATAATATAATTAATTCCTTTCTCAAACAGAAGAACAAGCTTTTAATATGGTTTTATAAAGTTCCAGTTCATAATCATAATTCCAAGAATTTTCTTTCTCTA